>JBATEC010000214.1:0-13115 GCA_049663825.1 Methanothrix sp. | reverse complement strand
GATGTAGCGATCGCCGCCCTTCTCCTCGGAGAGTCTTATGATAGGTGTCTCAATAAATCCCCAGCGTTGCCTTACATCCCCCGGGGCATCATGCGTGATGCACAGCCCTTCCATGCCGTGGGTGATCTGATCAGTGAAGACCTCATAGGCAATTTCAGGCACGACATAGATCTTTCCTCGCACTAAATCATATGCGGGAAGGGTTTCTTTGGCAGCTTCTATCACCGGCTTCACAGTCACCTGATCTTCTACAATCATCCTGGTGGCTGAGGACCCCACCGAACCGGTAAGCGTCTTCTCAAATTGGACCCATAGCTGCCGAAGCTGCCCTGCATCAATCTTCTCTCTGCTGGTGCCCAGGCGCTCAAGGTAATCATCAACCGCTATCCTGGCCGGCGTCTCGCCGATATAGTGCGCCAGCGTTGCCTCCAACTCCTCAACAGTCCCTTGATGTATCGCCCCTATCTCCTGATCGTGAGGCGTTGCCTTTTGCTGGTAAGCATCCACGAAACAATCGGCAGCGTTCTCTTCATCCAAGCTGGGCTTGCTTGCCAGAGACACGAGGACATACAGGCTACAGTTGACGAGAAGCGTCCAAAATACGGAGTTGGTCCAAATATCCAGATCAAGTCCGAATAGATTGGTGGGCATGAAGGCGGCTATGCCGAACGGTCCATCCCTGACCAAATCTGCCAGCCATACATGCCCTTTCGCAATTGTTGGAATGAGTGCCGTGTAGGCCCAGAGCAAAAAGCCAGAGACTAGGCCTGCCATGGCTCCTTTCCGGGTGCCTCTCTTCCAATATAGGCCGCCCAAGGCAGCCGGTGCCAGTTGACTGGCTGCCAGAAAAGAGACGACTCCAATATCCGCCAGTGTATAGTAAGCTACAGCGTTCGAGTATAGATATCCTAAGAGCACGACCAGAAGTATGTTCAGCCTTCTGGTATTGAGGAGCGTATCGGCCAGATTTCTATCATTTTTTATATGGCTTAAAATATATGGCATCTCCAGGTCGTTGAGCAGCATGGTGCCCACTGCAACGGATTCCACGAGAATCATGGCAGTTGCTGCCGAAGTGCCTCCTATGAATACGAATAGAGAGAGAGCGTCCTGGCCCATCGAATAAGGTATGGTTATTATGAATGCATCCTTCAGACCCGGAGTATTCAGGAGCAGGCCGCTCCAGGCTATGGCGGGAACGAATAAATTGATCAAGAATAGATAAAGGGGAAAGAGCCACATGGCCTTCTTGAGATGCAACTCATCGGAGTTTTCCACCACCATAACATGAAACTGTCTGGGCAAGAATAGAATGGCAAAAAAGGAGGCTAAAGTCAAGCTGAACCAGAGAGTCGGCTCTACATCCATGAGAGTCTCATATGCCTGATTACTAGATGCCAGGTCGATCATCCGGCTCATAATATTTCCGTATCCCGAAAATATGCCGTAGGCGACATAGAGTCCCACGAGAAGAAAGGCCACCAGCTTCACCAGAGATTCAAAGGCTACCACGGCGATGAGGCCCTCATGACGCTCCATGGGATCGAGATGGCGGGCACCGAATATGACCGCAAAGGCCCCTAAGAGCATGGCCACCACCAGCTTGCTCTCTACTGTAAAGTCCAGAAATGTGTGAGAGCCGCTCAGTATATCCAGAGATGTGGAAATGGCAATCAGCTGCAGTGCCACATAAGGAGTCACCATGATCAGGCTCAATACAGCCACCACGGCACCTATGGCGTAGCTTCGACCATAGCGAAAGCTGATAAAGTCACTAATCGATGTGAGCCTGTGCTCTTTTGAGACGCGAATCATCTTTCGGATGATGATCCAGCCAACTGTCATGGCCAAGACTGGTCCCAGGTATATGGGCAAAAACTCGAGACCCGTGGATGCAGCCCGTCCGATGGAGCCGTAGAAGGTCCATGCCGAGACGTATACGCATAGAGATAGGGCATAAACATAGGGATTGGCCACGATGCTCTTTCCCAAGTGTTTTTGGCGGTCAGCATACCGGGCTATGCCAAAGAGCAGCAGCAGGTAAAGGACCATTACGACCAGAGCAACGTGCTGTCCAATCAATCAAAATTCCCCCGATCGAAAAGATACAGGGCCAGGATGAAGAATAGCCAGATCGAGGCAACATAAACCAGTATGTCGGGCGTGCCCATTATAACGCGGCCACTCGCCAGTTCGATTAAAGGCCAGTTGAGCAGCGCCCACCCTAAGACGAAGAGAAAAATCCAGAATTCCTTCTGGCCCAGGAGATCCTGCAAGGATAATGCCATATTTATAGACCCGGATAAACAACTAACCCCTTGACAGATATATCTACTGCATGCTTTCCCAAATGATGAGATGTGCCGCACATTTTCAGAATCTCCAGGGACCTTCTCCGTGCGAAATTTATCTCTTCATTTTGTAGCAGAATTATTCCATCTGCAACCTGCGCTATATTCGCGGGATAGGGTGTTCCAGGTTGTGCATCTTCTGCCACCAGTGCCACCAATGCGTTTGCTTTTATCATGTGAGACAGCTTAAGGAGAAATCGCCAGTATTCATCTTTAAGAACCTCTTCCAGAATGGAGAGGTTTTCAATGACGATTCGGGCTGGCTTGAATGTATCTATCTCCTGCTCCAATATGTCCAAAAAGTCATTCGACCTGCATGCATTTTCTACCATCTCTTCCAGCTCCAGGTAGCAGATATCCTTGCCAAAATAGGTGCTCTTGACAAATTCATAACTTGACACGTAATTGAATAGCAGATCTGAGGGTCCGCCGAAGGTCAGCAGGTATAGTCCGTGCTCGCCCATATCCGCGCCCTTGCAGAGAAATTGAGTGCAAAATGTGGTCTTGCCTGCCCCGGCGTCGCCTGCCAGAAGAGTGAGGGACGGTCTGGGAAGGCCGCCCTCAATCATGTTATCCAGACCTGGAATTCCTGTAGGCATCCTGTTTATCAAATTCAAATCCATTCACCAGGCTTTGTGCGGCTAAGGGAATCTCTTAGAAAATATTGCCACTCATCTTATTAGTCTTTATCTTATCCAGACGTCTTTTATATCAGGAATTCAATCTCGCTGACGTGAGACGACTTGATCCTTAGAACTCATTATTCCGGTGATATTAACGCGCAGTTGGATGGCAAAGAGGTTATTTTAACTGGCTTTGCCCACGAGACGCGCGCCCTGGGTGGCATAGCCTTCCTCGTACTGCGTGACAGAAAAGGCCTGGCTCAGGTAACCATGGTCAAGAAACTGCTGGGAAAAGAGGCTTTCAAGAGCGCATGCTCCATCAGCCGAGAGAGCGTGGTAATGGTGCGAGGAAATGTCAAGGCAGAGCCCAAAGCTCCTCGCGGATACGAGATCCTTCCCACGGAAATCCGGGTGTTGAATGCCGCCCAGGTGCCTTTGCCCCTGGACCCCACTGAGAAGGTGGAGTGCGAGCTGGATACACGCCTCGATGCCAGATTCATGGACATTAGAAGGCCGTCTGTTCTGGCTGCTTTCGAGATCGAGAGTGCAGTTTTACGGAGCCTGAGAAGCTACTTCTACCAAAAAGGAGTAACAGAGGTCTTCACACCCAAGATCGTGGCTGCGGCAACAGAAGGAGGAACGGATCTATTCCCCATCAGCTACTTCGAAAAGGAGGCTTTCCTGAACCAGAGCCCGCAGCTCTACAAACAGATGCTCATGAGTGCGGGCATGGACAGGGTCTTTGAGATAGGCCCCATCTTCCGGGCTGAGGAGCACGACACCCGTCGCCACCTCAATGAGGCCATCTCCATCGATCTTGAGTTTAGCTTTGTCGATGACAAGGACGTTATGGAGATTTTGGAAGAGGCGGTCGCAGGAGCTTACAGTTATGTGGCAGAGAACTGCCGCTACCAGTTGGAGGTCCTGGGACTGGACATACAAGTTCCAAAGCTTCCCTTTAGGAGAATCACTTATTCCGAGGCGCTGGATCTGGCTGCAGAGAAGGCAGGCGTCAAGATGCAGTGGGGGGATGATCTGGATACAGAGACCGAGAGGTTCCTGGGTGAAACCATAGGCGAGCACTACTTCCTCACCGACTGGCCGTCCTCCATAAAGCCCTACTATACCCTGCCTTATGAAGACAAGCCCGAGGTTTGCCGGGGATTTGACCTCATGCATCCGCGCATGGAGCTGGCCAGCGGCGCGCAGAGAGTGCATGACTATAACCAGCTTGTCGAGCGCATAAAAGAGAAGGGGCTGGACCCGGACGGATTCGAGTTCTACCTCAAGGCCTTCCGATACGGCATGCCGCCGCACGCCGGCTGGGGTCTGGGACTCTCCAGGTTGGTCATGACCATGCTTAAATTGGAGAATATTCGCGATGCAGTACTCTTTCCGCGAGACAGAAGACGGCTGGTGCCGTAAAACTAATTGTGTGTTTTTTCCCATTTTTTTATTTTGACACAACCGAAATTCTCATTATTTCTTTAAGGCTACAATGGAGATTATTTAAAAAATAATTTTTATGACAAATAATTTTTAATATTTTATCGAGTTTGGAAACAATCGATTTTAATCTCGTTTTGATTTTTGAATGAAAAAATATATATTCTTTGTCTACAAATTAAGATCAAGTACAAAAGGGAGATTACTTCATGAGCAAGAAGGAATTATTTCATAGAAATGCAGCAATAATTGTCCTCGCCGGGCTGCTACTTCTGATAGGATTTGCATCAGTACAGCCGGCCGTTGCACAAGAGGACGGTCTTCAGGATTGCGAAAATTGTGCGAAGAATACTTCATCTGGCCTAAATGATGGTGCGGCATCGATAGCTTCCGACGCGGCTCCCCTTGTTGGCCCGGAAAATGAGACTTTAGATTTGAACAGGCCATCAACGGCACTTATCAGCGCAGCACCACCATCCACCACACTTTTGTCCCCCCCAGATAATGAGATCCTTAATAGCGGAAACATCCGCTATGAATGGGCAAAAGCGCTGGACAGCGAGTACTACTACCTGGAGGTAAAGAACTCCGCAGGAAGCCCTGTTATTAAGCAATGGTATAATAAAGAGGAGTTCACTTCGGCCACCACCTGTTTCAAGACTCCATCAGAGATACTTGGCCCCGGCACCTATACCTGGCGAATCCAGACATGGAATTGCCAGAGCGATCCTTTGAACCCGACCTGGAGTTCACAAAGACATTTCACTGTTTGTACATCCACCACCATTCCTGGTAGGACGATTCTTATCTCACCTAAAGGAAACATTGGCACCAGAAATCCAACTTTTGTTTGGAACACAGTTGCAGGAGCCACCAAATACAATCTCAAAGTGGCTAATGCAAATAATCCCAATGTAGCCATATTTGAAGACGAGTATGACGATGTACAAGTTGTCATAGACAGGATATGCTCTATTAATCCAGGGCTGGACCTACCGGAAGGATCCTACCGATGGTGGGTTCAAGCCAAGAACTGCCAGAACAATGGCCCATGGAGTTACTTTGCCAACTTCAGATTTGCCAACGTGTCCCCGGGAAAAGCGATTCCCATATCACCTCGCGGCCTGATCTCCACAAGCAATCCAACCTTTGTCTGGACTGCAGTTCAATCCGCAACCAGGTATAATCTGCAAGTAGAGAACCAGGATGGAACTTTTACCCGAGTTGAGGATTTTGCGGCAGAGGAAGTGACCCAGGGAACAAGGTGCCGTGGAGTTCTGTCTATAACTCTCCCTGATGATGATACCGACTACTTCTGGAAGATACAGGCATCTAACGATGCGGGAGACGGACTTTGGAGCAGCTACAGATATTTTGAAGTTATATGTCCCGGCAAAAAGGCATCGAGCAGAGAAGATAATGAAGATGCCGCCAAAAAGAAGATAATGAGGCCCCCCCGGAGTGTCACCAACTCATGAGGTCGCCTGCATTTGGGTGGGGCCCATGAGTCCCATCCATTCTATTCCAGTTTCTCGATGCCGACCTTCTTTACCTTTGGCTTCCAGATCTTGTCCGGCATCCAGGCCGGTGCACCCGCTGGCTTGTCCACCTGCACCCTCTCTCCTGTAAACACATGCACCTTTTTGGTGCCGCGTTCGCGCAGTTTGATGTCGGTGTAGCCCCGGTTGGCTGCCTTTAGGGCGGCCTGTCTGGGTGATTTTCCTGTAAAAACTCCAATCTCATTTCCCTCAGCATCTCTCAGGGCGAAATTTCTCATCTCAGCCATATTTTCCCTCCTTCGTGGATATGAATATGCCTCTCTGATTCGGTATATTAATTTAATCCAAAAGTACCCCAAAAAAGGGTGGAAGAGGGCTGGGACTTTGCCGCAAACGCTTTTGATAATCCAGAATTATTCCCGGCATTAAAGTAATTTCATTAAAAAAATATAGCAAATAGAGGGAGGAATATATTTATTTTCCAATCAATTAGGCAGCTTTGTTTTCCCCCACCACCTGCACCCGATCTGGCCCGCTCGTCGCCAGACTTCCCGCCACATAGGCAGCCGTGCCGCAGATGAGACCTATGAAGACGGGGTGGATGAGTGGATTGCCGTAGAAGTTCCAGACCACCACCGAGGCGAAAGAGGCAATCAGGCTGGCGATAAAACCAGTCTGGGTTCCTCGGCCCCAATAGAGGCCGAAGATGAGAGGAACGAAGACGCAGCAAGCGATGACGCCCATGCTCACGGATACCAGGGGCACGATCTGCTGGGGGACGTCGACTGCGAAGACCGCGGCTATGAGCAGAATGCTAACACCCACCACCCGGGTCAGTAGCAGCGTCTTCTTGTCGGAGATCTCAGGGCGCAGGTAGTGCAGGATGTCGGAGGTGATGGCGGTGGTGGTGACCAGCACAATGGCGCTCATGGTGGACATGGCAGCGGAGATGGCGGCCAAGAGGATGATGCCGTCAAAGCCCTTGGGAAGGAAGGTTACTGCTAAAAAAGGCACCAGGCCGTCCGGGTTCTTGAGGAATGGTGCCAGTTGCTCGGCGCTGAGAGCACCGTATGCCAGGATTCCTAAAGAGAATATGCTCAGAGCATAGATGCCAATGGAGATAGGGCCCCAGATGCCGGCGAAGCGCACTACTCTTTTGTCTTTGGCCGAGAAGATCATGATGAGCAAATCAGGGAGCGCGAGGAGGCCCAGGCTGATGGAAAATGCCATGCCTAAGGTCTTCTGCCAGGGAACGTTCAGCCCCTGCATGGAGAGCACGTTTGCCGGGATATGCTGCCAGATTTCCATTCCGCCGCCTGCTGAAAAGAGTCCCCCGTAGAGGAAGACCGCACCTGCCAGCATGAGGATGCCCTGAATAAAGCCGATCCATATGATGGCCGGCAGGCCGCCGATAGCGTAGTAGACGGCCACAATGGCCACGGCAATCATCAGGCCCTGCAGGTAGCTCACACCGATCAGGCCCTGAAAGAGGGTGGCGCATCCTTTGAAGATTGGAACCAGGTAGACGGTGTAGAGGATCAGCATGATTGCTGCCAGGACCACCTTGCCGGTGGGGGAGTTGTAGCGCTTCTCCAGCAGTTGGGGCACGGTCTTGGCATCATACTGCTTGGCCATGGCCCAGATCTTCCCGGCCATTAGCCAGGCGAGGCATGCAAAGCCCACATGGAAGAATGTGCAGAAGACCACCCAGGGCATTCCGGCGATAAGACCGTACCCTCCCCCGCCCAGGAAAGATGCGGCGCTGAAATAGGCTGCGGTAAAGGCGATGCCTATGACCGCCGGGTAGGCAATGTTTCGGTCGGAGATGACGAAACCGGAGAAAGTCCCCTGGCGCAGCTTGAAGGATAAAAGGACGATGAAGGCTACGTAGGCCACCAGCAGCAGTTCATTAATCATGATATCTCCTCATCAGGATAAAGATCGTAATCGAGATCATAATAATAACTGAGATCAGCAAAGCGGAGTAGGGCAAAGGCATCATCTTTTTCCCTCCATCTGGCGCAGATGAGCCTTCACATTCCGCATAGTCATGCCATAATTCATATCTTAACCTCATCTCATGTACTAAGTTGTACTTAGATGTACGTCGAAGAGCAATACGATTTAAAAACATTTCCCCTGCAATTACTATTCATATAACGAGAACCACCACAAGGATTATAAGCCAAAATTCGTATCGCCTCGTGAAGCCTTTGATGTATATCAATATGCAGAGACGATCAACAATAATCACCAGCTCTTCAGCACAAGAACACTAAGGAGAAAATGACATTGAGACTTTTGATGTCCGGCAACGAGGCCCTGGCCAGAGGCGCCTTTGAGGCCGGTGTGACGGTCGGCACGGGCTATCCGGGAACGCCCTCCACAGAGATACTAGAAAACCTGGTCAAATACAAGCCTGATGTTTACTGTGAGTGGTCTCCAAATGAGAAGGTGGCCTTTGAGGTGGCGGCAGGGGCGGCTCTGGCCGGGGCTCGCAGCATTGTGACCATGAAGCATGTGGGGCTTAATGTAGCGGCGGACCCGCTCATGACATTGAGCTACATCAGCGTGGAGGGCGGATTTGTGGCCTGCGTGGCCGACGATCCGGGCATGCACTCCTCTCAAAACGAGCAGGACACCCGTAATTACGCCTGCTTTGCCAAAATTCCCCTCTTTGAGCCATCCGACAGCCAGGAGGCCAGGGATTTTCTCAAGCTGGCCATTTTGGTCTCAGAAGAGTTCAAGACACCAGTCATCCTGCGCACCACTACCAGAGTCAGCCACTCCAGGAGCCTGGTTGAACTGGGCGAGCGCATTCTTTCCGAGAAGAAGATCGGTCTGGTGAAGGATCCGCCCCGCTTTGTGCCTATACCCGTGTGGGGTCGGCCCATGCGCCAGAGGGTGGAGGACCGGCTGATTCGCCTTAAGGCTTTCTCGGAAAGCTCGCCAGCCAATCGTCTGGAATGGCGGGACAGAAGTCTGGGAATCATCACCTCTTCTATCGCCTACCAGTATGCTCGAGAGGTCTGGCCCCAGGCCAGCGTGCTCAAGCTGGGCATGGCCTATCCCTTCCCTGACGCCATGATTCGAGAGTTTGCGGCAGGCGTATCCAGTCTCCTCATTGTGGAAGAGCTGGACGACTTCATAGAGCAGCATGTTCGGGCTTTGGGCCTCGCCTGCCGGGGAAGAGATGTTGTTCCCGGCATCATGGAACTGTCTGTGGACCGGCTGCTGGCGACAAAGGCCCGCATGGAAGGAAGGCCGGTGCCAAAAGAGCGGCCCGCTATGTTCTCGGACAGATTGCCGCCCCGCCCGCCGGTGCTCTGTCCCGGCTGCCCTCATCGCGGCATCTTCTATGCCCTGGGCAAAGAAGATGTGGTGGTGACTGGAGACATCGGCTGCTACAGCTTAGGAGCCTTTCCGCCGTTGGACAGAATGGACAGCATCCTCTGCATGGGTGCCGGCATCTCCATGGCGCACGGCCTGGAGAAGGCGGGCGAGCCACGCAAGGTCGTAGGCGTTGTGGGCGACTCCACCTTCTTTCACTCCGGCATCACCGGCCTTTTGGACATCGCTTACAACAAGGGCCATTCCACCATAATCGTTCTGGACAATCGCACCACGGCCATGACAGGCCATCAGGACCATCCCGGCACGGGCAGGACCCTCATGGGCGAGGCGACCCGGGCGGTTAAGATCGAGGATATCGGCCGGGCCTGCGGAATTGAGCGCGTCTGTGTGATCAATCCCTATGACCTGGACGCTTCCCGCAAGGTCATCTCCGATGAAATCGCGGCAGAAGAGCCGTCTTTGATCGTCTCGCGTGCGCCATGCCCCCTGCGGGAGAAGAAGAGAGTGGGGCCAATGAGAAAGATTCTGGCGGATGAATGTAAAGGCTGCGAGCTGTGCCTGGGTCTGGGCTGCCCGGCCATTGAAGGTGGGGAAGGCGGCCCCAGGATAAACGAGACACTATGTGCAGGCTGCGGCCTGTGTCAACAGGTCTGCCCGGCCGGGGCCATCATCAGCGGGGGGAGAGCATGAGCGAGGTGGGGAATGTGGCGGAACAGACAGCGGAGACGAAGAGCATCGTAATAGTCGGCGTGGGCGGCCAGGGCATTCTGCTCGCCAGCGAGATTTTAGCCCGGACAGCTATGCTGGAGGGCTATGATGTCAAGACTAATGAGGTGCACGGCATGGCGCAGCGGGGCGGCTCGGTGATGGCTCAGATCCGCTACGGTGGAGAGGTTCATAGCCCGCTGGTGGCCAGGAATGAGGCTCACATACTGGGCGCTTTGGAGGTTGTGGAGGCACTGCGCTTTGCAGATTACCTCCGCCAGGATGGTCTCGCAGCCATTAGCTCTCAGGTTATAATGCCTGTTACCGTCTCATCGGGAGCAGCCCGCTATCCTGAAGATGCAACAGAGCTGCTACACCAGGCCTTTCCCAGGCTGGTTTATATTGACGCAGCCAAGATCGCCAGCGATCTTGGCGACATCCGGGCGGCCAACATAGTTCTCCTGGGAGCCATATCTCAGGGTCTGGATTTGTCCCTGGAGTCCTGGGAGAAAGCAATTGCACTGTGCGTGAAGGAGAAGTTCCTGGAGACCAACCGGCGGGCTTTTGCCGCAGGAAGGAATTATTCATGACCAATTTTCACAATAAACCAATGGAGACTGCTTCATTAAAGGACATCAGAGAGATGCAGTCGCAGAGGCTGCGGGCCATAGTCAAGCACGTTTACAAGTCCAATGCTTCCTACCGGCGGCTTTTTGAGCAGGCCGGTGTCAGACCGGAGGACATCCGCACTGCGGATGACATTGTCAAGCTGCCCATGACCAACAAGGACATCCTGCGAGAGAGCTACCCTCTGGGTCTGTCCTGCGTGACGCGAGAAAAAATCGTGGAGATGCACATGTCCTCCGGCTCCACCGGAACGCCGGTGGTCATGCCCTACACTCGAGCAGACCTCGATCAGTGGGCGGAGTGCATGGCTCGCTGCTATCGCATGGCCGGGGCGAAGCCCGGAGACGCCACTCAGATTACGCCGCTATTTGGGCTGTTCAACGGCGGCTTTGGCATGTACCACGGAGCCCGCGCGGCTGGGCTCTTTGTCATACCGGCCGGGCCAGGAAACACAGCCCGGCAGATACGCCTGGCCAAAGATCTCAAGACGCGCGTCTTCACGGGTGTGGTCAGCTACGGGGTGCGGCTCATGGAGATTCTCGAAGAGCAAAATGAGACTCTGCCCGACCTGAACATCGGAATATTCGGAGCGGAGGCGTTCTCCGAGTCCATGAAAAAGAAGATATCCGAGGGCCTGAACATCGATGTCTTTGATATCTACGGCATGACTGAGTCCGGCGGCGTCGGCACTCTCGGCATGGACTGCCCGGCTCATGACGGCCTGCATGTCTGGGAGGATCAGTACATCATTGAGATTATTGACCCCACGACGAAAGAGCCTGTGGAAGACGGAGAGGAGGGCGAGCTGGTCTTCACCTCGCTGACGCGAGAAGCTCTGCCCATGATTCGCTTTAGAACCGCTGACCTGACTCGCGTCATCTCTCGGGACGTCTGTGAGTGCGGCAGGACTCACCTCAAGATTGCGCCCATCACCGGGCGGCGGGATGACATGCTCATCGTCAAGGGCGTCAATTTCTTCCCCAAGCAGATCGAGCAGACGCTTCTGGGAATACCCGGCATCGGCAACAACTACCAGATCATTGTGGAAGAGGTGGACGGCGTCAACAATGTGCGGGTTAATGTGGAGGCCGAACCTGGGGTTACTGGCTACATGGTGGAAAAGGCGCTCAAAGAGGCTTTGGGCTTCTCTCCCAAGGGAGACGTGTTTCCGCTGGGCGGCCTGCCAAGGCAGGAGGGAAAGGCCAAGAGGGTGTTTCACGAGAAGATAGGGAAGTAGAGATATTTGTACAATTTTTAGCATGTTCTGCAAGTGGACGAGAGTGGATGTTGTCTCACACCGAGCTACTTTAAGATGTTTTAAATAGTAGGCAGAGCTAAAAAGAACGGCATTGAAAGGCCAATCATATGGATGATATCACAAAACTTCGTGAGTTCATAAGAGACCAATAGCCTTACGACGGTGCTGTGTATATATATAATGTTTAAGATATTAGAGATTAATGATGACAGTACTTTAAAATTTGAAAAAATTACTGCCACATTTATTCAGCCCTCAGTAATAGCTATCGCATGTGGAATGAGGAATAATAATATAATTAATATTATTGGCACTGGATTTGGGATATTGCCACCCAGTGGATGCAGCCAAACGGATTTCTTTGTAACTTGTCGACATATTATTGATGAGTTAGTGGATATTAAATCTGCAGCTAAAACAGGATTGGGAAAATTAGGGCTACAAGATAGCAATATCCGGATCGGTGTTCAGGAGATTGGACAAGATCAAAAAATCTCTTGGCATTGGCATGTTTTGGGAGAAGGCGTGCTGAAAACACACTCAATGGTGGAAATGGATTTGTGTGTCTTCCAATTGCCAGGATCGGGAATAACTGTTCCATCCCTAGATATTTCCGAAAATTGTATCCTTGGTGCCGAAGTAGGTGTATTGGGATTTCCAACAGATTGCAACCTTCAAGTCGAATCAATCCAACCTTTTGTAGTAAAGACAATCATATCAAGTGTTCTCGATTACAAATTCACGAATGTAGTAACCAAAGATGATAAAGGAAATTCTGTAACTAAAGATCTAGTTCTCCCGAGGTTAGCATTAGGTCATCAACTAGCAGGCGGCTTTAGTGGAAGTCCTGTATATTCGATTCAAGAAGGTGGTGCGGTCTTAGGTGTTGTAGATTATACACCGTATATAGAAGAAGAATTTTATAAAAATATTAGAGATGAAGAAGGTCGATCACGAGATGAGAGTATTTACGCACAATATCCCTCCTTCACATCATTTGCAATTCCTGCAAAAATTATAAAGTCAAATTTGGAAAACTATTCGCACTATAAAGAGAAGGCAAAGAGCATGGGTGTGACAAGTTGCGAGTGGCGTGTTCCCAGAAAGGAGATTTATTAATAATTTGTTCTTGACATTTTATATTATGTAGCGTTAAATGCAAATTCAAAATGCGTACTCGACTCCAATGGTCTGCAGAAGCGGCATATTCTTTGAGTTTGAGATCTAATGTTCCGGAATCCACCTCAGCTTC
>JBATEC010000213.1:0-12631 GCA_049663825.1 Methanothrix sp. | reverse complement strand
ATACTAAAATTTTATATAAAAAATATTAATTTAGGATGTCCCATAATCGGAAAATTGAATAGGTATAACTAATATGACATTGATATAAAATTGATTGAAATAGTTATGGTTGCTGACCGAGAACGTTAACATTGATAAAACCAAAAAAATGTAACCTTTAAAGGAGGGATTTGAACTGGAATGGTTGACATTCGCATTCTTGGGAACGATATTTTTCTCTGTTGCAGGATTACTGGATAAGTTTCTGCTCAGCAGCTACACAAAAGATTCCAATGCGTACATCGTATGCCAGGTATTAGCTTCGCAGCTCTTTACCATTCCGGTGTATTTAATAGCAGGCGCGGACTTTGTATACCCGCAATCCCTCATTGCTCTTCTCTTCGGAAGCTTACAGGTATTTCCCTGCTTTTATTACATGAAGGCCCTGGAAATCGAAGAAATTTCTAAAGTAACCGCTCTGGAATACGTGTATCCGTTATTTGTTTTCATTGGTTCCGTCCTCCTTTTAGGAGAGGCTATGGAGCTAAAACATTGCGTCGGAGGGCTATTGCTTCTTGTTGGCACTTTGCTCTTATCCTACAAAAAAAATAGATCTGATTGCATTGGTTTATATAGTAAACGCTCTAATAACAATAGATTAAACAGCAAGCCATTTCTTAGTGCTCTCTCTCCTGCTATCAAGCCTTTCCTGTCGTACTGGATCTTAACCGCCGTCTATTATCTTTCCCTCAAGTATCTACTCATCTCCATCGATGAGTGGGATCTCTACATCTGGTCATCCCTGGGCAGTATGATTGTGGTCTTGCCTCTCTTGGGAGTTTCATCCATCCGCAGCGAGGTCAAGAGCTTCTTTAGTCAAGGCGGCCTAGCCGTGGGAACTTTGATATCAGAGGAGACATTCCAATTCCTGGGGATCATCTTCTCACTCTTCGCTTATGCCATAGGATCGGTTACTCTGGTATCAAGCGTAGAAGCACTTCAGCCCATCATGACTGTGCTCCTCATTCTGGGCCTGGGAGTTCTCATGCCAAAGCTGGCAATAGTGATGAACGAGAAAACTGATTGGAGTTCTTTGAAACAAAAGGGAATCTCTTTCGGCATGGTGGCGATAGGCATATACTTTGTAAGTTGATCCAAGGCTTGATGGACAGAACGGCGGGCTTAAGAGAAAATAGCGCAATCGCAATCGCTACTGAGCCCTGGCAAGATCGATTCAAAGCTCTCGTAAGGTATCTTGGTAGCACTGGTAGGCTTTATCACTAAAGCAGACGGCTATGACATCAATTCCGCCGCTTTTATCCAGGAATGCGCTCATCTCCCCGAGAGCAATGCGGCAAGCCCGCTCCATGGGAAAACCATAAACTCCGGCGCTGATGGCCGGAAAAGCTATGCTATTTATGTCGTGCTGCTCTGCCAGGGCAAAAGAGTTCCTGTAGCAGCAGGCCAATAGACCGTCCTCGCCATCGTTTCCGCCTCGCCAGATGGGCCCGACGGTATGAATGATCCATCTTACAGCAAGCCGGTATCCTCTGGTGATACGTGCCTCGCCAGTCGGGCAGCCGCCGATGCGACGGCATTCTTCCAGAAGCTGTGGGCCCGCTGCCCTGTGGATGGCACCGTCCACACCTCCGCCCCCTAATAGCAGGTTGTTAGCGGCGTTGACGATGGCGTCGACCTTGAGAGTTGTGATATCGGCCATTATCAAGGATATTTTGCGAGATGCCGTTTCCATTAAACAGGAATCCTCCTCGGTTGACCTCATAATATTATTCTTAGCATTTATGTCTTTCTTTCTCATATCCTCCCAAATCATAGCGGAAAATTTTTTAAAGCCACAGTCTAATAGGATCTTTTGATTGCATGATGAAAAAAACCCGCTCGCAACATTTCATTCTCCTGGCCATACCGGCGGCTCTGATCTTGGCAGCTATACTCTTTGCCGCGCAGGGCAGCTCTCATTTAGTTGAGGAAGACGCGATCCCCGTCCTCGGCTACCAAATCGTCAATGTCTATCCCCACAGCAGCCTCGCATTCACTCAAGGCCTGGTATATGAAGAAGGAGTGCTTTACGAAGGAACGGGGCTGTACGGGCGATCATCGCTGCGCCGTGTCGATCTGGAAACTGGCCGCGTTCTAAAGCAGACGCGCCTGGAGAACACCTTATTCGGGGAGGGTGTAGCTATCTGGAAAGACAGGATCATTCAGCTTACCTGGCAATCGGGCCTGGGTCTGGTCTACGGCAAAGAGAATCTGACAGAGATCGGCAACTTCAGCTACCAGACGGAAGGCTGGGGCATAACCTCCGACAACAGGAGCCTGATCATGAGCGATGGCACAGACGTCCTGCATATTCTTGATCCGGAGAGCTTTGCGGAAAAGGGGCGGATATTGGTCACAGCCAACGATACGCCGCTTAAGGGCCTAAATGAGCTGGAGTATATCAAAGGGCAGATCTATGCCAATGTCTGGCCTACAAACGGGATAGTGATAATATCTCCTGAGAGCGGCGAGGTGAAATGCAAAATAAATTTGCAGGGTATCTTACAGGAAGGCGATATTCAGGGCAGCAACGTAGATGTTCTGAACGGCATTGCATACGACGCAAAAGAAGATAGGATCTTTGTAACGGGAAAGCTGTGGCCCAAGCTCTTCGAGATCAAGCTTCGATTAGAAAAATAGATATTGGGCGAGATCTAATCTTCGCCCTCGTACTTGAAGGAGAGCCTTACCTTAGCCCTGTATTCTGCGATCTTCCCATTCTCCAGACGGACATCCAGTTCCTTGACCTCAGCAATGCGAAGGTCTCTCAGGCTTTTGGTGGCCCTGTCAACAACGGTCTTGACTGCTTCTTCCCAGCTCGTTGTGGAAGTTCCGACCAGTTCTATTATTTTGTATACATCTCCGTTTGACATATATTCATCACTCCTATAATTCTAAACTATAGTAGGCGTTTCTCATTGATATATTTTCCGAAGGAGGTAAGCAAAAACCTGAAATAATATTGAAGTTATGCCATCAGGCATGGGACATCCCGTGGGAATCGATGATCTATCAGTCTATGTGCCCAGGCTCTTTCTTCCCCTGGCGGGAGAGTTCTCCACCAATCGAGGCATTGATCCTGGCAAGTTGATTAAGGGAATCGGCATCGAACGCATGGCCGTTCCCGATGCGCATGAGGATGCGGCCAGCATGGCGGCCATGTCTCTTTTGGATCTGATGCGGCGAACAGGCATCCGTCCGGAAGAGATCGGCAAGATCTATGTCGGAACGGAGTCGGCCCTGGACGAGGCCAAGGCTATGGGAACCTACGTAATCGGCATGCTGGAGAAGATTTACGGAAAAGGCTCCTTCCAGGAATGCAGCACCGTTGAGTTCAAGGCAGCCTGCATCGGCACGACCTTTGCCCTGGAGAGCCTAAGCTACTGGGTGGCGGCAGAAGAGGAAGGCAAGGTGGGCATTGTCATCGCCTCGGATGTGGCCAAGTACCCGATTGCCTCCGCAGGCGAGTACACGCAGGGAGCGGGCAGCGTAGCCCTGCTGGTAAAAAAGAATCCCCGGCTGCTGGCCCTGGAGCAGATCTACGGCTCCTTCACCAGGGACGAGAACGACTTCTTCCGGCCCATGGGCTGCACAACCGCAGTTGTAAACGGAAAGCACAGCAATCAGTGCTATCTGGATGCCATGCGAGGAGCCTTCGATTCATTTGCCGCCAGGGCGAAGCGATCGGGGGCCATAACTCCCGGCGCGGGCGAGTGCGTAACCGATTTCATAGACCATCTTCTCTTTCATATTCCCTATCCCAGGATGGTCGAATACGCCTCGGCTGCAGTCTTCAGGCACGACTGGAGAGAAAGCCGCATATGCAAGGAGATCGAGCTGGAGCTAGGCAGCGAGCCGAAAGCCGAGGAGTATGATTATATCGAGAAATATCAGGCGGCGGAGGCGGACTACGCCCGGCGCTTTGCAAAGTCAAAGCAATTCCTGCAAGCCTACCAGGCCAAGGTCGGGGATACAGCCACGCTCTCCCGCCAAATCGGAAACATCTACACCGGATCGATCTATCTTGGCCTGGCCAGCCTTCTGGAAATGCAGAAGATCCATGCCGGAGAAAGGCTAGGCTTCGGAGCCTACGGAAGCGGCTGCTCGGCCCTCTTCTTCTCGGCCATAGCACAGCCGCAGGCTGAATCTGTGCCCTTGAGAGGTCTGCTGCAGAGGCTGGGGGATAGAAGGCAGATATCTTTGCAGGATTATGAGCAGCTTCACGAAGGTAAGAAGGAAAAGAGCGTGCTGCCGCCCAGTGGCGAGTTTGCTCTGGCCGGGATAGACCATCAGGGATATAGGCATTATAAATATATAGAGTAGTATTATTTATTTAATTCGAATACCCCGCTGCTCTGCAGCGGGGATAAAGGGCATGCGTATCCAGCTTAGGATTGGTTCAGCCACTTGTCTTCATCTTCATGCGGCGGCGCCTCAGATGCCCCGCATCTTGCAACTTGGGTGTTATTACCGGCAAATATTCTGAGTTCGAAGAGAGCTTGCGAGGGACGTGACCCGCGCACATGTTTACTAGTAATTTCATCATAAGATGTTCAAATCATTAAACAGATCTGCTCGGGCTAGGTCGCTCTGATAGATCCTGTGAACTGAGATGAATCGTTCTTGCAGGGCTTATAGAGCATATCTATCATCCCTCTTTATCTAGGCGATATTTGGAATGCGGTCATTAAGTATTAATTATAAGAATTCAATTGTTTTCCAAGGAGGGATGAAATCATGGATCATAAGAATCTGGCATCGCCCAATTGCTCTGAGCACGGAAAGTCTTCATCAAGCGTCATTAACTATGCCAGCGATATAAGTCGTCGGTGGGCAAAAGTCTTGGAAGACATGAAAGAAATCCAAATTTCAGGGATAAAGGGAACAAGCATTTCAGCAGTGTACGCCAACACTATTGTCAAGCGAAGCATTCCACATGACACTCCTTTATCGTTAGTAGGTTTTTCATGCATGAATAAGGAGCCTTCGGATGAGGAGGTTCATGTCCTTGTAGATGATGCGATCGCACAGGTGCTT
Organism: Methanothrix sp.; assembly: GCA_049663825.1. Lineage (GTDB taxonomy): Archaea > Halobacteriota > Methanosarcinia > Methanotrichales > Methanotrichaceae > Methanothrix. Next base: position 7,555 of record JBATEC010000213.1, on the reverse strand, counting down.
GGTCCTCGCGGTTTGTCAGAAATTATTAAACCAGGATACAAAGTGGTAATTAAAGTGAATATAGTCGGGCCTAGCCAGGGTCTGCCAAGTGAGAAAGGGCGGGGAATCATATCAGATCCGAGGATTGTGAGATATGTTGCCGAGAAGGTAAGGAAAATAATCGGTTTTGACGGAAATGCAGATTTGAAGGTCATTGATGCAACTTTTACAGCCGATAAGAATCCATCCGCCAAAGATAATTCGCATAGTTTTTATTATGCTCGCCTCAAGCGCACTGGGAATGGTACTATTGACAAGGGCGACGTCTGTTACGATCATAACGGTGACGGTATTCTTGACGGTAGTTCTGTTGCCCAAATTGTCAACCTCGACTCGGTTGAGATGTCTGAAAGGTTCCTAACAGTTGTGGAGGAGCCTATACGCGGGAGGACTGAAGTATGGCTCCCAAAATTCCTGCGGACAAGAGATCAGGCAAATGGTGAAGCTGAGTATTGCGATATATATATTGGAATACCAATTTTAAAAAGCCATGGATTGCTTGGTGCGACTGGGGCGCTTAAACTCCATTGGGGATCCATGCTCGGTACTCTCGAAAAACAAGAACATGCGGGTTATGGATTCGGTACAGGCGATGTCCGCCTGTTTCTTGACTACCTGTGTGCAATGAATCGTGCGCGTGCATTTGATTTAGTAATTATGGATGCGCTTACGGGAAACAGGAATGGCCCGGCAAACAAAGTCACGGATGAAGACGCAAGGACGGATTATATCCTCACGAACGCAGTCCTCTGTTCGAAAGACTCTGTTGCAATTGATACTGTCGAGGCACTTCTTGCTGGATACCAACTGGATTCAATTCCCCTGCTCGAATCGGCATTTCGTGACGGGATTGGCATAAACAAGCCTGCATATATCGATCTATACGGATTTGATGCCTTTTGCAGGCATAAAAAATGGCTATATGAGAGCTATCCAGGATCTGGAGCTGGATGCTATCCGTTTGAAGATGGATGGGGTAACGCAAAAACCCATAATGATTTCATGTCTCTGTCGAATGTTTCTGTCACGTGGCTCGGGAAAAAACCTAAATCCGATTATGTGTTCGAATTTACTGCATCGGATTCAAACCCAGACGATCTCAGACTAGCGAGGATCGACTTTCTTTTGAATGGTGAAGTGAAAAAGCGCTTGTTTGAGAACCTCTCTGGTGACAGAGTAACTGTCAATATGGAGGACTATGCACACCAGAAAGTACGTTACAGAATTGCAGCTTGGGACCAAGCCCTCAACTGCGCTCTTTCGGAGGAAAAAGAATTAGTGGTTGAGTAGTGCCCGTGATAGAGAATCAATACATATGGATGGCTGCAGTTGGATATATATTTTGAAGGAATAAAAGATGATTGAAAGAAGGTGAGGCTTATGTACGATAAACTGTTCCGTGCTGGACGGATTGGGCGAGTCGAGATTAAGAACCGGGTTGTGATGACCCCAATGGGTACGGGAATTGCAGCGCCTGGGGGAGGCGTGAACGACGACATCATTGCCTACTATGAGGCGCGCGCTAAAGGAGGTGTAGGGCTCATCGAAAGCGAGCTCTGCCGTGTGCTCGATGGAGCGGGGGCAGGTGAGACCTGCCAGCTCGCAGCCCGAAACCTCACTGATGTTGCTGGATTGGCACGCTTAATTGATACGGTACACAAATACGGTACAAAAATATTCTTTCAGCTCCACCATCCAGGAGGCCAGGGATCTTTTGCAATCGGTGGCGAGTTGATAGTCGCCGCATCGGCTATAAAAACTGCTTCAGAGGTTCCACGCACGCTCGATGTCGACGAGATAGCAAGAATCGAAGCCGCCTTCATTAACGGTGCGATGCTCACGAAGCTTGCAGGCGCTGACGGCGTCTTGCTGCATGGCGCACATGGCTATTTGATCAATAGCTTCCTTTCTCCATATCTGAACAAACGGACCGATGACTACGGAGGCAACTTAGAGAACCTAATGCGTTTCCTGCTTGAGATTATCCAAGGCATTAGAGAACAATGCGGAAGCGACTTTCCGCTTGGCGTGCGGCTTTCCGTCGAGGAGTTCCTCGGGAAAGAGGGAAACGACCTCGAGGAAAGCTGCATCATCTGCGAGAGGTTAGAGGAGGTAGGAGTCGACTTCATTGACGTAAGCTGCGGTATTCCGGGAAGCCCCGAGGTCTGCGCCACTATAGAGCCCGGTACATATGAGCAGTGTTGGAAGAGTTACATGGCTGCCGAAGTGAAGAAGCATGTAAACATTCCGGTGATCGCGGTCTGCAACATCAAGGAGCCCGATGTGGCCGAGCAGATACTCATGGACGGCTGCTGCGACTTTGTCGGAGTAGCCCGTGGGCATCTGGCCGATCCCGAATGGTGCAATAAAGCCCAATCGGGAAAGGCCGAGACTATCAGAAAATGTATTGGATGCCTGTGCTGCTTCCAGGAAATAGTAAACTGCCGGCATGTCAAGTGCGCAGTGAACCCGAAACTAGGACGCGAGAGGGAGTTCGAGAATCCTAAACACAACGGTCAAGGGAGAACGGTCGTGGTCATTGGTGGCGGACCTGCCGGTATCGAGGCGGCGTTGCTTCTCGACAAACGCGGGTTCCATGTCGTGCTCTTTGACCCGGCAAAACGCTTGGGAGGGACTCTAAACGTCGCCGACAAGGGTGTGGGCAAGGAGAAGATAACCAGGCTAGTAGACGGGATGATCGCGCAGGTCGCCCTAAGCAATATCGAATTGAGGATAGGCGAAGGGGCAACCGTAGAAAAGGTCGGGGCCTTATCGCCCTGCGGGGTTTTCATAGCCTGCGGTGCAATGCCGTCAATACCTCCTATATCCGGCATCGACGGGAAGACTGTCGTCACTGCCGAGGATGTGCTTATCGGAAGAGCCCAACTCAAGGGCGATTGCATAATCCTTGGCTCCGGCATGACCGGTCTTGAGACAGCCGAAGTCGTGCTGAAAGCCGGACACCGGACAACGATTGTCGATATGCTACCTGAAATCGGCCAGGGCATCTCAATCTTAGTTGTCTTCGATATCAAACGACGCCTAGCAGAATATGGCCCAGTCTACTTGCTCGGACACAAGGTATCGAAGATAACCGAAGACGGAGTAGCCTTGGAGCGCGTGGATGAGGGTGAGAAGGTGTTTGTCAATGCCGAGACGATTATCCTGGCGCTCGGAGTTCGACCCCGCAAAGACACAGTCAATGCATTCAAGACTGCTTTTCCGGAGGCGCATATCCTGGGGGACGCGAACCGCGGAGCGAGGATTCTGGAGGCAACACAGGACGCATATGGGCAGGCATTTGTCTTCGAATCCTGATATGAATAAGACAAAAAAAAGGAGGTCTATCATGAAGAACGGAAGTTATTTCGTAGAACGCGAGAAGCTCAAAGCGTTTATGAAAGAGGGTGCGATGAACGAGGAGGAGGGTCTCTACATATTTTGGGAGACCGATCCAACGGTTGCGCGACGCGTACTGCCACAGCAACTGGAATTAGCTGATCCCGAGCATCCTCTAGTCTACTCCTACTTCGTCAACATTAGGGAGCCAACCTTTGCCCCATGGTATATGGAAGCGGGCATCGGAATACTTGGCGTCCAGTATAGAGAGCATAGTGGCCTGTATTTCTGCAACCTGCAGCTTAGCGGGCCGGGCGCGCAGATGGGTTTGCTCAGCGGCCGTGAATTGTCGGGGCTTCCCAAGAAAATGTGCGAGAAGATCGTTGTTGAGCGAAACGACGATATCGCACACACCGTGGTAGAAGCAAAGGGCAAGCGTATCTTCGAGGCTGAGATCGAGATTGAGACTAACGAGCCGACGAAGGAGGCAGGATTCGCCGACATCGTACCTGGTGCGAGCGTAGACGGTTACTGTTTTAACTTCAAATATGACATCGGTGCGGATTCAGACGGTCGTATGACCCTGCCGAAAGCCACTCTCATTGGATATGATAGTGTTACAGACTACAGGACTTATGAGGCCGCCAGCGTAAAATCAATTTCGATGGAGCCTTCGCTTGACGACCCGTGGTCGGAGCTGGTCGTCGTCAGGCCGCTGGGTGCCGCATACTCTATCAATTCCAACTGGGTGCGAGGGGTGCACGCGCTAGCAACATTCGAGGGAAAGGAATCCGATGACCTCTTTAGCTACCTATTCACCGGTCGCTACGACCGTTCTACAATTTGCGCAGGTCATCAGCGCTATGGACAATATTGATCGTGATTCTAGAAGGAGGAGAAGACAATGAGTGAGACAGGAAAGTACTATGAGAACAAGGTAGCGGTCGTTACTGGCGGTGCCTCAGGAATCGGCCTCGCTCTCTGCGAGGCGATGCTTGCATTTGGTGCGAGCAAAGTCGTCTTGGCCGACATCAACAAGGAGAATCTCGAACGCGAGACCGCAAGACTGGACGGAAAATATCCGGGCAAGGTGCTCGGTTTGATGTGTGATGTTACCAACGAGGATAACGTAAAAGATATGATCGCTAAATCTGCAGCGTTCGGAGATGGGCATATCGATATACTCTTCAATAATGCAGGAGTAGGTCTGGGAGGGCTCTTCGAGGAAGAGACCAATGAGATTTGGCAGAAGGCCTTTTCGATCAACTTTTACAGTGCGGTCTATGGCATCCGTGCCGCAATTCCAATTATGAGGGCACAGGGTAGCGGTCATATCATAGATGTGATATCGGGTATCGCGTTCGCCCCAATGGGTTTGCAGACTATGTATTCAGCAACGAAAGCCGCACTGAATGGTTTGACCCTGGCTCTTCGTTATGAATATTGGGATGAGAATATCTGCTTCACCTCGGCGACACCAGGCACCACGATCACGGCTATTTGGGGGGATAACAAGCCACAGAAAGGTGCTCAGACTGCCGAGCAGTCGGTGAGCAGAATCTTAGAGGGAGTAGCGAGGAGAGACCGTCTGGTGCTAGGCGATGATGCTGATGTCAGCGGCGCGACCAACGGCTTCAATCCTCTGGCTGCAGAAGATATGGACGCATATCTGCTCAATGTGGCCCGCAAGCGCAGAAGCGGTGAGTGGGTCGTCTAGGCATGAAAGACACCCACTGCGGCAGCGCCAATTTTAGAACCAGAAAAAGGAAATCGTCATGTCACTATGGCTTTGCCACACCCGGCTGGAGTTTCTGGGTGATAACTACTGTGATCAATGACATGAATCCCATGATGATGATCAGGAGTGGAAGGAGCATGGCATAGACGACCATCCCTAGCAGGCTTGGGAGGAGGAGTGGTGCAAGCATATTGATGCCAAAGAGGATGGCCACTATCCCGGTGACCGTCAGTACAAGGAAGAGTCGCTTGATTATAGGTGGAAGAGTAACAGGTTCTGCCGGAGGGTGCCGGATCCCGTACACGGTTGGTGCTATGATCTTGGTGGCAAGGAGCAGCACTCCAGTGATGATGTTCTGAAGTCCGAGGAGCGGCTGGATCACACCGGTCAGAACCCCTGGGACGATGCACGAGTAGATCCCTGTAGCAGCACACAGGATCCCGAAAGAAATCACCAGCCATGATCGAGTCACCTGGCTTGCCACGAACTGCCCGAGGGCTAGCAACTGGAGGGAAGTCAGTACCAGCAGGAGGCCAAGCTGGCCATCAGAATTAAACGATGGGAATATGCCCAGGATCATTAATAGGACGAGGATTCCAAGGAGTATCATGAGAAATCCCTGGTAGGTGTTGAAGGTATTTTCCACCGTCAGGGAGGTCTCTTTTAGTAGGCAAAACCCGCTTTTCGATTTGGATGGAGCAGGCACTATCTTTGCATTTGTGAGACCGTACTGGTGGTTTACCACGTGGATACACCAGGCAAGGAAGATGAGGCTTGCACCAAAGACGAGAAGCAGCACGGCTGTCAGCAGATTGGGCATGATGCCAGGGAGAAGCGTGATGATCCCTAACACTATCTCGATACTATACACCAAGGCACAGGCGACCGTCAGTTGCTGCAGGATCCCGGGGACCTTCATCCATCTTCGGGCCTTATCCTTCGCGGTGAACAACTGCAGCAGCCCCACGGCTCCAGTGATCAGGACTATGAGGCCTGCAAGGATACGGATCGTCGTGTTAAGGTACTCAGGGTAGAAGATGGCCAGGGTCCCGAGCATTGCTGTTAAAAGCCCAATGATCACTACCAACCATGAGCGTAGGACGTCCCCGAAAGGTGTCTTTCCCATCGTGATGATCTGCATCGATACGAGGACCACGAAAAGCCCATACACGCAGCCCTCGCTGTAGGGCAGCATTCCTCTATCGATCAGGAACAAGAGCCCTCCAAAGAGGAGGAAGAAGACTCCCCCTACAATCAGGAGGACAACTTCGATGGAGAGGGCTATCTCCGCTCTCTTCGCGATATAGGACTGCAATTGCTGCTGAGCCTGACTCTCCTGCGGGAGGTTCTTGTTGTTCATTCTAATCCAACAATAAATCCAAGGATGATCTGGCTCTAAGAAGTGACGAAAGGTATTAATCGTTATGGTCCAGATTGCAGATCGAGGATGATTACTGTTATGGACCGTTCTAACGACACCGCTTCGAACACCTGTCCTGATGAGTGGGCATCTCATGCTAGTGTAACGATTTCAAATTAACATATCAATACTCCATAATCTTTATCGACAACAATTTCACCCGCCATTTTATCCATTTTGTATTTCCACTTAAATATCGTTGGAGTCTCATTCTTGACTCTCGAAGCAGATGTGCCCAACATCGCTGAATGCGATTTGTGAACCTGGCATAAGGTTTCCAACCGTCACATACGATTATTCCCTTGTATCTCCGAGTTAAGACTTCAGTCAGAACCTTCATGCCTCGGCTCTTCCGAATCACGAAAAAAGACTCAGATGGTGTGGAAAAGGTCCAGATCCAATGCCTTTCTCCCTGGACATGGATTGACGTTTCGTCCACATACAGGATCGGAGCGCTTCGAATTTTGTTTAAAATCGCATCGTATTCCGATTGAACCGCATCAGCAGCGCGACGAGTTAAATCGAGTATCGTAGCAGGACTTATTTTCAGACCAAATAGTCTCATCATTGCGTCGTGGATCTTTCTGTGAGTTATTCTATCCCCATATTTTAGAAGTGTCGCCTGCGCAATTACATTGTTTCCGAATTTGCCTTCATGTGGACAGCCTGGATCTTTTGCTGCGACTTCCTTCCGGCAACGGGGACATCTGTAATGCGCAATTTTAAATTCAGTGACCATGATCGGCTGAGGTTCAGTGATTTCCTCGATAATCTTCGAGTCTATTCGAAAAGGAGCGCCAAGATCGGCCCCGCAATCCGGGCAGCGATCAATTGTGACTTCTACCTGCCGATCAGGAGCAGCATAAGGTCTTGTTACGCCTTTGTGGCCGATTTTTTGGCCGGGCTTTCCATTGTTTTTATTGTCAGGATCTTTTTTGCGATTGCGACCACGTCTTAGACTTGGTGGAGTATGCGCATTCTCATATTGAGCTAACCGGGCTTCAAGCTCGCAAATCTTT
>JBATEC010000212.1:0-11275 GCA_049663825.1 Methanothrix sp. | reverse complement strand
GTGTTAGGTGGATCACCAGAGTTCCTGCAACCATTATATAATCCCCAAAACCATGGGAGCATGTCGCAAATTAAGGCTAATGATTTGACTAAGGAAGGGTATACTTATGATCAAATCCTCAAATATTTCTATGGAAGTGATATTAAAATATCATGCGTTCAATACTCAAATACAAATACAGATTGGAATACAGGTGATGCAAGATGGGTTTGATCTATATTTTCATAGCAAGCTCTAATAAACCAGAAGCTCGATGGTTAGAAATGAAGAGTCATTATGAGTGAAGACAATTTAGAGAATCCTGAGAATCCCAAAGACAGCATTCTTGACACAGCCAGGAAGATCATCAACTTCGGTCCCATCTGCGACAATTGCCTGGGCCGCCAGTTCGCCATGCTCTCCACCGGCCTTACCAATGAGCAGCGCGGGCGCTCCCTCAAGACGGCCCTGGCTATGCAGGCCTCCGCAGATGATGATCGCGCCCTGCAAGAAGTGCTGGCGCCATCCTTCCGATCGGCGCGCCTCAAATTGGGCCGCAAAGACGAGGAGGATGCCCGCTGCACGGTCTGCCTGGGCGAGATGGCCCCCACAAATCTGGACGCCTGGGCGGACAAAGCAGCTGCCGCCATCGCTGGCAGGGAGATAGAAACCCTGGTGGTGGGCACCAAGATGTCCGGCCTCCTCTCCGAGAATGAGGAGCTGCTGCTGGCGGACGGCGGCTCTACCCACGCCGAGCCCTTCAAGTCGGAGATGAATCGCGAGGTGGGAAAGCGACTTTCTGCCCTGACAGGAAAAACGGTTGATTTGAAGAGCCCGGATGTGGTAGTTCACCTCAATTTAGAAAAGGGCGAGGTGGAGCTGCAGATCGCGTCCATTTTCATTCGCGGACGCTACCGAAAGCTCGTGCGCGGCATTCCCCAGACACGCTGGCCCTGTCGCGAGTGCCGCGGTCGCGGCTGCCCCCGCTGCGAGGGCACGGGCAAAATGTACCCGGAGTCTGTAGATGAACTGATCCGCCCAGCAGTGATGGCAGCAGCAGCAGCCGAAGACACCGTCTTTCACGGCGCAGGTCGCGAGGACATCGACGCCCGCATGATAGGGACCGGCCGTCCCTTCATCGTGGAGGCGGTGCGCCCCCTCATCAGGACAATTGATCTGGCCGCTCTGGAGGCAGAGATCAACCGTCGCGCCGCAGGCAAAGTAGAGGTCTTGGGCCTCGCCGAGGCATATTCCGCGATGGTGGAGAAGCTCAAAATGGCCACATTTGAGAAGACCTACACCGCCCTGGTCAGGCTGGGTGCAGAGGTTTCAGAAGAAAAGCTTAAATCCGTCCTGAAGGAATTGGAAGGGTCGATTGATCAGCGTACGCCCACTCGCGTGTCTCACAGAAGAGCAGATAAGGTCAGAGTGAGAAAAGTCCATAACGCAGATCTACTAGAGGTTGCGGGCAACTTGGTCCGCATAAATATCAGAGGCGACAGCGGTCTGTATATCAAGGAGCTGATCTCCGGAGATGGAGGCAGAACCCGCCCGAACCTCGCCGAAGCCCTTAGGGTCGACGCAATAGTCGAAGAATTGGATGTAATAGATGTAGGTGGAGAATCAGATGGCACATCATCACGGAATGCGGAAGAAGTCAAGAGACAAGCTGAGCAGAACAGTCAGGGCTAGGGGCAAATCCTCCGTAGTCAAGGCAATTCAGGAGTTCGATACGGGCGCAATGGTCCATGTGATCATCGACCCGAGCATACACAAGGGCATGCCACATCCCAGGTTCCACGGAAAGACGGGAGAGGTCGTAGGAAAGAGAGGAAGAGCCTTTGTCCTGAAGATCACGGATGGCGACGCCACCAAGACCTTGATCACATTACCAGAACATCTGACAGCACAAAAATAGATGATCGTCAAAAGCATATTGGAGGAGGACATCCTGACCATGGCGGAGGTCAGGGAGATCCTGGACCAGATCCGGCAACAGCGTGCCGATGAAGAAGAACTGGGTTACGAACTGCGCCGGGCTATCAGACATGCTGAGCTCTTTAGCAAGGGCACGGCAGAAGAAAGCCTGGCAATGGTAGCTGAGCTCATGAAGCTGGAAAAGATGAACAAGGCAATTGCCGTAAAGATCGCCGATATCAGGCCTGTCACAAAGGATGAACTGAGAGCGATTTATGCCAAAGAACGGTTCACTTTAAGCGAAGAAGAGCTCAACAGTATTTTAGAGATTGTATTCAGGGGGTAAAGGCAAATGCCTGAGGGGAGACCGCCGAAGAGAGAAGAGGTAGCTAGGATTCTCGATTACCTCCCCTATGGACGTACTCCTGACTCCAGGAGCTACCAAAAGCAACCACTTATCCAAGCCGTGGGAGAAGCTAACTTCGTTCTCATGGAGATGACGCCCAAGGAAGGCGTAGTTCCAACAGCAGGAACTCGAGTCTACATAGGTAGTGGTAGTCGAGACGTCATAGATCATGTCAACCGCAGAATCGACTATTCTGAACTGTCCAACAACGCCAAGCTTGAGCTCACTTATCAGATTGTTAGCATAATCCTGGATAATGAGGCCCGATTCATTCGCTACTTCAACGAGGCCGGACCCATCACTACCCGTATGCATGCCTTAGAGCTGCTACCCGGGATAGGCAAGAAGCTGATGTGGGCGGTGCTCAATGAGCGCAAGAAAGGTGCTTTCAAGAACTTTGCCGATCTGATGGAACGGGTGAAGGGGCTGCACAATCCTGAGAAGATCATCTACAAGCGCGTCGAGGACGAGTTGATGGATGACAAGATCAAGTACCGCGTCTTTACCACAGCACCTCGCATGAGATGAAGCTGGGGCAGCATTTTCTCATGGATCGCGCCGCTATTTCACGAATTGCGAGCTATGCAGATCTTGGGCAGGAGGACAGGGTGCTGGAGATTGGACCGGGCCCTGGAAATCTCACTGAGACGCTGGCCTCTCGCGCCGGTCATGTTTATGCGGTGGAGATAGATCCCAGTCTGGCCGGGCAGCTTTGCGGCCGCTTTTCTAACGTTCAGGTGATTAATGGCGATGCACTGAAGGCGCAGCTTCCCAATTACAATAAGATCGTCTCCAACCTTCCTTACCAGATCTCCTCTGCCATAACCTATCGTTTGCTCTCCCGGCCTTTTGAGAAGGCCATTTTGATGTACCAGTGGGAGTTTGCCCGGCGCATGGCTGCTGCAGCTGGCAGTGAAGAGTACGGCCGTCTGGCCATGGTAGTGGGCTTCTTTTGCCGGATCGAGATTTTGGAGAAGGTCTCAAAGATGGCTTTTCGGCCGGTGCCTCAGGTTGACTCGGCCATCGTGCGGCTGCAGCCCCGATCGGACCGGCCTGCGGCGGATGGGGCGGATTTCATGAGGCTGGCAGAGGGGCTCTTCAACAATAGACGCAAAAAAGTAAAGAAGGGTCTTGCGGCCTTGGGTGCAGGCCCGCGAGATCTTGCCGAGCTGGACGCCGACCTTTTGGAGAGAAGGCCGGAGGATCTATCACCGGATGAAGCGGCAAGCCTTGTCGGGGCAATATCCAGGAAATCCGGTTCGTAATAGAATGTAAGCTATTGGGATGGTTGATCTCCCGTGTCCGATCCTAAAACGAGCAAGAATATACTATTATTGGGGCTCGTGAGCCTGCTTAACGACATCAGCAGCGAGATCATTCAGCCAGTTCTCCCGCTCTTTATAGCTTCTCTGGGAGGCGGCTCAATGGCCGTCGGTCTCATCGGCGGCATTAGCGACGGCCTGCCCAGCCTGCTTAAGGTCCTGGCAGGATGCTGGTCCGACAGGCTTGGCAAGAGAAAGGCTCTGGTGGTGGCGGGCTATGCCATTTCCGCGGCAGGCAAACTCTTTTTGCCCGTGGCCAATACCTGGCAGCAGGTCTTCCTGCTCAAGACACTGGAAAGAAGCGGCAAGGGCGTGCGATCTGCTCCCAGAGACGCCATGATCTCCGAGTCTACAGACAAAAGCAATAGAGGAAGGGGCTTTGGGCTGCACAGAGCCATGGACTCCACTGGCGCGGTCATCGGTTCTGTCCTGGCCTATCTTCTCTGGCAGGGCGGCATGAGCTATAGCTCCATATTCATGGTGGCGGGAGTTTTGTCTGTGTTGGCTCTGCTTCCATTTTACCGCGTAAAGGAGAGCTTTAGGTCTCCTAGCTGCGAGGTCAGACTAAGGCTCTCAGGTCTCTCCCCACAGCTGCGCCGCTTCCTTGTCATTGCCAGTCTTTTCGCTTTAGGCAACTTCAGCTACATGTTCTTCATCCTGCGCGCCCAGGGTCTTTTTTCCGGTGCGGAGGCTGTGGCCGCGCCACTGCTGCTTTATGCACTATTCAACCTTGTTTATGCCGCCCTGGCCATGCCGGTTGGCATCTGGTCGGACCGGGTGGGCAGGAAAAAAGTACTGGCCACAGGCTATGCCCTATTTGCCCTCACGGCCCTGGGATTCGCGTTTGTCACCTCTTTAGAAGGCCTGATAGCTCTCTTTGCCCTCTACGGATTGGTCTACGCACTGGTGGACGGCTCGGAGAGGGCATTGGTATCCGACCTGTCCCCCGACAGTCTGCGGGGCAGCTCTCTGGGACTATATTACGGGGCCATTGGTGCGGCGGCCATTTTGTCCGGTCTTGTTGCCGGGGCCCTCTGGGCCTGGTGGGGAGCCCAGGCGACATTCGTCTTCGGGGCAGGAGCGGCGGCGCTGGCAGCCATGGCGCTGCTGGGGATGAAAAAGACTGAACGGCCAGTCAAAAACAATAGATCTCTCTAATCCCTAAGGCGTGGATATTCTTATCATCTGGCAGGTGCATTATATTTTTATGGAGTTCAATGTTAAAGCAAAAGAGGATTCAAAATTAACATCCCTCACAGAAATCGACCTGCACTCTCTGGCAGAGACAAGAGATACAAAGGACACATTCCTGACAGTCTATTTTGGAACTACAGGAAGAGATAACGACCAATCCTTTGTAGCATCGAGACTGAGTATCATAAAGAAAGCCCTGCCAAAAGATCTACTGGAGGCTTTTCAAGATACGCTTGGTATGATAGAGGCCGCTGTGTCAGCCCCAGGCATAAAAGGTGAACGTGGCAGGGTCATCTTTGCCTCAGCCACCGCCGGCTTCCTGCACGTCTACAGATTAAGCGTGGAGCCGGAGCCGCTCGTTGTTTATGATAGTTCACCATTTCTTCTCCCCCTGGCAAGGCTGAAGGAAGAGTACGAGGACTACGGCCTTTTGCTCATTGACTCCCAGGAGGCAAAGCTCTTTTTGGTGAAGTCTAACCTTCTGGAAGAGAACGAGAATGCCTCCATAGACCTTATGAACAAGCACAAGAAGGGAGGTTGGAGCCAGATGCGCTACAATCGCCTCAGAAGGGGGCAAATCGATTCCTTTTTCACCCAGCTTATCGAGGATTTGCAGAAGAACGAAGATCTGACCAAGGTGCGCGGCCTGGTAGTGGTCGGTCCAGCCGAGGCCAAAGGCCAGCTTATAGAGATGATGCCTCAAGCCTTGAAGGATAAGGTCATAGGAACTGTGGACACCTCTATGGAAGCATCGTCAAAAGACCTGGCGAATATAGGCAAGGATCTCGTCCACGAGGACGGGCTTTCAAGAGAAAAGGTTCTGGCTGAAAAACTAAAAGAAGCCGTGCTGCGCGGTCATCCTGCTGCCTATGGCCTGACGAATGTTGGAAATGCCCTGAAGGATGGGCGAGTGAATTGTCTTTTGATCTCAGAGGGCTTTAGCCTGCCTGGAATGATCTGCACAAGCTGCCAACACATCGATTCAGAGGGAGAAAAGTGCCCTACCTGCGGCGGGGAGGCGGCGGCACTCAGCCTGGAGAGCCTCTATGAGCTGGCAGAGAGAATGGGAGCGGAAGTGGTTTTAGTAGAGGATGACGCGTTCCTGGAAAGCCTTGGGAATATAGGGGCAATACTCAGGTACTGAAAGGATTTTAATGCAGGCGAATCGAATCAACTCAGGTCGAGCAAGGACACCATCTCTCCAGGCCAAGGAGATATGCGACTCCTGCTGCAGTGGTGCCGTAGAATACGACCCTGCTGTTGTAGCAGCGGGCTGCACTCATCAGGTCGTCAATTGTGCCGTTGGCGAAAGTCGATCCGGTAATCAAGAGGAGCTGGCAGCTCTCCAGCATATTTTCAGCCTGCATTCCATCCAATACCCTCACCTGGCAGCGATCAGCTCCGGCAGCGGATAGATCCGAGACCATCACCCTCTTCTGACCGAGTGCCTGAACCAGGGCTTCTAAAAGCGCAGGCTGCAGGCCCACCAGCCCAACCCTCTTCACGCCAGGCTCTTTTATCCATTCCGACATTAAGGCCGCGCAGCTACTTGGTCCATCGTTCCTGCAGTGAACCGTATTTTCGATCTTGCCCATGTATCTGAGCACGGCATTTACCGCTGCAATCAGCACGGCCCGTTCGAAGCTTCCGCTGAGCGGCAGATCCAGTACATCACCCAAAGAGCCCCGAAATTCTCCTTTGGCCGCAGTGAATGCCTGCCCTACAGCGCCTCTGTAAACGGCCTGCATGAGAACCTCCTTTCCGCGAATGATGGGAAAATCCTCCCTGCCCGCCTCTCCAATGGCCTCAGCTGCATTGAGCGGACGGATTACAACAAGCTCATCCTGCAGATTCACAGCACCACAAGAGTTGCTCTGAGCCTCCAGCTCTGCAATGAAATATCTCTTTGCCTTTTGCAGCAGATCATCATTTTGCATAATTATTTCATACGGGGATAAATCCGTACTTATCCAATATGGACTGACCTTCATCGGACATCAGCACATCGATGAAAGCCTGAGATTGCTCGGGATATTTCGACTGAGTTAAGACGCCCACAGGGAAATCCCCTATCACATTATATTTGTCAGGGATCAGTATCCTTGTGACCTTGCCCACCATCTGAGGGCTGACATCCGATATAAAGGCAAATCCGGCATCTGCTTCACCAAGGGCAACTTTGGAGACGATGCGGTTTACAGTGGTCTCCAAAGAGACGACATTGGCCAGAACCGCATCTTTGAAGGCAGGGCCAAATTCCTTGTCAGCTGCGAGATTGTCCATGACCAAGAGTGCATAGTCTCCTGCCGGAAGCTCTTTGGTTCCCATCAAGATCTTGACGCCAGGGTCTGCCAGATCCTTCACGCCCGTGATGTTGGCGGGATTGTCATTAGGCACGATTATAGCCACTTTGTTTCGGGCAAAGATCTGGACTGTTTGATTGTCCATGAAGCCCTCTGACTGCAAGGCCTTCATGTGCTTCACGCTGGCTGAAACAAGAACGTCGGCATAGGCACCCTGCTCAATTTGAGCTCGTAAGGCCGGCACGCCGTCGAAGTTGAATTTAACGCTCATGTTGCTGCTGTTCTCATAGATCTCGCCAATCTCGCTCAAAGCTCCCGTGAGCCCTGCACCGCAGTAGACGGTTAGATCTTGCTGCTCCTCGGCCAGGCCCGCAGATGCAATAAAAATCAGGGAGCAGAGCAATAAAAGATGCATTCGATAGGTTGCATTATTGTTGATCATTGGTATATCCCTCTCGATGATTTGTTGTGCGTTTTTTCTTCTACATAAACATATGCGCTTACTATTTTTGTTTTTTTCTTCGGCCTTCTGTCATGCCAGCATTGAAGTGAAGTGCTTAATCTGTTCTGTCGTCTTGACCCCGGCTCACCCCCGATGGGCCGGAATGGGGGGAAATTATAATAAATTATTTGAGAAGATATAGGCAAATGTCGGAATGTTGCCGAAGGATTGTGAAAAAGTGTGAGCTGATAGACGCTCACATCCCCAGCCGGATGTGCTTTGTTTCCAAGTAGGCCTCCAGGCCATAGTGCCCCAGCTCCCTGCCCAGGCCGCTCTCCTTCCACCCACCAAAGGGCGCTTGCAGGTCCACCACGTTGTTAACATTGACACCGACGCCTCCCGCCTCCAGTCCCTCGGCAGCACGCAGGGCCGTCTTGAGGTCACTGGTGAAGACATAGGCGGCCAGGCCGTACTCGCTGTCGTTGGCCAGAGCAACGGCCTCTTCCAGCGTCTTGAACTTCATAATAGGGGCCACCGGCCCGAAGGTCTCCTCTCGCATTACTCTCATGCTGTGGTCTGCCTCGCCCAGCACCGTGGGCCGGAAGAAGTAGCCTTTCTCAAACGCCTCGCCCTCCGGTTCCCGCCCGCCCGTGAGAAGCTCTGCCCCTTTTTCAATCGCGTCGGCCACATGGCCCTGCGTTCTCTCCCGCTGCGCCCGGCTGAACATGGGCCCCATGTCCACATCCGGCTCCAGGCCGTTGCCGATCTTGAGCCTCTCGGCGCACGAGATCAACAGCTTCGTGAACTCCTCTGCCACCTCCTGCGCTACATAAATTCTATTGACGCTGATGCAGATCTGGCCCATGTTGGAGAAGGCCCTCTGGGCGGCAGAGGCGGCAGCCGCCTCTATGTCGGCATCAGGACAGACGATGAAGGGCGACTGGCCGCCCAGCTCCAGGGAGACGCGCTTGATGTGCGCCGCAGCGTGGGCCATGATCCAGCGACCGGTCTGTGTCTCTCCGGTAAAGGCGATCTTTCGGGAGATGGGATTTTCCACCAGCTCGGCGCCCACGACGCTTCCCGGCCCATGCACCACATTGGCTGTGCCCGCCGGCAGGCCTGCGTCGCTCACCGCCCGCACAAACTCCGTAGCGGCCAGAGGGGCGAGGCTAGGGGGCTTGGCCACGAAGGTGCAGCCGGCTGCGAGAGCGGGCGCTACCTTCCAGGCCAACAGATCGACGGGAAAGTTCCAGGGCGTGATGAGAGCGGCCACGCCTACGGGCTGCCTGAGCACGATGCTACGGCTGTGCGATGAAGAAATCCACTCGCCAAAGTTTCTCTTGCCTTCTTCTGCGTAAAAGTCAAGGACATCCGCAGAGGAGAGAACCTCCATCTTGGCATTTTTTAAGGGCTTTCCCATCTCTAGAGTTAACAGCCGGGAGATATTCTCTGCCCGCTCCCGAACCAGCCGGGCTGCATCGTGCAGAAGATCGGCCCGCTTTAGGCTGGGCGTTGCTGACCAGATGGGAAAAGCTTTCTTGGCAGCCTGCAGAGCCAGCCGGGCATCCTGACGCGTGCCCACAGCCACCTCGGCCACAGGCTGCTGGTTGGCCGGATTGCGGATGATTTCTACTCTGCCTGATGAGGAGGCGACCTCCTCACCGTTGATGAGCATGCGAGATTGTTGCATAAACGACCTCTTGGTTGATTGCTACTGGTACTCGCGAGCATCTATAGTCTTTGCTTTTGATCGATTAATGTATTACCATTTAGAGACATGAAAAATCTTGAAATTCGGAGGCTTGGATATGAACGGTTTTGTCGAATCCATTGATTCATGGCGAGATTTCTATATGCTGACCGGTTCTGCATCTGCAACTCTCGTCGGCCTGATCTTTGTTGCAGTTACGTTGCATATTGATGTCATAGCCGAGGCAAAAAAGTCAAGCGACATTCGCATGCTCGCAGAAGAGATATTTATAAATTTCTTGATGATTTTATCATTTGCCTTCATTTTCGTAGTCCCATCAGATACACCCACCGGAATAGGCTATCCGCTTCTCATTTTAGGCATGATACAGATAGTGCATACAGCCGCTTTGTGGCTGAGATTTCTAAGAAGAAAGGATGAGCGTAGGGTCTTCGCATCAAGCATGATCTTGAGAGGATTATTGATTCCCAATACGATCTGTTACTTGACACTGACAGTTATCGGCGCAGATATCCTGCAGGGAAAGACTCGCTACCTGGGTTGGATGGTGATGGTTATAGTATGGTTGACCATCGCGGCTGTCGAGAATACCTGGCATTTGATGATGAGAGTTGCCGAGCTGAAGCGAAACCGCTGAAAAAGTATTTAGGCTTGAATGGTTAGCATTGTTTCCGATGCTGCCGCCAAGAAAAGGGGGACGTGCCCTCTGAACGACGATCTATGGGTCATCTCCTTCCTGGGCAAAGACAGACCGGGACTAATCCGCGATATCCTGGAGGAGCCTGCCCAGCAGAATGTGAATATCGTGGATATGGATCAGCGGGTGATGCAGGGCATATTCGTCATGTCTGTGGTGGCAGATTTTGCCAATGCGCGCGTCACCGCCAGCGAGCTACAAGCGTGGCTGCATAGAAAGGCCGACGATCTCGGCATTCAATTCAATTTCCTGCCCCTCGGCCAGTACCGGGGTCGGCGCAGATCAAAGAAGAACCTGCATGTGGTTACCATTCTGGCCAAAGACCGGCCGGGCATCATCCGCGATGCGGCAAACGCGGCAGCTGGAAATGAAGTAAATATCGAAAGGGCAGCGGTCACAGCTCGCGGCGATCTAATATCCATTGAATTTCTCGCGGACTTTTCCGATTGCAATGAGGATGACTGCAAAAATAAGCTGAAGAAGGATTGCGAGCTTCTCGGCCTGGATGTGGTGATTCAGGATCTGGGCCGCTCACGCAAAGAGAAGCGGCTCATCGTCTTTGACATGGACATGACCATTGTAGATTTCGAGATCATCAACAAGCTGGCAGGATTTGCGGGAGTCGACGAGCAGGTGAAAGCGATAACTGAGAAGGCCATGAACGGGGAGATGGACTTCAAGGAGTCGCTGCGCCAGAGGGTGCGCCTCCTCAAGGGGATGCCGGAGAGATCCTTGCAGGAGATTGCATCAGACCTGCGTCTTACTCCCGGATCGGAGGAGCTGCTGCATCATCTAAAGCACCTGGGCTACAAGATCGCCCTCATCAGCGGCGGCTTTACCTATTTTACCGATGTGCTCAAAGAGCAGCTCGGCTTTGACTACACCTTTGCCAATGAGCTGATGATTGAGAACGGCTTTGTCACCGGCGAGATCAGGGGAGATATCATCGATGCCGAGGCCAAGGGGCGCATCATCTACCGGCTGGCAGAGCTGGAGAATATCAGCCCGGACAGCATCGTGGCCGTGGGCGACGGAGCCAACGACTGCCTAATGATCAAGAACGCTGGTCTCGGTGTGGCCTTCAATGCCAAAGAGGTCCTAAAGAAGGTCTCCGACGGGTCACTATCCAGGGAGAACCTGCTAGGATTGCTCAATGTGCTGGGATTGGCAGAGACGGATAAAGAGATGCCTTGATCCGAAAGAGAGACAATCACAGTTCTCCAGGTGGCCGCCGAGCTGCGCCTTTCCGAGAGAATGGCCAGGAACCTTCTCATGGCTTGGGTTGAAGACGGATGGCTGGAAAT
>JBATEC010000211.1:0-37806 GCA_049663825.1 Methanothrix sp. | reverse complement strand
GCCATGTCCATCAGATCGCGGCTGAACATTCCGGAGAGCCGGTACTCGCCGCTTTTGTTTATGATCAGTCCCGCGCCAAGTAGCTTGTTCCTCATGGCGTAAAAGGCGGATCGACTAACATTCAACTCTACCAGAAGCCGCTCCCACTCTTCCGTCTTTAATGGATCGCCGCTCTTCTGCCGTTCCTCCACCATTACCAGGAATTTTCGCCCACGCTGTGCCGTTGTCTCCTCCTGAAAAAGGCGAAGCATTAGTTCATGATAAGGATCACGAGAGTGGCTTATTGCGTATTCAGATTTAGAGCGGACCTTGAGCGTAGTAGCGGTCCGGGGAGCCTTCTTGACATTAGTCATAAGGTAGCCAGTACTGCCCTGGCTATATCTGCATATTCATCCCTTAAAACATAGCTCATTGGTGCACGGTATGACTTCTTATTGACATGTAATATTCCCAGACGTGAACAAATGTAGCCGATCATGGAGGCTACCACCTTCTTGGAAACATCAATTCTCCTGCATACGCTTTCATGAAGAGAGGCTACAGTAAACTCTCGAGCCTCGACTATCGACTCGAGAACAACTCGCCTTAGACCATCCGTGTCCAGATTAAGGAACCTAATCATCCGGCCTATTATCTCGGACCGCTGCGGTTTCATCGTACTCCCCCCAAACTACCCCATATACATTTAACATTACTTTAGTAATACGTATAATATATACTTTACTATATGAGCCGATACTTTAATACTGTTTCGTCGGAAATTCCAATTGCACCGCTATGAGTTTAAGCCGGCCGACGATAGTGCCGATGAAAAATAGTCTGTGGTCCGGAATTAATATGTCAGAAGATGAAAATGCAAAAGCCGAGATCCTCTATGCCTGGGGAAATTACGAGGAGGCTGTGTCTGCCTGGAAGATGGCAGAGGAAGTTTTGCCGCATAGCTTCTCCCAATGCTTCAAAAAAGGCATAGCTTTGCGAAAGCTCGGCAGGTACGATGAGGCGGCAGCAGCCCTGGAAGAGTCCCTCTTGCTCGAACCTGAAAATGCCGATGCCTGGAGGGCTCATGCCCTGGTCTGCAGCCAGTTGGATAGATGTGCCGAAGCGGTGGTGTCCAGCGAAAAGGCCCTGGCCCTCAATCCATACAATGCCCGAACCTGGATAGTAAGAGGCTTTGCCCTGCACCAGATGGGGCAATACGAGAAGGCGGTGGAATGTTATGCCAGGGCAGTTGAACTGAATCCACTAGGGGCGGACGGCAGAAGGGCCTGGAATAACCGGGGCGCGGCTCTGGACAACCTGCATAGACACGAGGAGGCTATCGAGAGCTATGAGGAGGCACTCATGATCGATCCCTTAGACATATATGCCTGGAACAACAAAGGCGTGGCCTTCGGCGTCTTATCCAGGCACCAGGAGGCGGTAAGCTGCTTTTTAAGGGCCATAAAGATCGAGCCGGAATATGCAACGGCCTGGAAGAACCTGGGGGTAGCATACCAGTCACTACATCGCGATCGTGAGGCGAAAGAGGCCTTCGCCAGAGCAAAGGAATTGGGACTCTGATTGGTCTATTTCTTGCCCGATAGAGCCAGAGCAATCTCATCGACGAGAGCCTCACGATTCTGCCGGGTTACGGTCATCACCTGAAATGTGCTGCGAATTTTCTTAGCCAGACGGTGATTGGACCATTCATGCAGCACCAGCAGCATGGGCCGGGAGGAAGCTATGGCCATTTCGACAGCGGAGACAAACCTGTGGCTGGTCAGCTCCATGGGACCCACCTCGTCTACTACGATCAGCTCGCATTTCAAGGCGTTTTCTATGGCCCTTGCACCGAGGCCGTCCAGGTCTTCCGGATGGACGCGATACTTCCCCAATTGCGGCCCGCTGCCTGTCTCATCGGCCAGCATGCCCACTGCCCCTGAAGCGAGGTCGAGCATCTCAAAGCCGATGCGCCGATCTTTGTAATGCCGATCTCGAGCCAGCACACCCCCCACGCGCATGCCCGAGCTGGCCGCCACTTTCGCCACCAGGGTAGATTTGCCGACGCCGGGGGACCCGGTGACTGCTATCCTAAGTACCATATTGCTCCCTCATCCTTTCCGCATAGCGGCTCAGGCTCTCTACGTCTTTTATCTCTTTCTTGACCAGTTTTTTGAGGCGACATCTGATCTCGCTGTCCGGTCGCGAGCCTACGGAACGCAGGTGGCGCTCGATCGTCTTGCACATCTCATCGCCTTTGTCATCCCAGTCGGTGAGAAGTATGATCCGAGCGTAGCTTCGGGCGGCATCCTCTGCCAGGTCCAGAGCACTGCGGCGCGAGGCCATGATTACGGGTCCCGGCAGTCCCAAAGCACGCAAGGCCTGCAGGTCGCGCCTTCCTTCTACAATGACAGCGGCACCCAGGTAAGAAGCGTCGATAAGTGAAGCGATCAGCTCCTCCAGGCCCTCCAGATCATAAGTCCTCTTGGGACGGCTCTCCTGATCATCTCTTCCGGCAGTCATGCAATTTTGGCCCAACTCACTCTTTATCTGCTCATTTCATATTCTTATCTAACGCAAAGACGGCCTCATCCTTCGCCATGCCTTTTACCAACAGAAGCTTTCTGGCACTCTTGTGGCCGCTCAAGACCTCAATCTTTTGCTCGGAAATGCATAGCACTCTGGCCAGTTCTGCCATTAGTTGCCGATTAGCCCGTCCTCGCGACGGCTCTTCCGTCAGATGGGCTTCTATCGACCTTCGCCAGGGATTGAAACCGGAGGGCACAGCCAGCCGGGTGGAGCCTGGCACCACCTCAAAGCTTATGGTGCAGCCCTGGGGATGAGATTTAACCGCCTCGCAAATGTCCATTACTCCCAAAAGAGGCGTCCTGGTGGCTTAAAGCTTATCTTGGGCATACGAGGAATAGCGTTTTGGCAAAAGATTAAAATAGCGCCCGCGATGAAATGAGAGAGGTTCGATGAAGATCAAGAAAGTCGTCGTCCTGGCAGGTCATTCTCTGCTGGCAGGGTCCATTCTTCCCGGCTTGAAGCAGCTTGGCCTGCAAATCTGCGACCAACTGCCAGGCCCAGGAACGGATTGCCTTTTGATATGTGACATGGGATATGTTACCACACCCGCGGGAGCGCTTTTCATTCGCCAGGCGCTCGTTGATGGAAGTGCTGTTTTATTGGGCAATGCAAACTGCTCATCGGTTTTGGAAGAGATCAAGCAGACTGGCGGCCTTTCTTTAGAGACCAGAAATAACCTGGAGGCATATGCCCTTTACAGGTGTCTGCAAAGCGACTCGAAAAGACTCTCCGCCCTTCAGGCCGGCACGAACGCCATGCCCCGCTATGCGGCAGCAGCCTATGAGAAAGTGCAGGACCTTCGTTATGGTGAGAACTGGCACCAGAAGGCGGCACTCTACTCCAAAGAGAATGGTCTGGGCCTGCAAATAGCCAGGAAGCTGAATGGACGGGATATGTCCTATAACAACATGGTCGATGCGGAAACGGTGCTTGAGATGCTGATCGACCTATCTGAGTACGATGGCGTCCCGGTGGAAAGGCCCCTCTCCGTAATTGTGAAACATGCCAATCCTTGCGGCGTGGCCTATGGCGAAAGTCTTGCCGATGCCTATAGTCTCTCTTTTTCCACAGATCCCAAATCTGCCTTCGGGGGCGTCATTGGATTCAATCGGCCGGTGGACACAGACACGGCTCGCGCCATCGGCGATAGCTTTGTAGAAGTTCTGTTGGCCCCCGGCTATGATCCAGAGGCCCTAAAGCTGCTGATGGATAAGAAGCCCAATCGCAGAATATTAGATATTGGAGATCTGCTGGCCCGAAAGGACGAACTTTATAGGGGATTCTATCAAAGAAGCATCTTCGGGGGCATGATGCTCCAGGATTATGATACTTGCGACCTCAAGGAATGGAAGGTAGTAACCAAACGGTCTCCCACAGACAAGGAGAGCCGAGCCCTTCGATTCGCCTGGAAGGTCTCCAAGTATGTCAAGTCCAATGCCCTGGTTTATGCGTCTGAGTGCCAGACCATAGGCATAGGATCGGGCCAGGTGAGCCGGGTGGATTCAGCGCGCTTTGGTGCGGAAAAGGCAGAGGAGCATGGCCTTTGCACCCGAGGGACGGTAGCTGCCACGGATTCATTCTTCCCCTTCCGAGACGGACTGGATCAAACCTTCCAGGCCGGAGCTGTTGCAGTAATTCATCCCGGCGGGTCCATACGGGATGCAGAGGTGATTGATGCCGCCAATGAGCACGGCATGGCCATGGTCTTCACAGGCATGCGCCATTTCCGGCACTAGAATTATTTTCGCGTTTCTGGCTATTGTGCTTATTATTTACTTAGCATTTGATCCCGTATCGGCAAACGTTATCCAGGCAGGAACGGATATCCAGATGGCCATAAACTCGGCCAAAACAGGAGACACGATAGTAGTAGGTCCGGGTGAAGTAAGCCGCTTCGAGGTGGACCGGCCGCTAACCATTGAGGGGCAAGGCAGCCCAATTATCTCTGCAGCTTTGCAGAAACCTGCTATAAGAGTATCCAGCGATGACGTCACCATCACCGGATTTCGCATAAAAGGCGTAGGCAAGGATAGCGAAGCCAAGTTCGATTACTACATGCAAAATCCCGCTGCCGCAGCCGGAGGGCGCTTCGATGAGCCAAATTCGGCCATCGTTGTGAGCGGTTACGGCATATCTATAAAAAATTGCAGCATCTTTGGAGCGCAGGTGGCAATTTCTGCGGAGAATGTGCAAGACCTGGTCTTGCAGAATACGACTATGGATGGCTGCGATACAGGTGCCTCTATCCTGCAAAGTGCCAGGGTAAATGTTACTGCCTGCCGCATTACGAGCTGCAAAAAATACGGGCTGGATATTGAAAAGTCCCGGGATGTGACTTTGGACAATAACAGCATCGTAAACAACACCAATGGCGGCATACTGCTCAAAGAGACGAACGGTGGCATCATTCAGGATAATATTCTCTCCACGAACACCTTTGGGCTGTCCCTTTGGAATGCGTCGTTTAACCAGGTGAGAAGAAACCGTGCCGATCATAATAATTATGGAATCCTGGTGACTGCCTCATCCAACTACAACAATATAACCGATAATTTGGCAGAGGATAACAGCAGAAGCGAGATCGTGACTGGTTTTGGCATCGGCATCAGCCTGCAAGAGAACAGCAGCTACAACATGCTGATCAGAAACACTGCGAAAGGCAACTTCAATGGGCTGGAGATCTCAAAGGGCTGCAAGTTCAATGCAGTCTACGACAACAACGCCTCTGACAACAAACACGGCATAAGGCTCAATGAGAACCGCAATAACCTCATATTCAGCAACAACTTCTTTAGAAACGATCTCAATGCATATGAGAATACCAGCCTCAATATTTGGAATACCACTATCGGCAACTACTACAGCGATTATACTGGCAAAGACGAGAATAATGACGGCATAGGCGATCAGCCCTATTCTCTTCCTGGGCCCGAGTCGCGTTCCTTTGACTCGCGACCCCTCATCCGGCCATTCCGGGCGGCATTAAACAGCACGCAGATAAGAGGTGAGGTTAAGAAATACGCCGTGTACGGGCCGGCTGATGACGAATACTCCACAATTAGTGAGCAAAAAGGCGTCATGGTGATCTCTCGCAAAGCGTCCAGCTCGCCGCCTAAATGGACTGACACCAGGGCCTTTGATGCCAGCGCACCGCCGTTTCAGAAAGAGAATGATTTCTGATGAATCTCATAACGGAGGGTGCTATTACCTTTGAGACCGAGGGCGCTTTCTACAATCCCAAGATGCTTCTCAACCGGGATATCGGCGTAGCCATGGCCAGTAGCCTGGCCCTCACCGACTACCTGGACGCCCTATCCGCCAGCGGCATTCGTGGGCTAAGAGTAGCTAAGGAAGCGGGCGTAGAAAAATTTACCCTAAACGACGTCAGCCCACTGGCTTGCCAGCTCATGGAAAAAAACATGGCCAGAAATGGTCTGACCGGCACGATAACCTGTTGCAATGCCAACGTTCTCCTGCATGAGCAGCACTTCCAGGCGGTGGACCTGGACCCCTTCGGCTCACCTTCTTCTTATCTTTCTGCAGCCAGCCGGTCCGCTCTCTCTTATCTATTCATCACAGCCACCGACACTGCGCCCCTCTGCGGTGCCCATCTCATGAGCGGTATCCGCAAGTACATGGCAGTTCCACTTCGTACAGACTATCACCGGGAAATGGGGGCCAGAATTTTGCTCGGCCTGGCGGCGCGGGAGCTGGCTCGCCTGGATAAAGCCATGCAGCCCATGCTCACCCACGTTACCGATCACTATGTGAGAACTTACCTGCGTGTGATCAAGGGGGCGAAGGCAGCCGATAGATGCCTGGAAAAACTGGGCTATGTCGAGCACTGCCGTAGCTGCGGCAGCTTTGTTCTCCTGGAAAAGCCCAAGCCCGGTGGAGAGTGCCGCCACTGCTTTGGCAAGACGACTTTGGCCGGCCCTCTGTGGCTGGGCGGGATACAGGAGGCACAGGTAATCGAGAAGGCCCTGGGCTGGGAGGGCCACAGCCGCCGGGCAAAAAAACTTCTCAGCACATGTGCGAGCGAAGTAGAGGTTCCCATGTACTATGATCATCATAGCATCTGCGAGAGGTTGCACATCACCCCTGGCAAGATAGATGATGCAATAGAGCGGCTGCAAGCGAGTGGTTACAGGGCTTCACGTACTCATTTTTGGGGACTTGGCATCAAGACCGATGCCGGCATGACACAGGTAGAGGCTGCCATAAGACCTGCTTGATTTCATAATAATGTTCTATCTGTTTTTCAACCTAAAACTTAATAAAGGAGAAGAGACCTAATAGTGATAGCTGCATTATGACAGGATAATGCAGGAATTCGAGGCACGAGGTGACGTTTATTACCCCCTTCATTGCTACTCCCTTTCGCATCTCGTGCCATCCCTTGTTATATTTCAGCAGGCTCTGCTATGTCGCCACCGTTCTTCTTGATCCTATCCGTCCTCCTGGAGAAAATACTGCCCTGCACAAAACCATAAAATAATAGTTAGGTTAAGGCAAGGCCATGAAAATTGCTCTCGTTGGCGGAACTGGCGATATCGGCACGGGATTTGCCGTGCGCTGGGGGCAAAAGCATGAAATCATTATCGGCTCACGAAATGTTGATAAAGCCAGAGAGGGCGCGGCCGTGGTAATGCAGCTCCTGGGTGCAGTAGGTAATGTGCAGGGCGCGGACAACGCCAGTGCCATTGCTATGGCTGATGTGGTCGTGCTATGCGTGCCTTATGAACATTTGGCTTCAGTCACAACAGGTCTGTTAGACTCATACAAGAGCCAGATCGTCATCTCGCCTGTGGTGCCCATGACCTACAACGGCAAGTTTTTCCAGTACCATCCCCCTGCCGAGGGAAGCGCAGCCCTGCAGGCGAGATCGTTGCTCCCAAAAAGTGTTAGTGTGGTCTCTGCATTTCATACCATCTGCGCCGCAGCTCTGCAAAATATTGGGAGGATACTGAAGGCGGATGCCTTTATCTGTGGCGATGATGCGCAGGCGATAGATATCGCGGTACAGCTTGCCGGTGAGATAAAGAGCCTTCGACCACTTAACGCGGGTCCTTTGGCGGTCTCACCCATGTTGGAAAGCCTGACGCCCTTTCTGCTAAACGTAGCTCGCAAGAACAAGATCAAGGATGCGGGAATAGCCGTCGTTTCCGAGCGGATAGTCTAAAAATTGTAAATTAAAAGTAACTAATAATTAAATAATAGCCATTTTTTATCATCTCCCAGATCATCTCTGCTGAAAGGTTCAGTCCCAGCCAATGCCAGATGAGATAGACGCCTATGAACATCCCCAGCATGGCACCCAAGTTTGAAAGTGCGGCCACCAAGATGACCTTGAAGAGGCGGTTTTGCATCATCTGCCCAAAGCTGTCTGCAGCAGCCAGCGTTTTCAGGTCGGATACGGTAGGCTTGAGCTTCCAGGCCTCCACCATTCCGGCAAACCAGCCAGCCGCAACAAAAGGATTGAGAGTTGTCATCCAGGCCACCATCAGCGCCGTCAGGGCGGAGAGCGGATGACCCCTGGCCAGGACCACTCCTAAAGCCGACAGCACTCCAGTTACCACGAACCAGATGACACAGGCCTGGAAAATGATCTCGCTGGACTTTGCCGTGACCAGCACCAGACCAATGGTGGCCAGGATGAGCAGGCTCACCACTACCCCAAATATCTTGACAAAGGTGATCTTATTGCCGGGCTTCTCATTCAAGCCTTCCAGGGCAGGAATATTCTCGGGATGCTCCAGGTGCTTGAGAATGCCCTCTCGGTGGCCCGCCCCTACCACGGCCAGCACCCGGCCCTGCTTGGAGAGCAAGTGCAGATTGCGGGCCAGGAAGGCGTCGCGTTCATCCACTAGCACGTTCGCCGCACCTGGGGAGATCTTCCTAAACTCTGAGATCATCTGAGAGACGATATCTGCCTGGGTGATGCTGTCGATATCAATTTCTTCTTCATCGCCCCAGCCAAGAGCTGCGGGTATCAGGGATCCGACCAGCCTGATCTTATCAAAAAATCCCATGGCCGACCAGAAGCGTTGAATGGTAATGCCTATGTCCCTATCGACCAGTGCCACCCGCGCGCCCGCCCTCTTGGCAGCTTCGATGGCCGCCAGCATCTCCGAGCCGGGTTTGACTCCCATCTCTTCGCCCATCTTTCTCTGGATGTAGGCCAAAAACAACTGCACCAGGAAGAAAAAGAGCTTTCCGCCACTCAAAAGCTCACTGATCTTGATCTCCTTCTCTACCTCCTGGCCGATAAGAGCCCGGTAGCGAGCAGGGCAGAGCTCTACAGCCACGATATCGGGCCGCGTCTCCTCTATTTTGCTGACTACTTCCTGGACGCTTTTTTCTGAGACATGGGCAGTTCCTACTATTATGATCTCATAAGACTCGCTTCCTGCGGCCAATTCCCCCGGCTCCACCAGTCGACAAGAAGAAGAGTCTGCTTCTTTCATCGTTTCAGTCGTATTCTCCAAATTGATTACCTCTTAATGTTCCCGCTCTCTGCAAAGCTCAATGGCCCTGACCAGGTCCTCCCTGGAGACGATGCCCACCAATCGGCCCTCATCGATCACAGGCAGCCGGCGAATCTGCATGTCATTCATCATCTTCATGGCAGTCGATGCCTCTTCCTCAGGGCTGATCAAATATAACTTTCTTGTCATCACCTGATCTACGCGCGTTACGGCCCTCTCCGTTTCGGCAACCTTCAGCAGATCAGTCAAGGTGATAATTCCCACCAGGGCCTCGCCGGACATTACCGGATAGCCTCTATGTTTTTCCCGGAACATCAATTCTTTTAGCTCTTCAAGCGTCATTTCTAAAGCGATGCTGCGCACCGGGGCGGACATTATGTTTCGCACTGATATTCCCTCCAGGCTGACGCTTATTTCGGTGGCCTTCTCCTCCTCAGATGCACCCACATAAACGAAGAATGCCACAAAGAGGAGCATGAAATTTAAGGAGGACAGGCCCAGCAGAAACATAAGAGTCGCGAAGATCTTTCCGATATCCGCGGCACGACGGGTAGCTTTTACATATGGCATGCGGGTGGCAAACCAGGCCCGCAAGAGACGACCCCCATCCATGGGAAAGGCGGGGAGGAGATTGAAAGCCATGAGGATGAGATTCATAATGCCTAAAGTCCAGAGCATGATGGCCAGAGCGTTGCCTGCACCACCAAAAGCGGCCGCCGGTCCAGCCAGGTAAACCGATATCAATCCCAGCACGCCGCTTACAGCCGGCCCGGCAAAGGCCATCTGCAGCTCCATTCGTGGATTTCTGGGGATCTCCTCCATAGAAGCCACCCCGCCAAAGAAGTAGAGAGTTATGCTCTTTATGTTGATGCCGTTCTTGTGGGCGATATAGGAATGACCCAGCTCATGCAGGGCCACGCATGCAAAGAGCACTACGGCAAAGAGCAGGGAATAGAGCCATCGCAGCTGTGCCGACTCAATGCCGCCGAAACCATATGTCTTTCCATAGACTGTCTGGCTGAAAGAGGCAAAAGCCCAGGCAACATAGAGGATGACCAACATAAAAGTCCAGTGTAGCCGCACCGGTATGCCCATGATCTTTCCAAGCTCTAGAGAAGAGTTCATAGGGGACCTTTTACTTCCGACATTAATAGATCTTTTGACAACTGACTGGAGAAAAGATGATCCTCTGCAAAACACAGCCTCGTTAAATTTAAAGAGAGCGGGTAGGAGAGTGGGGGGTTCAGTGTGGATTTCAAAAACTAGGATTACCCGCTCAAGTTATTGAAGTGATGGTGAAGATATAAATTTTTCCCCTGGATAAGCTTTTACGAGATATCTCACCTGAGCGCTATGCTCTGCCATACAGGCTGCAGTATAAGCATCGGAGATACTATTGCCGGCGGCAAAAACGCCATGGCCGCGAGCAATACATGCCTTATGAGTTTTCAGGGCAGAAGATGCCGCCATGGCCAGCTCATTTGTGCCGATTTGGCCATCAACAATTGGCATAGTTCCGAGAAATAGCAGGCCCTCGCTATCCAGCGACACTACATTATTTTGCTCCAATAGAGATAGAGCCACGGCGTAAGGAGAATGGGTGTGAATAATGGCCATGTTAGCGGTGTTCTGGTAGATGGCCCGGTGAACACAGGTCTCGCTGCTGGCAATACTGTCCTGATCGCAGGGACCCCTTAAATCAACCTCCACCACACTTCTTTCCTCCAGCTCGTCAAGCATGCTGCCTGTACAGGTTATAAAGATCCGACCTTCCCGCAGGAGGCTGATATTTCCGAAACGGGAGCTGGTAAGCCCGGAACTGACCAATTTCTTGCCGAACCGGGCGATCTCCTGCCAGGCTAAAGACATACCAGCTTCACTCCTTCTCCAACAGGCGGAAAGGGACGACCTTATCGTCCACCTCCCCGAATTTTCCCAGCAAGTCAACCTTTACCTGGTAGTCGCCCGGCGTCCAAAAGCTCGTCTCCCAGCGGGCGGAGAAGATGCCGTTGCCGTCGAAGTCGTCCATGGGTATCTCCATATTTCTGTCCGGCCCTATGATGTTGGCGTTTATGGTCCTGATATCGCCTAAAGCCTGCGCCTCGATCATGACCGGCTCGCCTACGGGGCAATCGTTCCGGTTAAGCTTAATCTCCTCCAGAACGGGCGGAGATAGCCCCGACCGGGTCGCACTAATGCTGTGCAGGGCACCGGTCAGATTGAGGGCCCCATAGCCGTAAACATTATCCGGCCCGGACGGGCCCAGGTCGTCTGCCGTCTTTAGCAGCACTCTCTTCACATCAGCCGGGGCAAGATCTGGCTTTGCTTCCAGCAACAGCGCCACAGCGCCGGAGACTTGAGGGACTGCCATAGATGTGCCGCTCAATGAGCTCTTGCCGCTCTTCGATCCGGCCAGGGCGGAGACAACATCCACACCCATCGTGACAAGATCGGGCTTGGTGTCGCCTCTGGCCGTCGGCCCGCGCGAGGATAGTTCGAAGATCGTGCCGGATATGTCCACGGCGCCCACGGTTATCACATTCTCGGCATCTCCGGGAATGACGATGGATGACGCGGCTGGGCCGGAGTTTCCTGCTGCCACACACATAACCAGCCCATTTTCCACCATTTTGTTGCAGGCGTCATCCAGGAGAGACGTACCGTCCGAAGGGCTCTCACCGCCCACGGAAAAGGATACAACTTTAATTCCGTAACGCTCTTTATTCTCCAGGCACCAGTCCAGTGCATTGAGGGCATCAGATAGGTAGCATGCCCCTTCCCGGTCCATGGCCTTTATCACCACCAGCTTTGCTCCCGGTGCCACGCCCATGCCCTTCTCTCCGGCGACAAGGCTGGCGCAATGGGTGCCGTGTCCGTTGTCATCGTAGGGTGCAGTTTGATTGTCCACGAAATCCTTGAATGCCACAATTCTGCCTGCCAGGGCCGTGTGATCACTATCCGCTCCAGTATCAATTAGGGCCACGGTCACACCATCTCCCGTGTAGCCTTCATTCATCCGGGGGTCATCGATATTCCTTGAATCATCGCTAGAAGTTGAATGCGATGACGGACCGTCGCTCTGGCCGGGCTGCGCTAAAACCGTCAGCTTTTGATCCTTGTAGATGCCCTTGACGCCATTGGTCCTGGCAATCTTCTCCAGCTTGTCGCCGGATACCGTCAAGGCGCTTCCCGGCAGGATATGGAAACGATCCTCTGAAGAAGCAACATTGCTCAGATTGCCGTCATGAAGGACGATCACCTTCAGATCCTTCCCACCTTGCTTTTCCAGGCTGTCCTCGATTCCATTGCTGTTGAGGTCATTGGGGTCGCGAATGGTGAGGGTTGCTGATTCGTCCTTTGCCGCATTGCCGGATTTGTCAATGGCTACAATTGTAACCTTGTAGACTCCGGACGGCAGGTTGGAGCCGCAGTATCCAGTGTATCTGCCGTCTTGATCCAGATCCAGCATGAGGTTCATGCGACTACCGATATCGGCATATACCATCTCGATGCTGCCTGCATCATGGACAAACGCATTGATCTCGCTTCTGGGAGCGCCCATCTTCAGCGCCGAGGGGCTTACGCTCACTCCATAAATGACTGGAGGCATACCATCATCCGCATTTGGCTTGAAGTAGCTGTCATATTCCTTTTCAAACCATATGCTGGCCTTGTTGTTCTCGAGCGCATTTTGCATGGGGAAAGCGGCCGCACAGCTAAGCATACAGGCCAATAAAATAAAATAGGCAAATGAGCTGGAGTTCACGCTTAGCTCCAGTTATTCATTTCCAAGATTCTTATATTTACTGGTGCCTGCAACCTCAATTTGCATGGCATTCGGGAAGGTCTTCGTGACCTCTCCTAAAGTGGCTACGATCTCGATCCTGTAGATGCCAGCTGCCACATTGGCATTCCAAATGCCGGCAAACTCATCTCCATCAGATTTGATGCGTTTCATTATAATCCGATCGACGGTATCTCCGGAAGAGCTCAATACCTGAGCCGATACAGTGAAAACGTTTTCCGTCGCGCTTTTTTGTGCCTGAGATGTGGAGCCGATCTTCACCACGCCATCCGTGCTACTCAGGTCGGCATATCCCTGCGGCGAGCCAAATCCACAGGTGGCGCACCCTTTGATGGTCAGGATAGTCTCGTTCTCGCTCCGGTTAACATTTTTTATGTTCTTCTCTTCGAAGATGGCAGTTATCTGAACAATATCTCCTATCTTGGCGGGATTTGGCTCTGCATAAGCCTTCTGCAAGGCGATGTTCAATTGAGGCAAATTTGCCTGCCAATCCTGCCAGGAGTAAATTCTGGCATCGTAATCCAACAGAGTCAGGGCGAGCCAGATCATGGAAGCCTTGACACCGGTATTGGTGTAGACTACAACGGACCTATTCTTATCCAGAGATGAGAACAGATCATCTAGCTCTTCTTTATCCTTGATCCTTTTGTCGTCCAGGACTCGATCATAAGGAATATTTACGCTTCCTGGTATAGATCCCGCTTCATATTCCGTGGCCGTTCTGGCATCTATGACCTGGGGCGTGCCGCTATGCACGAACTCATAAGTGGCCAGAATATCGGCCTTGATGGCAGGAGTATAGATTTGGGAAGGTAAAGACGCAGGCTGCGCGACCGTAGGCCGCAGGGATTCCACCCAGTCGTCGATGCCTCCGTCCAGCAATTTGACATTCTCGTGGCCCAGATACCTCATTATCCAGTAAACATAAGTTGCAGCCGATGGCCCACCGCCGCAAGGCTGGCATTCACCGTAAATGAGGACCTCATCATTCTGCGATATGCCTGCATCGCCTAAAACCGCCGCCATCTCGGACACTGGCTTGAGAACGCCTCCCGGATTAAGAAATTTGGTATAAGGGATGTTTATAGCTCCGGGAATGTACTCCGTAGAACTCGGGCTGATATCAAGGATTATCCCTGAATTATTGGCGCTCTCCAGGGGCACCAGCACAACGGCAAAGCTATCACTTCTCTTGTCTGTTGAGCTTTCTGCCCCTGTTACGGATGCTATATTCAAATCATCTTTACCGGATGATGTCTGGCTTTTCTCTGATTGCAAGGACGGATTGTTCTGCCGGTTATACCGGGGATTGACCAGACCGCCTGTACTGGCCATCACCTCAGTTGTTGTTGTATTCTCGCTGCCCAGAAACACCGCCCATTCGTTATTCAGCACGT
Organism: Methanothrix sp.; assembly: GCA_049663825.1. GTDB lineage: Archaea > Halobacteriota > Methanosarcinia > Methanotrichales > Methanotrichaceae > Methanothrix. The sequence goes on along the minus strand of JBATEC010000211.1, from coordinate 23,548 downwards.
CCTGTTGGGCGGTGGGCGATCCGCCTTTGCAGGCGGAGCATTCTCCATTAACGCTGGATACAGCACCTGCAAATATCGTCATCAATAGCAGGATGCACATGGCAATTCTTGATCTCTTCATGGTCTTAACCCCGATACAATTCAAGCCGTCGCATTAGTCGCATCTGCCTTGCCCAGTACCGCCTGGTTATACAGATAATTCTCATAGGAGTACAGCCGGGCATCATATCCCTGGAGAGTTAACGCAAACCAGACCACAGATCCCTTCAAGCCGGTATTGGTGTAAACGACCACCGGTTGGTTCTTGTCAAGGAAGGCGAAGACTCGATCGAGCTTGGTTTCGTCCCTTATTTTACTATTGATGATAACGTTCTCGTAGGGAATGTTGATCGCACCGGGAATAGAGCCTGTGCCGAACTCCTGCATGGTTCTTGCATCCACGATCTGAGTCGATCCGCTTTTCACATAGTTATAATCTGCTGAAAAATCCGGATTGGTCTGAGGGGTGTAGGTCTTAGCAGGCAGGATTGCCGTCTCTGTGGTCGTTGGTTTTCCGGCAAGAGCCCAATCCTTGACAGTTCCATCCAGCACCCTGACATCCTCCTGGCCCATGGATCTCATGATCCAGTAGACAAATGTCGCAGGCGCGGGTCCTCCACCACAGGGCATACATTCGCCGTAGATGACCACCGGGTCGTCTCTGGAAATTCCTGCATCACTCAGCATCTTTGCCAGCTCTGCCTCCGATCGCACATATGTGCCGTTGAGAAGGAATTTCGTATAAGGAATGGCAATAGATCCCGTGATGTGCTTTGTGGCGTTCTCGCTGATGTCCAGCAATACCTGGGAGCCATTGACCTCGTCAATAGGGGCGAGCATGCTCTTGGCCTTTGCGCTGCGCACAATGGAAATGCTCTCCTCCGCAATTTTGCGCGGCTGGGTCTTCTTTGCCAGGCTTTCGGAGGCGTTTTTCACCGGGACATCTACCTGCGATGAATTGCTCACTTTTTCATTGGTTTCACTGAATCCGGCAAGGGGCTGTTTCCAGATACCCACCCGGTTCTTTTGAGCCGTGCTCAGGCCCGGCATGACTTCTGTACTTTGCGCATCGATGTTGCCGATCTGATCTAGCGCCTTTTCGCCGGACCAGCCTGAATCGCCTTTACAGGCATCGCAATAGGCTTCGCCCCCGCAGGCCGAATTTACCAGCATCAATAACGCCAATAGCGCTAAGGTGCCTGCTCCTACTAAACAGGACCCCAAACATGATCTGAATGCTGTCATTGTCTCCCCATCTCAATATTTAATATTAAAACACAGCTCATGCGGAAGTAAAGCCGCGCCTAGCAGTTACGTCGACGACGCCTAATGTCTCTTGCAGCTCAAAACCGCGCGCATCTTTTGCGTTCAGGACGATATCGTACCTTCCCGGTTCCAGCAGAGCCGTGGAGAAGTCTCCCTGATAGAAATCCCCTGACAAAACCAGTCTGCAGTAGCCTTGCGCATCCAATCCATCCTGATAAGCGCGGGCGGTTACCTGCAAGAGATCGTACTTGGACTTCAGCTTTGCCTTAATGGCGACAGCATCACCCACTCTAGCTTTCGTCGGAGTCATCTCTTTGGAGAGGACGGCAATCTGCTTGACCTGTTCGCCCATAATGGGATACTGGTCTTTTCCATTCTCGCTTATACTGTAAGGTACATCCCCAAAGCCGTCCTTGCCGGAGGCTGCTTGTCCGGACCCTTGCATCTCATCCTGCCCCTGGTAGTCGCTCCAGAGGTTTCCGCCCTTGGGATATTGTGCGTTCCAGCTGTTTATTCCTCTATCGTCAGCTTGAATGACGTTGTCTGATATGCGGTTGCCGTAGATTTTATTTTTGCTCGACTCCAGGAATATTCCCGTCTGGCTCTCGGAGATGTTGTTGTAAATGATGGTATTGCCATCCGAACGGCTCTGTATCTGCAGTCCGTAGCGTCCGTTGCCTCGTATAATGTTTCCGCTAATGGTGTTTTGACCGGAATCTTCCATGAGGGTCAGCCCGGCCACCACATTATCCTCCATGGTGTTGTTGATGATGGTATTGCCTGTGCAGTTGATGCGCAGATCCAGACCGGAGTTGGTATTCCTGGACAGGTCGTTCTTTTCGATGAGATTGTCGGCGCAATCGGTGAACATGTAAAGGCCGTACATATTTCCTTGCAGCACATTTCCTCTTATGGTATTATTGCTGCAGGAGGGAAAGAGATTGATGCCGTAAGCGCCGTTGCCGTAGGCCGCATTGTTCGCAATGAGGTTGTCGTTGGAGTTGGAGAGGTATATTCCATACCAGCCCTCTCCCACTATGCCGTTAAAGCTGGCATTGTTTCCTGTGATTGTATTCCCATCGGAAAATATTAGAGCAATGCCGGGCTGAGTACAATAGATTACGGTGTTGTTGGAAACACTACAGCCCGACACACTGTTGAGCTTTATTCCATAGAAACCGTCTCTGACCGTAAAGCCGCTGATGCCCACATTGTCCGCATCTATGTTTACGCAGGCGTCTCTATTTCCGGCCCGGATAACCGCACCATTGCCCACCAGATTCAGGCTTTTTTGTACGGTTATTTTGTCGTAGACTCCCGTAGCTACCTGCAGGGTATCTCCGGGAGAGGCGGCATCAATCGCAGCTTGCAGATTCGAGCTTACCGGTATCGTTGCACCGTTCGCGAAGGAAGAGATCAGCAAGGCTGCGGACAAGATGCAAAAGGCTATAGTTTTCAAGCGACCCACCGACGCCAGAACGGTCGTGAGGTTAATAAAGCTTACGTAGCGGATTTTCCAATGCAAATCGCTAATCGACCTTTGAGGCAATGGAATGAGCTACCAAGGAAGGCCCTAGTGCCATACAACACACCAGCGACGATGAGACTTGGACCGAGGCGGAGAAGGCGGCTTTGGCTTTAGCATCTGGCTGGCATTTGGAAATAGATTCATGCAAGAGAAGAGACCTCAGGAGAGTATTTGTTCAAGAAGGAGCATCTGATACAAGATGTGGCTGAGGACAGATGAAACAAATGAAGCGATAAAATCGCTTAATAAGACGCATCAATTTGTATTGCAGATTCATGAGGATGCTTACAACTGGAAATGGGTTATAATCGCACTTCATAACTCCACTCAAGCATTTATGGTCTTGGCATTGAAGGGAACTGCATCATTCAATGTCTGCAAATATAAGGGAAAATTTTTAGATGCGATGCTTTCAGGAGACGACTATCCCGAACTGCGAATGGATAATTTTTTAGATTTATACAAATGTGCAAGTCCGTTCTATGTGTTATTGAATTTCTTATTCTTGAGTCAGGAAATATTCGGTTCTATACCAACCATGAACTCGAAAAGGCAAGTCTATCCAAATTGATTTCCGAGATGAGAAACAAACTTGAAAAGCTTGAAAACGAGTACATAATATAAGCAAATGAGAATTAAGGATTTTTCATTCATTAGGTCGTTATAAAATTATTCCCCTAAATCCAATTTTGTTTCTTGTGCAGAATCCACATATATTTATCCCTCAAAAACGGTATGGTATTCAATGCAAAGCAAGAAATCTCAAGTCGTATCAAAGCGATTGAAATCCAAGCCAAAGCCCGCTCTGGAGGATCTAAAGCAGTTGATTCGCGATAACCTGGCGGACTTGCGTCGGGAATATCGCGTAGGTTCCCTTTGGCTCTTTGGATCCTACGTTCGGGGCGAGCAGCACAAGCGTAGCGATCTTGATATTCTAGTAGAGTTAGAGGAAGTGCCCACTCTTCCCAAGTTCATCTCCCTTGAGCGTAAGCTGCGTGAGATAACCGGCATCAAAGTTGATCTCGTATCAATTCGCGCCTTAAAAGGCGAGATTGGAGAGCGCATTCTTCGGGATAAGGTAGCATTGTGAAGCCCGAGCGAAGGCACATCGATTTTCTGGCTGATGAAAAGACACGCTATTCCGTGATCTGCGCGCTTGAAATCGTAGGAGAAGCGGTAAAGAAAGTGCCCACTGCAGTCAGGCTGCGGAATCCTCAGGTGCCCTGGAAGGATATGGCGGGGATGAGAGATCGGCTTATACATGGATATTTTGGGATTGACAATGAAATTGTGTGGAAGACCGCCAAGGAATTCGCCCCGGAAATACGTTCGGAAATCGAAGCCATCCTCAACAGCGAGCGATCAAATGGGTAAAAAAAGGTTTAAGCCCTACTCCACCTCTCCCTCTTCCACAGGCTCGCGCGGCGCGAGCAAGAGCTCATTGAAGAGCAGGATCTCGATCACCTGGGCCACATAGCGCCTCTGCTGAAACCTCTGAATATCCTGAGTCATCATCAGCTCTGCCTCCACCTGCACCCGTATCAGGCAGAGCCTCATGTCCCTTTGGTCCTCTTCCTGGATGCAGAGGTTGAAGATGTCCTTGAGCAGCCAAGGCAGCCTCATGGGATTTCTTAGAGCCCTGGCCACGAGCAGGATGTAGCCCTTGATCTGATCGGGCTCCTTGATCTCATCCGCTCCGGAAAGCAGCAGCAGATCTTGGGCGGAGAATTTCTCGCCGTTTACGGTTATGGAGTTATTCAAAGGAAATCACCTTGCATTATCTTCTCACAGAGCATGAGGTCCCCCGCCACATTAACATTCACCGCCAGTTCAATTCTCTCCAATATCAGGTGAAAGTCCTCCTGCTCTTTTTCTATATCGCTGCCATCCAGCACATTTATGCCTGCCGGAACGATGAGACGGCCCTGGTAGTTGAAAAGGGAATCGGGCCTGCGGCCCAGACGGCTGTGCAGATCGAGGGGGGTGTGAGTGGAGAGCGCCGGCTCGGGCCGCTCCTCATAAACCTCGATAATCTCATCTATCAAATCCGAAGTGACCAGGGGCAGGTCGGCCATGATGATCATTATGGGATCTTTAACCTCTGCTTTCTTCACGGCCTCAATCATGTCCGCTACATAGCCATAGCCGCCCGTCTCAATCACGGAAAGCCCCCTCTGTGCAGCCCATTTTTTGGTGCGGTGCACATTGTCCGTGGTGGCCACAAATATCCTGTCAACCGAACTGTCCTCCAAAGCCAGGGCCACATATTCGATGAGCGGCCTGCCAAAGAGAGTCACCAGCGGCTTTTCCCCCATCTTCAGCCGCGAGCCGCGGCCTCCGGCCATCACCAGAGCATCCAGGGAAGAACACCCCCTAAAATCAGAGCCACCGCCAGGGCCACTACTCTTGCCACCTCATTGGTCGCGCCTATCCCGTCACCGGTGGCTCCACCAAAGTTCCTCTTTGCCACAAGAACCATGTAAAAGGCAGCCGCCTGAGCTGCGACCAGAGCGGCCAGACCCAGGGGGCCCAAAGCCGCTGCGCAAAAGACCGCAGATATTACCAGGCCCAGAAGAAACTGCCGCGACCCTGTCCGCTCAATCATGATCTGGCCAAAACCCTTCTGCAGGGAAGTAGAAAAGGCGGCAAAGCATATCATGGCCTCTTTGGCGGAGATTTCCGCGACCAGCAGAGACAGAGGCAGAAGAGCGTGGGGCATATCGGATACAACCGCGAAGACGGCCAGCAGAATTATGGCTATAAAAACAGCCCCCCCCGTCCCCAGGGAGACATCCTTCATGGCAGCGACTTTTTTCTCACTAGTGCCGTGGGCAATCACCCCATCCCCGAAATCGGCCAGCCCGTCGATATGATTTATGCCGCAGAGCTTGTAGATGGCAATTATCACCACTACGGCCACCAAATTGGCGGACAGCGCCTGCCCTGCCAGATAGCCCACTAAACCTAAAATCATGCCCAAGGCCAGGCCTACCAGAGGAAATACGTAAACATGCCTCATCAGGGCATCGATGCCCTCCATGGAGATGCCTACCGGTATGGTAGACAGCCAGCCGAATCCCGACTTAAGAGCAAAGAGCAGGTCTTTCAATGTAAGCTCCCTTCGGACAAAGCCGCCCGGGTATACATATTGGCGGACACCCCCCCTATTAGCCCGGCCACCACATCATCCATAAAGGGGCCCAGGCGAGAGAGGATGCCCGGCTTGGCCTTGTCGAAGCGAACATAATCGAACAGCCCTTTGTAGCCGCCCACATACTTGGCGATGGCAAGACCCAATACCTCATCCGCGATAAGGCAGGTCAGATCGTTCTCATAGTCGGCCGGCCGCAGGTTGGGAAGATTGCATCTCTCTCCCTCTGACTCCAGCAGGACTCCCGCGTAAATAAGAAGCGCCAGATTGGGATCTGATAAAGCGAGAGCCATCTCCTGTCGAAACACAGCTTCTGCCTTTTCGCGCGTCTCAACTCCAGGATGGGGAAAGTAAAGCTGCATTGCCGCGGAGACGATCTCGTCTTCGTGTATTCCCATGTTCCTTAGCACATCACTGATATCTCTCATAGCCATGGTAAGACCTGTTTTGCCGGGGTAGGATAAAAAAATATCTGGTCAAATCGCGAAGTTATTTAAGGTTTGATTGTCTGGTAAATATAGGGGAACTCTATGAAGACGATGGTCAAGATTTTCGTGGATCACGAGCATCTGGTTCGAGTCATAAACACCTTAACCGAGCTGGGAGTCACCGGATTTTACCTCATGGAGTATCAAGGAATGGCACCGAAAACATGGAAGACCTTCCGGCTGAGCGAGGACCTTGATATGGCCATGAAAGCGATCCGGGACCAATCTGAGCCTGGGGTCATGGTTAACACCGTCGTCGGCTCCGATAAGTGCGAAAAGATCATAAAGCGGCTCGAGGAAGCTTTAAAAGGGATAAGGTACACGATCATTGGGCACAAAGTCACATCTATAAAGGTGAAAGGGGACTGAAATATTCATGGAAAACCTCAAGGATGACGTCGAGCTCGCTCTGGAAAAGATAAGGGAAGGCCTTCGCGTTGACGGCGGAGATGTTCAGCTCGTCGATATAGTGGATGGAATAGTCAAGGTAAAGCTGCAAGGGCACTGCGCAGGCTGTCCGTTCTCACAGATGACACTTAAAAATTTCATCGAGAAAGAGCTCATGAAGAGCGTAACGGGCGTAAAAGGCGTGATTTCCGCCTGAGTATTGCGCTCAATTTTAGTCGCGCAAATTGATCAATCATACAAATTATTAAGGAGTCTGGTTTATGTTCCCAACTAAAAAGGTACAGAGTTTGGTAGGCAGTAAGATTCAGGTGGAGATGAAGGGCACACCTCGCTATGTCCTGGAAGGAATTCTCAACAGTGTAGATGAATACTTGAACCTTCACCTCCAGGAGACAGTGGAGCTGATCGGCGGCGAGAAGACTCGCTCTTTAGGATCGGTTATCCTGCGCGGCAACAACATTATTCTCATAAGTCCAATTGAATGAAAATGACTAGAGAGGTCGGAAATGTCTGCTGAGGTGGCGCTGGAATATATAAAGTCGCGTCCTGACGGAGCCTTGCAAAGTGATCTATGGAAGGTTTTGAAGATAGATTCTCGAAAATGCTCCCGTATCGTGGCCAAGCTCCTCAAAGATAATCTCATCACCAGAGAGGTGGAGTCGGCAGAAGGCATCAGAACCTATCGACTCAGTTGCACTGTAAAACCTCGCGGCAGGCGTTTCGATCCGCTGCTGGCTCTTGATGCTTTCGAGCCCTGCGCTGGCTGCATCGATGAGTGCATTCCTGAGCATTGCGCCAAGCTGAGTGAGTGGATATTCTCTATCGTGATGGGTATCGAGGGAGAAGTAGCTATCGAGAAGATCATACCTTAAAAGATAACAAGAGCGCATGCTCTTTGTTATATTATTTTATCATCATTTGATATGCACATCTTTCGATACATCATGGCATGCAGCATTGGAATTTTCAGGGCCTGGGCGATAGCAGCCAGCTCGTGGGAGCTGGGAATTTGCACGCGAGCCGGCGGCACGCTCTTTCCTTCTCTGGCATAAACGGCCCCGCCACTCATGCTAGCGCAGGTGAAGCTTCCTGCATCACCCTCCACGAAGATCTCGCCGCCTCGCATCTCTGCGCCCGTGAAGTTGCCGGATCTTCCCCTTACCACAATTCTGCCACCCTGCATGAGCACGCCCGTGTTCTGGCCGGCATCGCCCATAACCTCAATCAGACCAGAGCGCATGAGTATGCCGGTACTCATTCCCGCATCGCCTTGCAGGCAGACGGTTTTATCTGTGGGATTTCTAGCACCCAGGGTATCCCTCAAAATGCCGTCGCAGATGGTCAGGCCATTTTTATCGGCTGTGTTCGGCCCCAGGACGGGCAGGTTTTTTTCCAATGCTTCTGTGGCCGAGACGAACTTTCTGTAGCCCGTGAGATCGCTCTGCACCTGCACAACGTTTCCCATAGGTGATTTTATCTCCCCTGAGACATATATGGCGCCGCGTTGCATGGATATTCCCATGTGGCTGCCCACATTGCCGTCCACGACTATTTTGCCAGTTGTCTCAATGGGCCCGCCCTTTCCCCCGAGCCGCAACAGATCCACTCCCAGACTCGATCCCATGCGGCTGCCTGCATCCCCCAGGATCTCGACCGTCTCGCCCTGGCGCAGGGCCTGCACCATTCTGCGAAAGCTGATGCCGCTTACGGTCTGATCCATGTTGAGTCTTGTGCCCCGATGCTGCCAGTAAAAATCGAAGGTAAAATCGCAAAGACATCTCTCGCCCGTGGATTGAATCTGTAGCACTGCCTTTTCCTCGCATTTCAATCACTTGAGAGGCTGGAGCGGCTCCTCTCCGGCTATGCGCTTGGAGACATTAACCCCTACCACGGTTATGAGGATGGCGACTATCGCCGATATGGCCAGATACTGAACTGATTCCACCATACCGATGCCGAACTTCAGGTCGGCATTGCTGGCCAAGATGAAGCCGGTTGCAGACCAGATGATAAGACCCGTTGCCAGCAAGAAAAAGAGATAGGAGATGGTGCGAGCATCTCTTATGCCCTCCAGATACATGTCCATGATCTTGCCCAGATCCACACACAGGGCAGCGACAACATACCACCAGATGCTCTGGTTAAGATAGATCATTACCAGAATGAAGAATCCGGGCGATATGGGTTCATGGTAGTACTGCCAGGAATAGGCGAATCCTCTCACTGTGGCAATGATCACCAGCATGGCCGCTAAAATGTAAGTTATGAATGCGATCTTGCCTGCATAAAGGGATTTTCTTAAAGTCTGCTTGGCCTCTTCCATGGAGTCGTCCAGCCCCAGGCCCCGAAATAGGAGATAAAGGCCCACTGCACCTGTGATGGCCACCACGGCACCGTTGGGATAGCCCAGGAGGCTAAAGATGGCAAACATGAGCAGAGCTAAAGCAGGTGGAATGAATACGGTATGGCTGATCTTGGGATCGTTGAAGACCTGCTTGAGAAGATAGTAAGTGCTCTCCAGGTTGGGGCTCTGTTTGATCAAAACCCGGCGTACCCCGTTCACCTTGATGCGAGAATGGATAATCGGCAGTATGGCCTCGTCCTCAGCTCCGTCTGAGACTACGATCACTCCGTCGGGATGCAGGCGCTCCAGCAACACTTCCAACTGCGCGGCAAGCTTGCTGTCAGAGACCAATCCTACCTTCAGGTCGCCTGCCAGTGAGGCGATTTCCACGGTTTTGCCGGAGAGGGCCAACTCATCCAGTACCTTTATGCCTCCAAAGATGGTGTTGACATCCGAGTCCTCCGGATCGGCCATGCCCAGCTTGAGCGCAGCATCGATATTGGCCTGCCTGCCCACAACCGGACTTATGACTCCTCCCTTGCGGCCCAAATCATTGTCGCGGTCAATACAGAGCACCAGGACATCCATAGACTACTATTCGAAAAGATTGTACTTAAAGGATTCTGTGAACGATTATTGATGGCATAAATATTTATCTTATCATGTGTGACTAACTGATATGCAGATGCCTGTTCGAAGACACACGATTCTCACTCTCACAATTCTGATGACGCTCATGATCTCCTTTGCGGATGCGTTTTCACTTGATATGCCTACCACGCAAAAATATGTCAATACATATAATACCCAGATTGAGAATGTTCCTCCTGTCCTCAAGAGCATGATTGGCAGCGAAAAGATCAACATGATCATAACCAGAGACAATGGTAGCGTATTTCGCGTGGGTATGGATATGGTGAGCGCAAGGATCGAGAGAACCGTTGATGGGGGCATTGGCGATCCTACAATAATAGTAACCACCACACAAAACGCCTTAAGCGAGGTCGCAAAATCGAAGGATAAAATTGCCGCTTTTAAGGAACAGGCGGATGCCGGACAGATTAATTTTGAGGGAAAAAGCTGGCTGGCAGAAGCCAAGATAAAGACCCTTCTCTCCAGCACCAGCTTTCTTCAATTCGGCTACAGTCTCTTCTTCGGCTAGCTTAGAAGGTCGATATTATTTTTTCTCTTATAGCCTCTCTCTGTAGAAAGTATTAAAGTCTCATCATCCAATATACTATTTGCAATGTATGACCTGATTGTAGTGGGCGCGGGGCCGGCAGGATCTGCTGCCGCCCGAGCGGCGGCATTGCAGGGATTAGACACTCTGATCCTGGAAAAGGAGCCTTTTCCCAGGTACAAACCCTGCGGTGGCGCACTATCCAGCAGAGCTGCCTCGCTGCTGGACTTTGCTCTTCCAGATGAGCTTTGCGAGAGGACCATAACAGGAGCGCGTGTCCATTTTCGCGATAGAGTATTGGAGAGGCACAAGGGCTACAATCTCACCACTCTAATAACCCGTAGCCGCTTCGATTATCTCCTCTTACAAAAGGCTGAAGAGGCTGGCGCTGGCATCAAGACGGAAAAGGTTCAGGACTTCCAGGAAAAAGACGAACATGTGTCCGTGAAAACCAAGGACGGGATTTATAGTGGCAAGTTTCTCGTGGTCGCTTCCGGATGCCAGGATGCTCTGAAAAACAGGATCTATGGTCCAGACAAAAAAGAGAATATGGGGATATGCCTGGTCGCTGAGATAAAAGAGGACGACAGGAAGATAAATGAGCGTCTGGACGGCACTCTGGACATCCACTTCGGCATGGCGGAAGGCGGCTATGGATGGATCTTTCCCCATCGAGGATACTATTCTGTGGGCATAGGCGGCCTATCATCACGCCTGCATCATCCCCGCCGGGCCATGCTGCAGTTCCTGAAGAAAAACGGCTTTTCTGAAAGGCAGAGGCTTCACGGCCACCTCATACCGCAGGGCGGCAACAAGAGAAGGACGGCTTATGGAAGAGTGCTCCTGGCAGGAGATGCAGCAGGATTTGTGGATGCGTTTGCCGGGGAGGGGATCTGCTATGCACTCTCCTCCGGCAAGATTGCCGGCCAGGTGATAAGAGACACTCCCGCCCCAGAGGTAGCCTCGGCCTACGAGAAGAGAATCGAAAAGGACTTCGGCGAGGAGTTGAGGTATGCCTTATTCCTCTCAAAAATGATGCACAATTATCCCGAGGTATTCCTGCGCATCCTGGCCTGCCGGGAGGAGGTCTTGGACAGATATATCGAGATTGCGGCAGCAAAAATATCTTACAAGGATTTTTTGCGCTGGCTACTGCCACGCCTTCCCTTAAGCTTGCTTCGCACTATTTGATTCGAAAAAAAATATTTTTTAGGTGAAAACCTCCCCTGTCCTCACCTTGCCCGACTTTTCCACCGTGGAGACGAAGATCCTGCCGTCCCCAAACTTGCCGGTGCGCCCGGCGTCGCATATGGTCTTCATGACCGAATCAGCCTCTTCGTCTGTAACATACAGCTCCAGCTTGAGCTTGGGGAGCATGTCCACGTCCATGGTTCCGCCTCGGTATTGCAGCTTGATGCCCTTCTGCTCGCCCCGGCCCAGCACATCGATCACTGTCATGGCAATAACTCCCTTCTCTTCCAGGGCTTTCTTGATCTGCTCCAGCCTCTCCGGCCGCACTATGGCCTCTATCTTTTTCATTTTTATCACCGTTCCGGCATCTTTGAAGCGTATTCAAGCATAGGCCTTCTCGCCGTGCTGGGAGATATCAAGGCCAACGTATTCCTCTTCCTCTGTGACCCTCAGGCCCATGACGCGGTCAACGATCGTAGCCAGTATGAGCGTCATCACGAAGGCATAGACCACAGATGCACCGGCAGCCATTATCTGCACCGCGAATTGATGAAAGTTGCCGTAGATCAGGCCGGTATAGCTGTTAACCGAGGCGGTGGCGAATATGCCCGTGGCAATAGCGCCCCACAGGCCGCCCATGCCATGCACCGCCCAGGCATCACAGCTCTCATCCAGGCCGCGACCGACGCGAAAGAGCAGGGCCGTATAGCAGATAATACCAGAGACAGCCCCAATGATCAGGGCACCCGTCACATCAACATAGCCTGCAGCAGGCGTTATGGCCACTAGGCCGGCAATGCCGCCGCTCACCATTCCAAGGGCACTGGGCTTTCCTTTCAGCCAGCTGGCGAAGAGCCATGTGAGCGCTCCCGCAGCGGCAGAGGTGTTGGTGACCACCAGTGCAGAGGCAGCAAGGCCGTTTGCGGCCAGGGCGGAGCCCGCGTTGAAGCCGAACCAGCCGAACCAGAGCAGGCCCGCACCGATCATAGCCATGGGAATGTTATGCGGCTCCATGACGTAGGATCCGTAGCCCATTCTTTTGCCTATGACCAGGGCTATGGCCAGTGCGGAGAAGCCGGAGCTGATGTGCACCACCGTTCCGCCGGCAAAGTCGAGAGCGCCCATCTGGGCCATCCAGCCGCCCGCCCAGACCCAGTGGGCCAGAGGATCATAGACCAGAGTGGTCCAGAGAAGAGCCAGCACGATGAAGGAGCTGATCTTGACTCTTTCCGCCACGGCTGAGGTGAGGATGGCTAAAGTCACGGCAGCGAAGACCAGCTGGAAGGCCACATAGATGAGATGCGGAATGTTGGCGGCCAGAGGCGCTTCGCCCAGTCCCACGCCGCTTAAAGCAAAGTAGTCCAGGCCTCCGATGATTCCCGATATATCCGAGCCGAAGGACAGGCTGTAGCCGAACAGTACCCACTGTACGCTGGCTATTGCGAACGCCAGGAAGGACAGACCTATCATCGAGACGACGGTCTTGCTGCGCACCAAGCCGCCATAGAACAAACCGACGCCCGGCGTCATGAGCATGACCATGGCTGTTGAAACCAAAACCCACGCTGTATCTCCACTGTTAATTGCCAACTACATCACCCTTAAACAATCGTATAGTCAAACTTATTTAATTTTTATATCAACTTCAATACCCATGCAACGAAATCCATTCGCACATCGCTGGAAGAGCCTCTCTGGGGGAATTTAAAAGGGTATTTAATATAAACTCTGAATTGCTATGATATATTCATATCCATTCATAACCGTGCAATCCCTGTGATTTTTAGTTTAGCGACTCCAAAGTTAAATATATTTTTGAGAACTTTTCTTAGTATTGCATAAAAAAGTGGTGCTAGTATGATGCAGAACATCCGAAGCATCACAGTAAATTTAAGATATTAATAGAGTAATCTTTTTAAGACTGGCTACAACAACAGAAGAGAAAATGGAGTAGCGATATTGTCATAACGGGAAAAGTAGGCGCTGTGAACGCACCACGCCCCAAAGGACGGGGCTTCTATCACCTTTGCGAAGAAATTGCACCCCCAACCACAGAATATCGATCACTGCATTGAGATCTAGATCCATAGTCAAGCCACATTCCGAGCAGCTATGGATTTTGCCAGGCGATGGTTCATGAGATTTTTATTAGGTTTGAGCCAGTAGCCATCGCAATCCTGCGTTAAGGGTGATTGGCAGGCCAGATTCGCGACAGCACCTGTGACTGGGCCCTGTGCCGAATATCTTTTTGAAGCCGAACCATCCGGAACGGCAGCCACGTCTATCTGAAGACCGTTATCTCTTGCATCTTGCGTCCCCAGGTAAAACGCAAAAAAATCCGTCCGCTCGAACGGACCGGATTGTGCCCCACTCCCGGGTTCCTCTCAAATCTCAATGGCGAATACTGCCCAGTCGAGCTGCTTGATGGCCCCCCACAGATCAAAGGACATCTTCATCAAACCGTATTTGCGGTAGAGCAGCTGACTTATCTTGATCTCGATATCGCCATTAGCTCGAATGGCAGTGCCGTCGATGGTCACACCTTGGGGCTTTCCCACTGCATCCGAGGGCGTAACCCGGACATGAGGGTTATTGCGCATGCGTTTGACCTTGCCGCTGTTGGCATAGGACCGAACGAAGAGCGTGCCATCATCTACCACAAACCATACCGGCGTCGGGACAACCTGTCCGTTCCTCTTTGCGGTTTCAAGTCTTATGTACTCTTTATTCTGAAACTGCTCCAGCTTGCAGTCGTCTCTCATGTCGTTCCTCTCTCCCTGCCATCAAGCAGGGCATTGGCCATTCCTTCCACCAAATTCATCGAGCCCTCGTATCCCAGGAGCAACTGGTGCGAGGCTCCGTAGCGATCATGGTTGGGCAGTCCCACCCGCAAGAGCGGTATATTCTCTTTTCTGGCAATCCCTCTTCCCGTGAAGGGTCCCACCATCAACTCGATATCCCGGCTCGACGCTTCCGTTGCGATCTGTAAGAAATCTGTCTCCATCATGACCTTGGATCCGGGTGCAAGCTCTGCGGCATTCTCAGCAAACGCCGGATTTGCGGCTCCCGTGGCCACGATCTGCGGCTTCATGCCCAGCTCCGTCATGATGCGGGTAATGCCCAAAACCATCTCAGTGTCTCCGTAGACCGCCGTCTTAACATCAGCCAAAATCTTATGGGCATCGACCATGGTGTCCAGCAATCTGCCTCTTTCCCGTTCATAGCACTCGGGCATGGAAAGTCCGGTCAACTCTTCCAGATTTGCGGCCAGACGATCGGTGAATTCTAAACCAATGGGCAGAGGCAGAGCAACATGGGGGACATTGAATTCTTTTTCTAAATAGTTCCCTGCTCCCGGCTCCTGCACCCATCCTCCTATGGTCAGTGTCGCTTTTGAGTTGGCCGTATCCCTGATGTCTTCAAGAGGCGTTCCGCCCTTGGGGATGAGCGGCAGATCTTGGCTGAGGGTGGCATCAAAGGTCTCGGATATGTCCGGCATCAGAATATACTCCAGGCCCCAGTCATCGAAGAGCCGCCGCAGAAAGCGAACGTCTGCAGGCGAGATTATGGACCCCACCAGCATGTTGATCCGTCCGTTGGGCTTCGATTTCTTGGCGATGGTCTGGATCAGAGCCTTCAGAGCAACCCGATATCCAACTTCATGGGAGGCAGCGTAGCTGGGCGTCGATACTGAGATGATGATTACGTCCTTTGCCAGGAGTTCCTGTGCCTGAAACTCGCGAACTATCTGGGGCACATCATCTCCGATGGTCTCAGCCAGGCATGTGGTGGCAATGCCTATCACCTTCGGTTTGTAGCCTTTTATAACATTCTTCAGACCCTGCATAAGATTGGCAGATCCACCGTAGACTGCGCCCTTCTCGCTCAGAGCAGTGGACGCAATGTCCACCGGCTCGCGGAAGTGATGGGCCAGGTAGAGGCGCATGTAGGTGCTGCATCCTTGCGAGCCGTGGAAAAGGGGCATACAGCCCTCGATTCCCCGGAAGACCATTACGCTGCCCATGGGCATGCACATGGAGCAGGGGTTAACTGTGGCAAGGCTCTTGGATATCATTGCTCTCTCCTGTCATGATTTCCATCTGCATTCTTCTGTCAACCAGGTTCGCCCTCTTCACAGGAAGCTGCCAGACAGGACTGTTGATGGTGATGGAGACCTCTCTGGCAAAATTCATCATTCCAGTATAGCCCTCGAAGCTGGTGGTTCGGTCGTGATTGAAGTCGCAGAAAGCAATTCCCATTTTGTAGGCCAGGAAACGCTCTTTGACTCCGGCAACCAGCATGTCCGCTTTTTGCTTTATGAGCAGATCCTTCAGCTCCAGGGGGTTGGCATCGTCAATGATCACTGTGCCCTCCTTTACGATATAGGCGATATTCTGGTAGTCGTCTCGGCCTCCGGTCTGGGTGCCGATGATCACGACCTCCATTCCCAGCTCCTGAAAAGCTTTCACCAGCGAGACGGCCTTGGCGGCTCCGCCCATGTAAATGGCTGCCTTCTTTCCGGCAACGCGGGACCGATAGGCTTCGATCTCCGGTCTCACCCGTTCCGTCTCACGGCAAATTATCTCCTCAGCCTTTTCTTTCATCGCCGCCAAGCCGAAGAATTCAGCAGCAGTACGAAGAGCCTCGGACATGTCCTGCAGTCCGAAGAAGCTAACCCGCCGGTAGGGAATGCCGTATTTCTCTTCCATCTTCTTGGCCAGATAGGTCATGGAGCCGCTGCACTGCACTAAATTGAGCTGTGCGGCATGAGCCCTCTCGATCTCTTCAACCCTGGCGTCGCCGGTGAAAGTGGCCACCACTTCCAGGCCCATCTCTTCGAAGAAGGGCTTGACGAAGGATAGGTCGCAAGCCACGTTGTATTCGCCGAGCAGGTTGATGGACGGCCCTTTGGGTCTGTATTCCCGGACGCCGATAAGCTCCGCCAGCGCATTGCACGCCGCCTTGTAGCCCTCGTTCTTGCTTCCCCGAAATCCTTCCGATTTCACAGGCAAAACAGGAATGCCC
Source organism: Methanothrix sp. (assembly GCA_049663825.1). Lineage (GTDB taxonomy): Archaea > Halobacteriota > Methanosarcinia > Methanotrichales > Methanotrichaceae > Methanothrix. The sequence goes on along the minus strand of JBATEC010000211.1, from coordinate 6,928 downwards.
AATTCCAGGCCGGCCTTCTTGCAGATAGAGGTCAGATCGTCTCCGATAATTCCTACGATGCAGGTGGAGTAGACAAAGATGGCAGGGGGCTTGAATTTATGAGCCAGCTCCCGAATGGCTGCAGCCAGCTTCTTCTCTCCGCCGAAGATCACATCCAGTTCCTTCATATCCGTGGAGAAGCTGTTTCTGTAGAGATCGGGGCCAGTGGAGGTGCTGCCCCGGATGTCCCAGGTATAGCTGGCGCAGCCTATGGGACCGTGCACAAGATGCAGAGCATCGGTGATGGGGTTTAACACCACCCTCGCTCCGGAGTAGACACAGGCCCTCTGGCTGACAGCTCCTGCCAGGCTATCGCTGCTACAGGCAAGAGGCATGCTCTGTTCGCCCTTCTGGGCAATGTGCCCCTCCCTTCCCTCAAAGATGTTAACAATGCTCATGCCAGTCCCCTAAAGGATCATTTCGAAGTGCGTGTCATCCGAGTCTCTGTCCCGCCTCTCCAGGAAGGTGTTGCCGATCATCTCCACCAGTCGGGCCGCTCCAGCGTATCCGATGATTGGGAAATAATGCAAGTTGGCCCGGTCGGTGATGGGGAAGCCCACCCGCACCAGCGGGATGTCCTCGGCCCGGGCGATCAGTTTCCCATAGGTGTTTCCGATCAGCATATCCACGGGATGGTTCTTGATTTTTTGGTGGAGAAGGAAGGTGTCGCCTATCATCGCCTCACAATCGGCAGCCAGGTTATGCACCTCCTCTGCGAACTTTTTGTCCTGCGTTCCGGTGAGAGCAAAGACCGGATTCATGCCCATCTCCACAGCCAGGCTGACCAGGCCGATAACTGTATCCGGGTCTCCGAATATGGCCAGGTCCTTGCCGTGGAAGTGAGGATGAGCATCGGTCATCATGTCCACCAGCCGCCCCCGTTCGTACTCGATCTCTTGTGGAACTGGGACGCCCATGAGGCTGGAGACGGACATGACAAAGGCATCGCTGTTTCGGATGCCGATGGGCATGGGACCGATGACCGCTGGTATGCCGAACTTGCCCTTCAGGACCATTGCGCCCGAGGCTCCGGCTGTTCTTCCCAGAGCGATGGTGGCACGGGAGTTGCCGGCGTCAACCAGATCGGGGATAGTCGTTCCACCCGGCGGGTACAGGCCGCCCGACTCGAAAGTGAGAGGCGCGTCGAAGACATCGGTGGTATCAGGGAATACGATCGAGGAGACGCCCATGATCGAGAGAAGCCTCTTGATCTCCCGGATGTCTCCAGGGTCCACGAAACCGGGGATGACGTTCAGTTTTCCGTTGGGCTTGCTCTTCCTGGGAAAGGTCTGGGCAATGGCCTTGACAGCATTGTCATAGCCGGTGACATGTGAGCCGACGTAGCTGGGGGTATTGGCTATGACCACTTTGGTCTTGGGATCGAAGAACTCCTCTTCCTTGATCTCTTCCATGAAGCTGTGCACATCGTCGCCAATGGTCTCTGAGGAGCAGGTGGTGTTGATGGCCAGCACATCGGGATGGTAGATGTTGACCACGTTGTCCACTGCTTCCTTGAGATTGTTCCTGCCGCCGAAGACCACCGAGTCCTCGGTGAAAGAGGATGTTGCAGCCAGCGTGGGCTCCCGGTAGTGGCGGGCCAGCACCATGCGCAGGTAAGACGAGCAACCCTGCGAGCCATGGGTGATAGGCATGCAGTTGTGTATGCCTTTGTAGGCCAGAATGGCCCCGATAGGCTGGCAGATCTTGGCCGGGTTTATGACCAATGTCTCGCGCTCTGCCATCTGTTTGGGTGTGTAATCAAGCATTGTTCTGCCTCCAGGGCGGATTTATGAATTTCCAGGTTGGGCTGTTCACAGACATGTCGATGTCCTTGGCGAACTGCACAAAGCCTTCAAAGCCTGTGTAGGGGCCGCTGTAGTCATAGGAATGCATCTGCCGGGAGGGGATGTGCATCTTCTGGAAGACGTACTTGTCTTTGATTCCCGAACAGAATAGATCGATTCCCAGATCCTTCACCAGGCGCTCGCACTCGTGATGGCTGTAGTCGTCGATCATTACCTGGCCGTCTTTCATGTGGGGCAGCAGGCCTTCATAGTCCATCAGTCTCGGAATTTTCTCCTTCTTTTTCTGGATAGCGGCATCGTCGTAGGGCGAAACTACGTTGGGATCACGTTTGTAGTGGATATCGGCCAGGACCTTGGACTGTCCGGTATGAACGATGCTGGAGAGCACTTTTCTGCCCTCATAGTCATCCCGGTGGGCGAACTCGTAGCCGGCCACGACCACGTCCATGCCCAGGGTTTCGAACATATTCCTGACATGGTGAGCACGTGATCCTCCCACCAGGATCATGACCCTCTTTCCGGCCAGCCTCTTTCGGTACATATCGATGACCGGCTGGATTTTGGCCATCTCCTCGGCGATCACAGCTTCCGTCTTTTTGGTTAGATCCGGGTCGTCGAAGAAGGCGGCCATATCCCGGAGGGTCTTGATGGTGTCTTCCACGCCCAGATAGTTGACCTTCATCCAGGGAACGCCGTACTTCTCTTCCATCATGCGGTTGGTGTAGTTGATGGAGCGGTGGCAGAGCAGGATGTTGAGCTTGGCCCGGTGCGCTTTTGCGATATCGTGGAATGAGGCGTCTCCGGTGAAGGGACTGACCACTCTGTAGCCCACTCTCTCCAGCAGATCCTTGACCACCCAGTAGTCTCCTCCTATGTTGTATTCTCCAAAGACGTTGACATCAAACGGACCGGGATTTTCCAGCTCTTCTGTGCCCACCAGGTGCTCCATCAGTGAATTGGAGGCGATGTGGTGGCCTGCCGACTGGCTGACGCCGCGGTAGCCTTCGCATCGAACTGGGATGACCTTGATTCTCAGATCGGCTTCCGCCTTCTTGCAGACCGATTCGATATCGTCGCCGATGAGGCCGATGGGGCAGGTGCAGAAGACGCTGATGCACTGGGGCTTGAAGATGGCATAGGCTTCTCGAATGGCTGCAGCCAGCTTCTTCTCGGCTCCGAAGACGATATCGGTCTCCTTGACGTCGGTTGAGAGGCAGTAGCCGGCGAAGCAATCTCTGCCTTCTTCCTTTTTCATGAGATTTCTTCTGCTGCCCCAGGTGAAATATGCACAACCGATGGGGCCGTGAGTGATATGCAGGATATCCTTGATCGGCCCGAAGACCACGCCTTTGGAGCCGGCATAAGCACAGCCCCGATTGGTGAGGATGCCGGGAATGGTGCGGTTATTGGCCTCGATCTTCTGCTCGACCTCGCAGGAATCTTTGACCACCACATGCTTGCTTCTCACCTCGCCCGTCTTCTTGGGAAGGCTTTTCAGCATTCCCTCCACCACCTGTTTGCTGTGAGCGATGGTTACCGGCTCTTTGGAGCTTGGGACCGCACTTTCCACTACGCTCTCCACTGTCTTTTCGACTCCGCTCATGATATGGCCACGCTCCCTCTCTCGCCGGTTCTTATCCGGACGGACTCTTCCACCGGGCAGACGAAGATCCTGCCGTCGCCGTAGTTTCCAGTCCGGTTGACCTTGGTGATGACTGCCACCACAGCCGGGACGAATTCGTCTTCCACCATGATCGAGATCATCCTCTTGGGAATAAATTTCATGTTCTTATTCGACGAATCAAGCTGGGAAGGATGGGGGATTTGCAGACCTTTCTGCTTTCCACGACCGCTGGCTTTGTAGACGGTGATGGATGGGATGCCGATGACCTCCAGGGCGTCTTTGGTGCACTCCATCTTGTTCATCTGGATGACGGCCAGGACTTCTTTCATCTACAGCCCCCGCGCACCGGTCCGGATGGTGTAGGTCTCCTCGACGGCAGTCACGAAGATCTTGCCGTCGCCGATGTTTCCGGTTCGAGCGGAATCCTCGATGATCTTGACTGCCTTCTCCAGGTCGTCGTCGCCGACAACCAGCATGAGCATAGTTTTGGGCAGATTGTCGTAGACGACACTTCCCACCTTGATGCCCTTCTGCTTGCCTCGGCCAAAGACCTCGACTCTGGTCAAAGCGGTAAAGCCGCCGGCTTCCAGGCTGTCGGCCACCTTGTCTACTGCCTCAGGTCTGATGACGGCGCGGATCATTTTCATTCCATAACACCCCACTGCATCATGACCTCTTCCAGCTCTTCATACTCCATGGGCTGGGGGATCACGAACATCTGGTTCTCATCCACGGCTTTTGCCAGTGCCAGGTAGGCCTTGGCCTGATCGGAGTCAGGGGCATACTCGATGACAGTCTTCTTGTGAATCTCTGACTGGTGGACGACATTGTCTCTGGGCACGAACTGGATCATTTGGCTGCCGATCTTCTTGGCAAAGGCCGACACCAGCTCCTTTTCTCGATCGACGTTACGGGAGTTGCAGATGATGCCGCCCAGGCGCGTTCCGCCTGACTCGGCGAACTTTTGGATGCCCTTGCAGATGTTGTTGGCTGCATAAAGGGCCATCATCTCGCCGGAGGCCACGATGTAGATTTCCTTTGCTTTTCCTTCTCGAATAGGCATGGCGAAGCCGCCGCAGACCACGTCGCCCAGGACGTCGTAGAATACGTAGTCCAGATCGTCGGTATAGGCTCCCAGGTTCTCCAGCAGCCCGATGGAGGTGATGATGCCTCTGCCGGCACATCCCACGCCGGGCTCAGGGCCGCCGGACTCAACGCATCTTATCCCGCCAAAGCCGACCTTCAGTACGTCTTCCAACTGTACCTCGCCTTCTTTTCTCAGAGTGTCCAGAACGGAAGGCTGCCTTCTGCCGTTCATAAGCATCTTCACTGAGTCTGCTTTGGGATCGCAGCCTATCTGCATGATCTTCTTGCCCATTGTGGAAAGGGCTGCGGTGAGATTCTGGGTGGTGGTCGACTTGCCAATGCCGCCTTTGCCGTAGATGGCTATTTGCCTCATATTACACCTTTATTTAATATATTATATTTAATTCTGGGGAGCGCTGCACCGGCTCCGCCGCCATGCTGAGAGGTTAGGGGGAGACCCCCAACTTCCAGAAATGTGCCATTGAATGGAGTGCTTGTTTGTGTCTGCTGGTCTTGGCCTCACCTCCAAGATAGCGGTGGGAGCGAGGATATATGGAATTATTTGAGAAGATGGCGGAGGATATCGGAATTGTGCAGAGGGATTGTGAAAAGATATGAATGGAGAGAGCTTAACAGGGGGCCTATTTGGCTGAGCCAAAATGCGTCCCATTTAGGTGCATATAATAATATACAATAGTTGGATGTTCTTGATATATATGGTGCTTAATCTATTAGTAATCCATTCTTATACGTTCTTAGATGGCATATGCACGTCGACATTCTAGCTCTCGGCAGAAAGATGCGTGAAGCTCTGCCCAACGCATTTCTTTTCGGCCTGACAGGCACTCCCATCAACCGCGCCGACAGAAACAACTTCTGGGCTTTTGGAGCCGACGAGGATGAGCACGGCTACATGAGCCGCTACTCCTTCCAGGAGTCCATTCGCGACCACGCCACACTGCCGCTTCATTTTGAGGCTCCGCAGATCTATCTCAAAATAGACAAGACCGCAATTGATGAGGCCTACCAGGCGATCACCGGATCCTTGAGCGAGCAGGACCGAGACGACCTGGCCAAGCGCGCTGCCAAGATGGCTGTCCTGGTCAAGAATCCGGAGCGCATCCGGGCCGTGGTGGAGCATATGGTCAGACACTTCCAGCAGAAGATTGAGCCTAACGGATTCAAGGCCCATGTGGTGGTCTTTGACCGCGAGTGCTGCGTGCTCTACAAACAGGTGATGGACGTTCTGATCAGCTCCCAGTCCAGTGCCGTAGTCATGACCTCCGCTCAAGGCGATCCTCCCGAATGGAAACAGCACATCCGCGACAAAGACGAAGAGGAGAAGCTGCTGGACCGTTTCCGTGATCCTGCCGATCCGCTCAAGTTTGTGATCGTTACCAGCAAACTTCTTACCGGCTTCGATGCACCCATCTTACAGGTGATGTACCTCGACAAACCGATGAAGGACCACACGCTCCTGCAAGCCATCTGCCGGACTAATCGCACCTTCGGCCAGGAGAAGACGCACGGCTTGATCGTTGACTACATCGGCATATTCGACGATGTGGCCAGAGCGCTGGATTTTGATGAAAAAGCCGTACAAAGGGTCGTCACCGACATCGAAGAGCTGCGCAAAACCCTCCCATTGCAGATGGAAAAATGCCTGGCCTTTTTCACCGGTGTGGATCGCACTGCGGCCGGCTACGAAGGACTTTGCGCAGCTCAGCAATGCCTGCCTGACAACGATGATTACCGCTGGCTGACTCCGGTTTATGAGTCAGTCAAACCGCCCAGCGGAAACGGTAAGCTTCTCTGGCATGCATTGGGAGCCAAGACAGTAGACCTCATCAATAAGAATGTTCACGTGGAGTCGGTTCGTGATGACATCGAAACCCTCGTTCTCGATGCTCAGGTGCTAAACGACATCTTGAAGGATACAGATCCGGAAAAGAAAGGGCGCGAAATCGAGATCATGTTGGTTGCCAGACTTCGCAAGCACATGGGAATTTCCCGGTTCCTGGAATTGGGCGAACGTCTGGTTCAGAAGGAGCTGCGCAAGGCACTCCTGAAATACAAGCTGCATACCGATCAGGATTTGTTCGATCGGGCTTATGCTTACATCCGCCAGTACTACTAATACCAGAAATCCAATTCTCGTGTCCTACGCAGCCAAAGGGCTGCTGCCTTACAAAGGATTGGGATCAGGGATCAAGCGCGCTCTGGAGGACTGGCCTGATATCAGTTTCACCGACGACCGAGAAGGCTGCATGTTCATTGCATCGGTTCGCAGAAAAGAGATTGACGATGCGGAGTTAGCGGAAAAAACTTCCCAGAAAATCATCGAACTCATGCAGAATGATCCGGTAATCACCAT
>JBATEC010000210.1:0-11944 GCA_049663825.1 Methanothrix sp. | reverse complement strand
CATTCAAGCAGCAAAGGATAGTGCAAGAGGCTTCAGATCAACAAAGAATTTTATTATTACTATTTATCTTAGGATGGGAAAACTCGAATTCAATTTACCCACATGAAATAGCGAAGAGCCATTTTTTTCAGCTAGGCCAAAAGCTCCGGATACTCAAAAATCCAAATCTATCATGTAGTGCTTCCGAAACAAAATTGGACTTAAAAAAATGTGTTTCTTGGGACCTTTAATTAAAGCCCAAGAGTGGGGTTGATTCCCAGAACGAATACTACTACGAAATACAGAGCGTTCAATACCAATCCAAATGGTACTCCTAGCTTTGCCCACTCGCTGCTGGTAATGCCCAGCTTGCCGGCTGAGATGATGTTGGGGATGTTGCCGGGGATGAGCATGCCGCCAGAGATGAGCAGACCGTAGAGAGCAGCGTTGATCTGCTTCTGGGTCAGAGCCTTGGATATCTCTGCCGCAGTCAGCGTAGCATTATCCAGGATAGCGGAAATCATGTTCACCCAGAAGAGGACGTAATCCGGGATCTTGGTGAAGTACTTGAATATGAGTACCTCCATTCCCGCGCCCAGGAGGAAGAGAGCTGCCACGAAGGCATAAACCTTGAGGGTCCTGATGACAACTTCCTTGACGCTGCCTTCTTCGGTGCTTCCCATTTGCTCAACCTTGCCGGTTGTCGGCTTGATGTAGTACATGGCAAAGATAGAGCAGAGCAGGACACCCAGGATGATCAGAATGCCGAGCTGATCGAATAGGTAGAAGAAGCCCGCGTTACCGGGGCCGCCCGGATACATGGGTGCTCCCTGCAGCTTGGTGATGGCAATGGTGGATAGGGGCTCGCCCAGGGGGGTGAGCACTGCGCCAAGACCGATGGCGAAACAGGCAATGATCACATAGTTGATCTTGTTCTTTCGGTCCAGAGGCAATGTATTGGCGATCTCGCAAAGGAAGAGCGAGGAGATGATGGCCGTGATGACGGAACATACCAGTCCCAGAACAAAGGTGGAGACAAATATGATAACGCCCAGGTTCATCTTCTTGACCAGGCCGTCCATGAAGCTCTTGAAGGCTTTCTGGCCGTAGAGGAATATGAATCCTGCTATCAATACTGCCGGTACAATGCCCTTGATGACGGGCTCTTCTGCTGCCAACGTGATCAAGTCAACTGTCCACTTGCTGGTCACAGTGACCGCCGCGGCGCCCATTATAAATAGAAATACTTCCAAATTCTGTTCGACAATCTTAACTTTAAAGGGGAATATCAAAACTAATAGGGCAATAACTGCTAATGCCATATCTACTTGGGTTACAACTTCACCCAATACAGTAACCATTAGACCACCTCGTTTCTATTAATCCTACATCCGCTCTCCCGAAGGAGAGTTTGCAAATTGGATGCTCTTCCAATATTAAATGCTTTTGGCTTTTATTCAGGTGATTTTGGATTAGTCCGTATTGATATTTACCAAATATTCCCCCATGATCGCAATTGATATCTCTGTTTTTTTGGTTAATTGCTTTTTTACCTTTTTACCAAAAGGGTTAAAAACCTTTTAATCAATAATGGGTGGAAAAAAAGAGGGACTTACCAGGGTCCTGCGGATGAAAGAAAATCCGTCCGGAGGGCCTGGCCGTACAGCAAAGGACCTATGCAGATTCGACATTTGGTCCGCAACGCATTTAGATATCATTGATATTGGAGGGAATAATTGTGCAGTTTGACCCACTAGACCTTGGCTTATTAGCCATAGTGCTAATTGTGCTCGTTGGACCATTCATGGTCAAGAAGATCGAGCACAACCTTGAAGCATTTCTGTTCGTTATGGGAGTATTGGCTGTAACCATATCCAGCTTCTACAACAAAGAGGCTTTAATCGCAACTCTGGGCTACACAGAACACCAGGCGGAGCTTATCGGCTGGAACAGCGAGATAATAATGGAGGCCATTGAGGAGCCTATAGTAAAAGGAATAGTTCCCGCTGTACTGGTGGCAGGCCTTCTCTTCTATTATGGAAAATCATTCGTCCAAAGGGCAATGAATTCCATCACCAAAGTGGTTCCTGTTAAGATAATAGTATTCTTGATTGTGGCTATCTTGGGCCTGTCTTCAAGCGTTATAACGGCCATCATCGCCTCTTTGCTCCTGGTAGAGCTCATGAACTGCATGCCCTTTGACCGGCAGACCAAGATCAATCTGGTAATAATCGCCTGCTTCTCCATCGGTCTGGGTGCAGTGCTCACTCCAGTGGGCGAGCCCCTATCCACCATTGCCATCACCAAGCTGCAGGGAGAGCCTTTCCATGCAGGATTCTTCTTCCTCTTCAACCAGCTTGCCATTTACATCATACCCGGCTGTCTGGCCATGGGTCTATTAGCCATGTTCTTTACTGGCAAAGCCAAGGCCGTGGAATGCAAAGCAAGCGAAGAAGATGACGGCGGCCTGAGAGATGTGGGCATCAGGGCGATTAAGGTTTATGTATTCGTCATGGCACTCCTGCTCCTGGGCGGGGGCATGAAGGTGGTAATAGACAAATACGTCCTCGGCATATCCCCTGAGATTCTCTACTGGGTCAACATGGTCTCCGCCATTCTGGACAATGCCACGTTGACTGCGGCTGAGATAAGCCCGGCCATGAGCATGGTCCAGATCCAGGCAGTTCTCATGGGCCTGCTTATCGCCGGTGGCATGCTCATCCCCGGCAACATCCCCAACATCATCTCTGCCGGAAAGCTGGGCATATCCAGCAAGGAATGGGCCAAGCTGGGCGTTCCTCTGGGGCTCGTCCTGATGGCGATATACTTCGTGTGGATCTTCTACATACCTTTCCACATTGAGTTTCATTTCTGATGCGATGAAGACCTCATCGCTTTTTTCTAATTTATTTCCCTGGTTCAACGTCTAAATGATTTGCCGACGTAATCCTTATATCGATACATCCTTTTCAGAGATACAGGTTTCATACTGGTGTTCCCATGTTTCTTGATTTTATGAGCGAGGTCGAGGGCCTTCTTCATGCCGCCCTCGTTTCCTGCGGCTACAAGGTAGAGCAGGGTGTAAACAATCTTGGGCTGGACGTGAGCCCTCACGCTGATTTGGCTTCGTCAGTGGCCTTCCGGCTGTCCCCGATTCTGAAGACGAGCCCGATGGCCATTGCCAGGGAGATCCACCAGGCCCTCACCCAGGATTACAATTACGTCGACCGGGTGGAGCTTTCCGGTCCCTATCTCAACTTCTTCATGAGCCAGAAGTTCCTGGACACGGTCCTTTTGCAGGCCCTGGCAGACAACGCCTGGACTGGGTGGATGAGGGAGTTGGTCATCGTGGAGCACACCTCAGCCAATCCCGACGGGCCGCTGCACGTGGGCCACATCCGCAATTCCGTGATCGGCGATACCTTGGTGCGAATCATGCGCAGGGCGGGCTGTACCGTGGATGCGCAGTATTACGTCAACGACATGGGCCGCCAGGAGGCAATGGTGGTCGTGGGCCTGGATCACTTCCAGCTGGACGGCAGCAAAGCCGACCATGCCGTGGCCAAGGTCTACATCGCCGCCAACCGTCTCATGGAAACCAATCCCGAGATCCGGGATGAGGCTGATCAGGTTATCCAGCGCTACGAGGCAGGCGACGAGGAGACTGTGGCCAAGATCCAGAGCGCCATCAAGTACGCCATCGGCGGAATCGAAGAGACACTGCACCGTATGAACATCCGCCACGACAGCTACCACTGGGAGTCGGAGTTTGTGCGAAAAGGCGATGTGGCCGAGATTGTGGGCTTGCTCGATAAGACGGGGCTCACGGAATTCGAGGATGGCGCTTTTCAGCTCGACCTTACGAAGTTCGGATTTGAGAAGAAGATGGTCCTCAAGAGAACGAACGGAACCTCGCTTTACATCACCCGCGACCTGGCTTACCACCGCTACAAGTCCCAAAACTCAGACCGCTCCGTGGACATCCTGGGCGCAGACCACAAGCTGGTATCAGGGCAACTATGCACCGCGCTGCGCCTATTGGGCATTCGCGAGCCCGAGGTGGTCATTTTTGAGTTTGTCTCGCTTCCTACTGGCTCCATGAGCACCAGAAAAGGCAAGTTCATCTCTGCCGATGAACTGCTGGATGAGGTGGAAAAACGGGCTTATGAGGAAGTTAAGGTGCGCCGGCCGGATGAGAGCGAGGCATTCCTGAAAGTGGTGGCTGCCCAGGTGGCGGCAGGCGCTGTGCGCTACGATGTGGTCAAGGTATCTGCTGACAAGGCTACCACCTTCGACTGGAAACAGGCCCTGGACTTTGAGAAGCTCTCGGCTCCATTCATCCAGTACTCACATGCCCGCGCCTGTAGCATCCTGCGCAAGGGAGAAGTGTGGCAGGATGTTCAGGAAGCTCAACCAACTGTCCAGGCAGGTCTGCTCACCGGCGAAAACGAGATCGCTCTCATCAAGAAGATCGCACAGTTTGATCTGGTCATCGACAGAGCCGCACGGGAGCTCAAGCCCCATCAACTGGCCACGTACGCCCGCGAGCTGGCGGAGAGCTTCAACCACTTCTACCGCTACAGCCCGGTGCTGGATGCCGAGCCGAAGCTGCGCCAGGCAAGAATGGCCCTGGCAAGGGCTGCCAAAAATGCCCTGCGAACGACCCTGGAGACACTGGGCATTGACGCATTAGAGACGATGTAAATGCGTCGCAGCCACTATTTTTGGGGCACAGCGTTTGCCTCAATTCTTTTTATATTGTTAGGACATTCTGCCTGGGCGTTGCCAGGAGGCTATCCGAGCTGGACTGAGGAGCCCTGGACAAAACCCGGGGGTGTGTCCCTGGAAAGTAGCGCACTGGAATACAGAGAAACCACCCTCTCCGATCCCATATACTTCAACCTGAGCGGCAATGAACCCCAGTCCGTCAGCCTGGGAGAATCGCAATTAAACTACTCCGATTACATTTCCAATTCCACTCAGGCATCCCTTTCCAGCGAGCTGTGGATTCGAAAGGGTGCGGTCTGGAGCCGGTTTAGCCAGGTCACGGCCGGCGAAGATGTCGACCTGATCGTGCACACCCCACGGGAGGGCAGCGGCGATATCTATCTCATATCCTATACCAATAGCACAATTGCGCACTGGAATTTTAAATTCCTGGCAGGATACTATCGTCTAAAACTGAGGCCTGAGGAGAGCGGCAGGCTCTTCATGCTCATGGCCCAGGCAATCGAGCCGGGCAATGCCCTCATTCTGGATGTCCTGCCCAGGCAAAGCGAGCAATCGTTCTCGCCGTTGGACGTGAATTCGATCTTGATGGGTGACGCTTTTGTTACCACAAAATCTCAAAGAATCAAGGGCTATGATGTCTATGTGGACGGCGTCTTTTACTGCAACGACAACAGCGATGGATCTCTGGACGGAATAGCCAGCTTAACCATAGGTGGTGACAAGACCCATACAATTACCATCTCTCAGAGGGACGGCCAGGGCGGCATCATCAACAAGAATGAGCATACGAAAAACTTCAAAAGGGAGACCGCTTACACTTTGCAGATGGATTAACGGCTTTTGCCAATAAAAATGATCTTTGGCCACCTCGATAATAGGCTGAAGTGGCCGGATCTGTCGATTCCTCTTTTTATCTGGTCAAGGCTCACCGTACGTTGGATCTGCCTTTGCTGGCCATCATGAAGGCAAAGTCTGCCCTGGTATCTGTCTTCTTGCCATCCGGCAGGCGACCGTAGGTGAAGTCGCTATAGGAGTCGTCGCTCTGTTGGGATGTCTTGTCTACCTCAGAGCCAGAGGCGTCATAGAGAAATACTGTTCCGTTGCCGGTAGCAGTCCATGTATCCTTGCCGTCAAAAGCCAGAAATCCCTTGGGCTCGATGCTGCCCTTAAGGGAAATGGGCCCCTCCCAGGGTTTGTCTACGATATTGATCATCCAACCGGTCAGATCCACGGCTGTGTCCCCTGTATTGTAAAGCTCTACCCATACGGTGCCGTTATCGGGCGGGCTTAGTTCAAACTCATTGATGACCACGTCGCACATGCAAAGACCGCAGATGGCCAAAAGGCCGCTGAAGGCTAAGAGCGCCTTGATGCCAAATCCCAATTTTGAATTCATTTTCATTCCTCTTTAGCGTATATTTGATTCACCCTTGGTGGCTGATCCCAGGCCCCAGTCTCCGTCCGTATTTGTATCGTGACCATCCGGATGCCTGCCGTAGGTAAAGTCGTTGTTCATGGTGTCCTGTCTGTTGGCAGTTTTATCCACTACCTCTCCAGATGCACTGTAAAGTGTGGCATATCCACCGTCATTATGATTCCAGGAAGACTGGCCGTTGAAGACATAAAAACCCTTGGCTGGCAGAATGGTTCCTGCGGGCACTTCAGGGAACTTTCCTACCCAGCTTCCGTCTGTGATCTCGGCCGTCCATCCACTGATGTCCATGCTCTCATTATCGGGGTTGTAAATCTCAACCCAATCCACACCGCCTTCCGGCGGGTTTAGTTCCATCTCGTTTAAGACAACCGATGCAGCAGAGCTTATGGTTAAAACCATCAACGCTGCAACAATATCGAGTGCTTTTGAAGTTGATCTCACTGTTGTTTCCTCCACTCATGCTTTATTCAAAATTGTACTTGATCAGTACAATATCCGTGACTAAGATTTCATGTATATCTGCTTTTGCCGTACAGAAATGGGGATAGCTTAGGAAACGACCGAACTATTCGAAAAACCGACTGGAAAACGGCTAAATAGTTTGAGTGATATAAACACGGACAAATATTCTGAATTTGCAAAGGGAGTTTAACGAAAAATAGCAATGAGGTGGATTGGATGAAATTTAAGAACTTGGTGAATAGATCTGTGCCTCTTGGAAAGATGCTGCTTTTTTGCTGCATCGCGCTTGGCCTGATGACTGTCTTTTCCGCTGCGGTCGCCCAGGAAAAGGATGTTTGCACAGGAGCGGAGATGGGCAGCTATGCCAAACTTGTCTTCTGTCTTCCCTCCCAGGTAGTTGTGGAGCCAGAAACCATGGCAGAAGCAAATTATACCGGCGGAAGAGAAGTTGCAGCATCAATGTTGCTGGACGGAAATAGAGTCGAACTGCATCTTCTCTACCCATGCCTGGCACCAGAAAAAGAGCTGGAACCCGCAGAGCTGAAGCCTTATCTGGAAGCTTTTGATCCTATCATGGCCCAGGCCACGTATAATGAATCTGAGCAGGGACCGGCTCTCTTAGGGCAGATAGGAAATCGGAACCTCATCGCTTACCAGCCGAACAATCAGACAGTAGCCCTGGTATTAACGGATATAAACATGAGCGCGAGTATGATGGCGACCTTCCTGGGCAATTTGACCATAAACGTAAATGAAGGCATTACGCCACCCGGCAATTGCCCGGATACTATGGATACCACGGATACTGCCGTCGCTCCTGCAACGGCCACTGTCCAGGATAATCCTGCTCCAAGCCAGGTTACAGCTAAAAAGATGACTCCTGCTGAGAAGATGAAGGCTGATAAGGAAAAACTTCAGGAGATGATGGAAGCTGCAAGGAAAAAATTGTGAAGAAACCAGGGCGAAAAAACTGCATTTTAATGCTGCAAGCCGGGACAGCTAATATCATCTCGGCCAATTAATTTTCAAGCTAAAATATTCCCCACATCAAGAGTTTTTTCTGGCCGAAAGACCTTTCCATGTTGTCTTTTTCCGGCAATGAGGCGAAGCTTCATAAACATGCATCCTAATTTACATATGAGATATGACGGAGGAATAAATATAAGACAGACAGCTCTTTATCTGATTGCTTGCTCTCTATTGCTGGCCCAGGTGGCTGCAATGGATAACAAACCCGAATCAATTGACGACCTCCTGGCAATGAATTTGAGCAACCAAACGACACAAAATCACACGACCATTAACTCATCAGACTTTAATTCATCAAAAATGGTGTCTTCATTTTTTAATTCTTTGGACTTAAATTCCTCTGAGTTTACCTCATTGGAATCTGACTCACCTGATCTCGATTCATTTGATTTTGCAGACAACTATTATGATTCCGACTTTTATTCTCAGGTCCGAAGTGAGCCGGAGGTTTTCAGCCTGGCGTTTCCCGCAGCAGATCTCAACGGGGACAACGCCACAGACCTTCTGGTTATGAACATCAGCAGTGATGCAGACACAGGAGCCTTTAATTCAGAGGTAGCGGCTCTTAGCGGCGGCGACGGCAGCACATTATGGCAAAATGAGTATCCCGGCTCACTGGTCTTTGCACAAACAGCGGGAGACCTTGATGGCGACGGCCAAACGGATGTCATGGTAAATGAAATCCTGGCTGCAGGGAGCCTCATCCCTTACAGCAGCGTTTCCGCCCTTGACGGCAGCAATGGCACTGTAATTTGGAGCCGGTCCCGGTTGCTGGCCATGACCTTTGCCTATCCTGTTAAAGATACCAGCGGAGACAACGCCTCTGAGTTTTTGGTACACGTATTCGGCACGGACAGCATGAATAATAGTATATTCACCAGCATTGCCCTGGTAAGCGGCTGCAATGGCACAAATCTGGATGAAAGACTCTTTTCCGATGCCCTGGCAATCGAATATCCGGCCGGCAACCTCACAAACGATCTTGTGCAAGACAGCATCGCTGCGAGTTATCAATTGAACGGATCGATGACGGGCGATGGCGTTGACGAAGAGTCTCCTCTGAACATCACGGCCACCATATTTGAAGCCCGAGACGGCCAGGAGCACGAAATGATCTGGAACCACAGCTTTGCCGGTCCTGCCCTGGCTGTACCAGTAATGGATCTGACCGGCGACGGGCGGGATGAACTGGTGGTTTATCTCATGAAGTATGAGCAGAACGGTTCACTTAGTTGCGATATCGCCGTTCTTCGGGGCTCGGATGGAAAGTTGCTCTGGCAGCAATCTTTTGCCGGCCAGGTCTTCGTCGTGGCCGGCCCGGACCTGACTGGAGATGGACAGCGAGACCTTATCGTCTACAAGCTGGGTGAATCTGAGAGCGCCGAGGTGCTGGCGGTCAAGGGTGACGATGGAAGGCTGCTGTGGAGCCGAGAGGGGATGATATTTATTCCCTCTTGACCCCAAAACCTTTTAACCAGGATCTTCATAGTATGCTGGTTATCAAAAAGCTCAAACATTGACAGGAGGTGTATTTGATGCCATTCGAAAGCATAAGCGAGCTGCCCAAAAGCGTGCGAAATTTGCCCAGCCGCGCCAAGGCCCTTTACATGAAGGCCTATAACAGCTGTTGGGAGGATCTAGAGAGTACTGAAGACGCAGCGCGCGAGAAGGCATCTCACGAAGCTGCCTGGTCGGCCGTGAAAGAGCAGTACGAGAAGGACGACGAGACGGGTGAGTGGGTAAAAAGCGAAGATGTCGCAGGAAGACGCTCGCGTCATGTCATAAGGCACCGCAAGAGCAGGCCCAGCGGGGCTGCCTCGCAGGCAAAGGCACACGCATGATGTCTTCAGAGCAATGCTGATGAGGAATTAAGTCGCGAACGGACTTAAAAATAAGCTCCTCATCAGCAAATCTCGTGACGCATATTCTCTTCTTATTCGATGAAAAATTCAATTCATGCAGCGATTTTTATCGTGATTTAATCTGATTCTTTTGGGAAGGACAAAGACGATAGCAGAGGCCATTGCTAACGGTACGTTGACCATACCTGGCATCGAGGCGGAAATTAGATACGCCCATGATGGTGTGGAGTTGGCGTTCCTAAGGACATAGAGAAATGCTTTTTGCTGGGAAGAACCGTGGTTATGGGACTGGTGAACTGAACATGTCTAAAGATATTCTGGAAAAGGGCGCAATTGTGCAGAGGGACAAAGAGACCTATGCCATAGCGCCACATATCGCAGGCGGCATAATAGATCCGGCCGGTCTGCGCCGGATCGCTGATGTAGCTGAGAAATACAATGCCAAAGTTCTTAAGATCACCTCTGCACAAAGAATCGCCATCGTT
Source organism: Methanothrix sp. (assembly GCA_049663825.1). GTDB lineage: Archaea > Halobacteriota > Methanosarcinia > Methanotrichales > Methanotrichaceae > Methanothrix. The sequence continues at coordinate 1,961 of JBATEC010000210.1, read as the reverse complement.
GGAATTGATCCCAAGGACATAGATGATGCATGGAAGGATCTGGGGATGAAGCCGGGCGCGGCCATTGGTTTATGCGTTCGAAGCGTCAAGATCTGCCCCGGAACCACATTCTGCAAGCGCGGCCAGCAGGATTCTGTGGGCGTAGGCTTGAAGCTGGATGAGCTATATCATGGCATGCAGCTTCCCTGGAAATTCAAAATTGGAGTATCCGGATGCGCAAACTCCTGTGCTGAGCCGGTCGTGAAAGATATCGGATTGATCGGAATGTCCAAGGGATGGAGGCTTCTGGTAGGAGGAAGCAGCGGAGTCAAGCCCCGACTGGGAGTGATGCTGGCTGAGAATCTTTCCGATGAAGAGGTCTTTTCGCTCATCGATAAGATAATCAACTACTATAAGGATCACGCCAAGAAGCAGCGTCTGGGCGAGTTCATAGAGGAGATCGGCTTCGAGAATTTCAAGCATGAGATCCTCGCTTAAAATAATTTTTTTTTTCGGAAAAATTGAGGGTATGGCGGGTGATTTACCCACTTCCTCATTTATCGGTTATCATCTCCACGATTACTACATGCCATATCTTGGCACATAAGTTGGCTGGTAGTAATATGGATAATTGTACTGGTACATATTGGATGCGTAAGGAGTGCTGTATCCCTCGTCGCCGTAAAGGAAGCTGTAGGCTTCTGCCATCCAAATGGCCTGCTCGTAGTATCCTCGTCCCGGGCAGGTGCCGTTGTAAAAGGACCGAAGCTCACAGAAGCTGCCGTCCGGGAAATGGCAGTATCCGTCTTTGGGACATCCGCCATGATTCACGCAGTAGGATTCGATTGCATTTCTTGCCTCGCAGGGACCCGAGCCGTAAAATCCTGATGCAAGGACCGGTGCAGCCAGTATTAGCGCAAAGAGACCTGTTAGCATCCACAGTTTTCTAGTTTTCACAAATATCCCCCAAACCTAATTATTACCTATTTGCCATTCAACCTATGAAAGATTATTGGTTGATGTGGCGCGCGAGAAAAACGAAAAAGAGGCCCTGGAAAGCCAGGGTCGTGATTCATCAGATTGCTTTTTTATCTGTCCTACACAATGGTTGTGGCATTGGTAGTGGCGTTGATGGTAGCGTTAATGGTCGCATTGGTGGTAGCATTGATGGCTGCAGGGGTCGTCGCGTTCACCGCAACAACTGGCTCGATTACCTCAGCCACTGGCTCCACTGCGGTCTCATTTACCGGCACAACCAAGGTCTCATTTACCGGTGCATCCGCTGGCTCAACCACCGGTGCAGCTACGGGTGCAACCTCTGGAGTAGCCACTGGTTCAACTACAGGAGTAGCTACAGGCTCAGCTACAGATGTAGACTCTTCCTCCTTATTCATGCTGCCCAGCTTTGCGACGGGCTTCTTGGTCTTCATGCCCTCTGCAACTGCGTTCTCGACACCGATCAGTTTAAGGGAGTAGGTTGTGGCAGATCCCTGCTGGAACGAGTAGGGCATCCTGGTACTCTGAACACTGGCGGACTTGAATGAATACTTGTTTACCACCATATCCGGAGTCAGGTTATGGGCGGGAACATTTAATGTTTTGAAGCTGTATTCGACATGGTTTCCTGATTTTGCAGAGTAAGACTGATTTCCTGCAGCTTGATTAGTGAACCCCAAAGCAGGCATTAAGACGATGGCTGCTATCATGAGGGCCACAGTGATAGCCAAAATTTTCCTCATAATTGAATACCTCCTATTCCTCTAGCGCATAGCATTTATGACTGTAGCTTGAACATCCTCCCCTTTGAGAAGAATTGTCGTCAATTCTAGTTATTCTTCATATAAATAGACTTTCATGGACTAAGACCACAATTAAGGGACGGCATCGCATTTATGCCCCCCCCGTCCTCCTCGGCAGGGACGACGTGACGGGCTGGCGGCAAAAAATGACATGAGCAGTTGCTCCTCTGTAATATTTTAATG
>JBATEC010000209.1:0-6098 GCA_049663825.1 Methanothrix sp. | reverse complement strand
AACTCTTCCTTTAGCAATACCTTGGCTGGCTATTTGCTTAGGGTTAATTAGAAGTCTTAGGAAATCAATGGCAAATCCATCTCCTGCGCCTGTCTCGGGATCATCGATGTCTATTGAGAGCTGGCCGCTCTGCAGAAGGTACAGAAATTCGCTTGGTATCTCTACGCTTATCATTTTGCCAATAGGACCCGTCTGATCAAGCGAGTTGATTACTTCTTCAATAGCAGGAATTCTTACCCCATTTAGCTTTACTTGATACCTCGCTCCAAATACCGGGGCCTGAAAATCGTCCACGAACATTTGCATTATAGCAGACTCAATAACAATGCCTTTGGCGTCGAAGCTGAGGTTAATGGATTGAACTGAATTATCCGGCCTGGAGGTACTGCGGGTGTATCCTTCCGATCCGCGAGGCGGAGTGCCATTGTAGCTCGAAACCACAAATATCCTGTCAGTACCTGATGGATCACTTGGATCTATTGTCCAGGGATATGAATGCGCAGGCGTTCTCTCGCCAGAAAATGGATCGAAACCCTCTGGCCACCCAAAGTTGAGATTATCGAGATCCCCCGTTCTTACAACTAAATCAGCCTCAGGAGTGCTGCTCATAATTGCGGTCTCCTGAGACCAATTGCCGTTTAGGCTATCCGTTATTGATGAGGACAGTTGTACATTAAATAAAGCCATAGAAACGAGCATAAACAATTTTAATAAAATTATTCTCTTGCCTTGTTTCATAATGCTTCCATCCATTTTCTTTTTTTTGTGTGTGCGATACGATGATGATTAATTATAAGTAATTTTTGCAGCCCATTCTCTTTCTGAGTCGGACGGGGAAGAAATAAGGAAATGATTGAACAAGAAAAAGATATTCAATTGATATATAGCAAGCATGTTCTTGTCAGTTTTGGATGCAAAGTATAGTACTAGTACTTGCAGTACATCACCAAATTGATATATTTTGGAGGAAACGATAGGAGTGAGGAAAAAAAATGTTTAAAAAAGTTCTCGTTCCCACCGACTTCTCCAGCTATGCCCACAAGATGCAAGAGTGCCTGGCGGACATGCCTGGCATAGAAGAGGTCGTGCTTCTTAATGTCGTCGACGGCAGCAATCCCATGAACATCGAGAAGAAAGGATGGAGCTACGACTCTCTTATCGGTGATGCGCTGACCAGGCTTGACGAGCAGGCCGACCACCTTTCACATCAGGGCAAGAAAGGCCTCCTGGTCGGGCCGCTTTTGAAGATCATCGTGGAGCCGATGAGCGGTGCGGATGGGGTCGATATGAAGAGACTGCAGCCAAAAGCAGGGGTGGATCTGATAGAGGGAGGCAGCGTGGGCGAGGCCATTATTAAGACGGCAGCAGAGGAGAAGGCCTCACTCATCTGTATGGGTGCGCAGGGCAAAGGGCTGGTGGAGGGCATGCTTTTGGGATCCGTCTCCACCGAGGTGCTAAGAAATGGCCAAACTGACCTGCTCATCATCCGCCACATGATCCTGGAGGGCGGCAAAGACGGAGAACATGAGAGGCTCTGCCGGGACATGTTTTCTAAAGTGATGCTCGCCTCCGACTTCTCCGAGGCTGCGAAGCGGGCAATATCTACGGCAAAAGATTTGCAGGGCGTCCGGGAGATCCTGCTGGTGCATGTGATCGCCAAAGATGATGATTTCAATGAGGCGGCAAAGAGGCTCAACCTGCTGCGTGAAGAGCTGGCAGGCCAGGGCAGAAAGATCACTGTGCATGTCCTGAAGGGCCATCCCGCTGAGGAAATCCTGGCTTTGGCCAAGAAGCAAGACGTATCCCTGATTTTGATGGGCTCTCAGGGAAAGAGCTGGAGCCGACAGATTCGCATAGGAAGCACTACTTTTGATGTGGCCCGTCAGGCAAAATGCCCCGTGATGGTGATCCGTTCCAAGAAGAGCTGAAGAAATAGATATTCAGCTCTGTCCGTTCTATTTTTTTATCGCTTTTTGCGCCTGCTCCATCATCATCTCAGCAGCCTTATAGTAAGCATCGCGAGGCATCAACTCTCGGCTCACCTGTTTTTGCAGATCCTCTGAGATCATGCCCTCTTTCGCAAGCTGACGGCCTGCCTCTCTGGCAGCTCGGATAATTCCGTCAACTGACCCCGTCTCCCCGGCCTTTATCATCTCCTTTACTCCTTCTGCCATGGGGCGGAGCAGGGCCGCGACGAAGTCACAGCTTCCGTCCGGTTTGGTGTAGATGGCCTTCATCTGCAGGAGCATTGGGTCGAACGTGGACAGCTCCCAGGCGCTGCAGGTGGAAACGAGAACGATCTTCTGCCTCTTCGGCTCTCCTCCCTGCAAGTGAATGGGCAGTTGTCTATCCATCAGGTTTTTGAGGGGCCCAGTCACGCCGGAATAGTAAACCGGGCTCGCCCAGACGATAACATCCGCCTCTTTAATCTTGGGCAAAAGCATCTGCATGTCGTCCTTCTGGCCGCATGAGCCGGGATTTACAAACCAGCAGCTCATGTCACCATTACAGGCTCCGATCTTCAGCTTCCTGGTGTAGAAGACTTCCACTTCGCAGCCTGATTGCTTCATACCTTCCAGGAAGGGATTGAGGATCATGGCCGTGTTTCCCTCATCCATGTGAGGGCTGCCGTTTAATGCAAGAACCTTCATGGAAATCGTTTAAATGCTCAATCAATAAATAATGATCGTATGTCCTCATATTCTGCGTATCGCGGAAACGGCCTTGATCAAATGGATCCCTTTGATGCAGGCGATCGCAACGTCTGGCGCAAAGCCGAGTACCTGGGACGCTACCTCTTTGCCGCCGATTTTTTAAGACCCCACAATCCGGATCTTGTGGCTGATATATCCTGCGGCATGGGATACGGAGCTGCAGAGCTATGCAGCGTGGCTAAGAGGGTTATCGGCGCTGATGGAGATCTGGCTCTGATGGAATCGTCCCGCCGGAAGTTCAAAATGGCAAACCTGCATTTTCTCCACAAAGATCTTGACGAAGAGGAGCTGTCTTCCGATATTGCAGAGGGCAGCGCTGCGGCTGTGGTCAGCTTTGAGACCCTGGAGCATCTGCTTGATCCCTCCCGGGCTGTAGCCCAGTTCTCCAAAATCCTGCAGCCTGGCGGTTTTTTTATTTGCTCGGTTCCCAATGTCCTTTCCGAGTCAGGCGACAGTAGCGGTCTTCCCAGGAACAGGGCCCACAAGCAGTGGTTTAATTTTGGATCGCTCTGCCGGCTGGTGCAACAGCACAAGATGCAGGTGATCTACCGGCTGGGCCAGTCCTGGTCCAAATCGCTCTTTCGAAGAGAGCAGCAACTGTCCAATGCCAAGCGACTTGTCCGAAAGCTTGGCGATGAGCCGATCATGCAAACGCCTGAGATGATTCGGTGGCTCTCTTATGTCGCGGCCTATCCCACGGTCGAGGATGTGGACGGCTCTTACTCCATCATAATTGTTGCCCAAAAAGAATAATCTGGATAAAATTGGAAACAAGGTGCTTTAAACCTATCTCAATGCAATAATTCTTGGCGTATTTTTCTTCGCCCTAAACTCCCAGAGCGTTTATGGCTTCAATCAGCTCCCCAAAGGCCTCCATTTCCAGGTCCAAGACCTCCTCCTCTGTCATGGAGATGCTCATCTCTCCATCCACGGTGAGCCTGTCCGGGCCACGAGCCACAATCCTGTCCCGACCATCGCGGCCAAGCGCCTTTTTGATTTCTTTCTCATGGGCCAGGGTGCGGCCGGGAATGATGACCGTGTCCTTGACCTCTTTAAGATCCAGGTTCATGAAATCCTCTATGGTTATCAGGCAGCCTACATCTTTGTTTACAGCCACCACGTTGACCTTTTCGTCCATCTGCTGGAAGATGGTTGTCAGCAAGGGCAGGGCTACACTGCTTGTGATGACTGTGGCGCTTCTGCGCAAGAGCGGAAGGGAGGCGATCTTTTCCGGATGGCGGGCCAGTGCAAAAGGCGCACCAGTGATGGGATCCCAGAGAGGAGTTCCGGTTACCCGCAAGCGATGCCTCGCTGCCGTATCTGTGACGATTTTTTGAAAATCTTCAACGGAGTGCGGCGTTATGCCCGGCATGATAGGGGCATTGCCCAGGATCAGGCCTTGCTCACGGGCATTGGCAAATCTCATCAGAATCAATCCTTTCGCACCCATATCCTCCAGGTCGCTGCAGGTCTTCTCCAGCTCTGCTCCGTCGTTGACACCGGGGATGAGAACTACTGCACAGTAAACCTCGCAGCTTTTGCAGAAGATCTTGAGGCACTCAAGCGCAATCTCAGCATTCTTGTCGTTCATATACTTCCTGCGCAAATCAGGGTTCGTGGAAAATACCGTAAAGGAGACCTCGGTTACTCCTGCCTCCACCAGAGCGGTGGCATCATCAGCGCTCTTGAAACCTTTTCCAGAGGTGTAGCCCAGGACGATGGGCACCATGCCTTGAGAAAGCATCTTCGTCAAGGGCAGAAGGTCGGGGTAGCAGCTCAGATCACCTCCGCCGCTGATGGTGACTTTATCGGGAATGCTGCCCATGCACTTTCCCGCCACCTCGAAAACGACGATGTCCATGGGCTTGAATCCGGGATAGCCCTCTACAATGGCGCGGGAGCAATAGTCGCAGCCCTTCTGGAAGGGCATGCAAAACTTGCAGCCGAAGGGTGGGACGCTTTTGACTTTTTTGAAATAACAGTAGCTGCAAAAGCCTTTGCAATCCAGGCCCGGTCTTCCACCGACATCGGCAAGTATCTCCATGCTCAAAGCAACTTTGCGAGAGGGTAAATAAGTTTTGGGCTTTCAGATGGTGAAGAAGACGAGTTTTCATTAGGACTTTGCCGCTTCGCGCCTTCGAGTGAACCCAAATACTGCATCACGATCAGCATTGCCCCGGTGCCAGGATTCGAAGGCTGGGCTGAATTGAATGGCTATGCGGGGCAGAGGACTCGCGAAAAAAGCCTGGCACTGGGTCAAAGCCGGGTGGTGCTATGAAAGCGCCCTGCTGCGCCAGGTGTCGGGCCCTTGGGTGATAAGATTATATTTGGTCGGAAAGGTTGCTTGAATTAGTGCGTGCAACGATCAATTTCATGGTATTTAAAATCCATGAATAGTCATTGATGGGTGTCGCCTGGATCGCACTCAGGTATGCGGAACGGCAATCGGATAAATCCGTATGCCATTGCAGTCTCTTATAGTTATTGATGAGCGTTTGATAAGCGACATCATCAAACTCAAGGTGACTAATGGAATCCCAATGTAGGAAGAGCCACCCATATCTTGCATTTGTCAAATTGAGAGTATTAACCGTGCAGCTCTCAAAATAGACGTTCTTTTTGAATTGTGTCTCATGTAAATTGACCTTTTCGCTAAATGTGGATCTGCTGAAGTCCGCCAGGCCGTTGAAGCTGGCATTGCTGAAATCTGCGTTGTGTGCAAACTGCGAACCACCAAAATCGGCAAATCCCATGAAATTGCCTGCTGTGAAATCAGCTGGCCCACCAAACGATGTGTTATTGAAGGTGGAATCAATTCGGAAATCGGATTGTCTGAAGGCTGCGTCTGCGAGGAAATTGCATTCTATAAACTCGACCAAATCATTAAACGTGGCCCTTGTAAAAATTGCCGGACCCATGAATTGAGCCTGTTTAAAGCAGGTATCTTTGTCAAATTGCGCAGAAACGAAATCTATCGTGTCGTTAAAGGTAGGTCCCAAAAACTGAGCCGATCCGGCGAAATGTGCCCCTTCAAATGAGGTCTCGTTTTTAAATTGAGTATTATTGAATTCTGCGACCTGGCTAAACATTGATCCCTTGAAGTTGGCATCTCCTTCAAAATATGTCTCATCAAAGACTGCATTCGCTGCGAATTGGCTGGAAACGAATTCAACATAATCGTAAAATTGGGTCTTTATGAAACCGACAGGACCCTTGAACTGGGCTCCTCCGAAAGATACAACAGATCTGAACAGGGCTAAGCTGAAATCTGCAATGTCGCTAAATTGAGTGCCAATGAATAATATGGGACCATTAAAATAAGTCTGCTGAAAATTTGCTTTTCCGTTGAACTGCGATCCTGTGAAGCTTCCTATCTTCTTGAAC
>JBATEC010000208.1:0-6421 GCA_049663825.1 Methanothrix sp. | reverse complement strand
TCCATGCATATAACAGGATAACGCGGATCAAACGGACGCTTGTAAACGTCCAGAACCCTTTCCATGTTTGCAACAAAGCTACCATTTTGATCTGGCGGATACATTTGCATGCCGAGATTGGCAGATTTGCTCGCAAAAGTCGAGTAATTGATATCCTATTGAGCATGTACGAAGGTATTGAGGATCTTCTGGAGATTGTTATCGTTGAAAGGGTAAAAGAAGAGTCATTCTCTAATTGTAGCTGATTTTACAAGATCGTATAATGTAGCGTTTACGGGCACCTCTATCTTATGCTTTTTCGCCTGACGAATTATGTAGCCGTTTATGGAATCAATTTCCGTAGTCCTACCATTTAATACATCCTGGAGCATGCTGGAGGTATTGCCGGATGTCTTCTCGGCTACGGAATAGACCATTTCCATAACGCTCTTCTCATCCATTTTTATGCCTTCCTTTGCGGCAACGTTCACTGCTTCTCTAACCACACCATGCACAGTGTTTTTGAGGACGGAGGATAAAACAATCCTGTTCTCCCGGCGGGTCAAAGCGGTTATGGGGTTAATCACTGAGTTGACGAAGAGCTTGCTGTATTGATGCTCCTTAAAATCCGGGGCGAATTCTATCTCAAATCCCTTCTCTAAAAACCGATCCATCATAACTTTTTTCATATCCTTGCCGATTTTATCCTCTAAAATGGTTTTTCCCTTTCCTTTCAACTGAGCCATACCGTCCTCTGAGAGTTTGACTCCCAGAGAGGTGATGCCTTCCAATACTTGGGACACCGGCAGATCAAGATCATCAAAGACTTCCCGATTCCCCATGCCGTTCATCAACAAAATGAAGATGGCATTCTTCAGCCGCTCTTGCAGCAGGCCGGACTTTCTCAAATCATCGCAGACACCGGGCAGAGAGTAAGTCTTAACGCATACTATTATGATCTCCGGGCAAAAACCGGATGCTTTCAGATCGACAAGATCTGTAAAGCAATGTTTGAATCGCAGTAGCTTAATCTCTTCCGGAAGATATATCTGCAAGCCCATATCTTTTATTCTATTTATATGGCTCTTTCTCACCAGGAGAGCCACGTTTTCTATCTTATCTCCAGATAGATCACGGGGATCTGATAGAAGGTATCCCATGAATGAGCCAATGGCTCCTGCACCGTAAATCAAGACATCTGCCATTTTAATTCATCAAATACTCAATCACCTGCCCCCCTATAAAAATCTCTTCCGAGCCGTCAAGCTGATAATTCTGCATAAAATCTATATTATAATATGCATAAAATAAAGTTAATTAAAAAATATTATGCGGCCAGACCTACACATTGAGCTGGTAAGCATAGCCGGCTTTAAAGTACTTGTAATCCGAGAACGTGAACCCGCTGCCATCTATGGCGATGTTGTGATACGAATTTCCAGGCACATTAATGGTTACTGTGCCGTCCAGGTCTCCAGTCATTCCCTCGGTGGCCTGATAGCTGCCATCGACATAGACATTATACCCTCGCAGCCAGGCTGAGCTGATGGTGACTGCCGCCAAATTATAGACGGGCTGGGCAGGAGACTGGTATGGCACTACATCTATTACTATCACGTTGCTAGGCTGACCGTTAATATTGAAGAACAACTGATGCTGCCCCACCTCATCAGCATAAAATCCTATCTGGTTATATGGATTGAAGTAGTAGCTGTTCATATCCAGGTTGCCGTCCGGATAAATTTCGTATAGATAGCCATAACCTCCGGCGGGCGACGTGGTGATCATGGTTAGCATAGAGCCCAAAGGAACCATGGCATACTGAGTCCAGCTGGAGGCCCCTGAAATCCAGAGAGAGTTTGTGCCGGTACTGAGAGCATAGGTCTGATACTGCGCGTAGGGCACAGCTTTTTGCGTGGAGCCAAAGTAGAGCATGGCAGGCTCCACTTCCTTCAAATCGATTTTAGCTGGAGCGGTGAGCTGATCTTCCGGAGCCTCGGAGGTAGAGCGGTAGTACTGGGAGAACTTCTGCAAAGCAACCTGGCTGGAAGCCTGGTCGAGTGCCTGACCGGATACCTGACTGGATACTTGAGCTAATGACTGGCCAGCACTCTGGTCTATCGCCGGATTGGACGGCAGCTGCAGGCTGAGCACCTTAGTCGCACCCTGTGTTTCAGACTGCAAACCCGCAGACGCCGTCAGCTCGCTTGAACTGAGGGGCTTTTCACTCCATGATGCCGAGACTGATCCTTCAGAGCCTGCCCTTTTCGATCCCGAAGATAGCGAGTCCTGCAAAGCGGCAGCTCCTGTTACAATGATCGTCCCTTTCATGGCGGGATGAATGCTGCAGGAATAACCATAGCTGCCGGGAGTATTGAAAGCGAAGGCGAACTTCTTTCCTGGATTTAGCACACCGGAATCGAATAAGCCTTTAATATCACTGGTGACGGTATGCTGCACACCATCCTGATTATGCCACTCGACTATTGCTCCGACGGGCACGGTCAAGGCGGAAGGCTGAAATGAGCTGTCCTTTATATTTACCTTGGTTGCAGAGCCGGATGGATCGGCAACCTTATCGAGTTTCACATCACCGAAACTGTACCCAACCTGCCCTTCGAGCTTTTTTTCGGACACAGCGCCCGATAAGCTGATCAGCATGATCATGATCACTATTGAGAGATACTTTATCATATACCAAACCCCCATTTCTTTATAGATATGCCTCTCTAAGAATAAATATTTTTTCGAGGAAAACGGTTACAAAAAGAGCTGCAAAAAAAATGAGTCGCAACTCATAGGTCCGGCTCACCATCCTTTAGGACAATAGCATCACTCTTCCGGCACATCCCGGTAAATCGTCTGCTCCCTTCCCGGCCCCACGGATACGGCAGAAATGCAGTTGTCCAGCGGCTCAACATAGAGTAGATCCTCCAGCCGCTCGACATAAGCCCGGGCATTGGCCGGCAGATCGTCATACTCTTTGGCTTCGGTTATATCCTCAGTCCAGCCGTCCATCTCCTCATAAATGGGCTTGCATCTGGCCAGGTCCTGTGTGCTCTCCGGGGGATAACCTATGGTTTCGCCGTCCAGTTCATAGCCGATGCAGATTTTTATGGGATTTATGCCAGTCAGCACATCCAGCTTGGTTAGAGCCAGCTCCGTGTAGCCGTTCAGGTGTACGGACTTCAGGGCCAGGACTGCATCAAACCACCCGCAGCGTCTGGCCCTGCCCGTGGTCGTGCCATACTCAGCACCCTTCTCTCGCATCATGACGCCCAGATCGTCTTTTAGCTCTGTGGGCATGGGACCTTCTCCGACGCGGGTGATGTATGCCTTGATCACACCGACAACGTTGTCCACCATTACCGGGCCGACGCCCAGATTGGCGCAGGCACTTCCCGCGGTAGTGAAGCTTGAGGTCACGAACTTCTGCGTGCCGTGGATGACATCCAGGAATGCTCCCTGAGCGCCTTCGGCGAGAACGCTCTTGTCCTCGATGAGAGCAACATTGATCTCACGCGAGACATCCGTCACCCTGTCCTTCAGTCGCTTTCCGATCTCCAGATACTCATCTATGTATGGCGCATATCTGACCACCGTGGGGTCACCGCCCATGTCGGCGATGGCCTTCTCCTTGGCCGGGCCGATCTCCTTGAGCTTGGCCTCCAGCCGAGCCGGGTCGGTGAGATCTCCCATCTGCACCTCCTCGCGAGCAATCTTGTCCACGTAGGCAAACCCAATGCCACGATTGGTTGTGCCGATCTTCTCCGTTCTGGCCTTCTCACGCAGGCCATCGAGCTCAATGTGATAGGGCATGATGATGGTCGTCTTGGCGTCGATGCCGATATCGACCTTGATGCCCTCTGATTCCAGGGCCTGGATCTCGCTCCACAGGACGCGGGGGTTGAGCACCACGCCCGGACCGATGAGCAGTCTTCTGCCGAAGATAGCGCCGCTGGGGACCAGATGCAGCTTGTACTTCTTTCCGCCTACAACCACGGTATGGCCGGCGTTGTCGCCTCCCTGGAAGCGAACCACAACATCGTAATTCTCGGCCAGCAGATCAATAACCTTGCCTTTGCCTTCATCACCAAACTGTGCACCGGTGAGTATCGTAAACATGAGCCTCAATTTAACGGCCACGTAGATAACTATTTTGATGCACGTACTCGGATATAGCTGCCGTCACATCCACGCCCAGGGCCTCGAAGATGCCTTTTCCCGAGGGCGTTCCATTCACCTCGATGACAGCGAGGCCGCGGGCCGTTTCCAGGAGATCCACGCCGCAGTAAACGGCGCCAACTGCTTTTGCCGCCTTTGCGGCCAATTCCGCTAGCTCCTCCGTGAGAGGACATCCGGCTGCCCGGCCGCCACGGGCCAGGTTGCTGATCCACTGACCGGGAGGGGCGACGCGATAGATGGCGCCCAGAACTTTTCCGTCTACGACAAATGCGCGGATGTCGCGGGGAGATTCGAGGGCGATGAACTCTTGCAGGTAGACCAGACCCTGGCTTGCCACGATGCTTTCCAGCCGGGCAAGGTCGGCCACGACTACGTCCTCAAGAAGAACGATGTCTCTGCCCTTGTAGCCGAAGAGGGGCTTGGAGACTGCTTTTTTAAAATCGTGCAGGGCTTTTTCGGCCTCCTTGAAGCTGGTGGTGACAAAGGTCCTGGGAGTGGCGACTCCAGCGTCATGAAGAGCACGGGAGGTTGCGAACTTGTTGGCTGCCCTGGCAATGGCCTGGGGCGGATTGATGATGCAGATTCCCTTTTCCTGCAGGGCCTGCAGGGCCTCAAAGCGGAAGGCAACATCGCCAGGCCCTCGCCGGCCTAAGTCCCGCACGACTATGGCATCCAGATTCAGGAGATCGACTCCCGAGCAGCCAAAAGATTGACCGCTTGTGATGCTGGCGAAAAGGTCGGAGAAGTTCAGAAAAAATGCATCCATGCCTTTTTTTAGGAAGGAGGCGAGGAGAGCCTGAGCCGTCCAATCCTGAGGGTCGGAGACTACGATTGCAACGCGCATGAGCGAGAGGATCTGCGGGAGGGTATATCACGATTGCCTTAACCTGGGTCCGGCATTGGACAAAACCGTCCCTAAAGTCCTCAAAGCTCATTATTCTTGCTTCTCTGAGTTGTTGCAGATGAGCTGCCGATGTATTGCCGATAACAAGTAAGCCCGCCCCCGACTGGATGGGGCGGCCACTTCCAGCCAGCCGTCATCCGTCCAGCCTTTGAGAAGGTTTCTGGCCATGCGCTCAGAGAGGCCCAGCACCACCAGCGCCCTGTGGTCCAGGCGGCGCAGTGCCTCGGGCTCTTTTCCTGGGAGTTAAAGCTATGTATTTTGCCGTCTCATGTAAGCCATTCTCGCAGCTTTGAACCAGTGAGGCGATGCACATTGAGAGCCTGGTGATAGCTGTCAAGATCCTCTGCGTACTTCTCCACCGGCATGATCAAGCCTGACAGACCATAGCCGTCCCTCATCAAGATGAAATCTGCGCACAGGCGGGCAGTTCTGCCGTTGCCATCGTTGAATGGATGGATAGCGGCAAGCTGATAGTAAACAAGAGCTGCGATCAGCTCGGGCAGGTCCTCAGGCCGGGGCGGGAGATAGACCACATCTCCGGTAAGCGAGCTTTCTATGACGCTTTTCCTTTTGCGCAGAGGCGTAGGGCGGGATGACTTGCCGGTCATGGCCAATCGATGAAGGTCGAAGAGCGGGATGCCCGCACACGAGCGCGGGCACGCAGCACTGCATATCCTTCGATTGGCAGGATAACGGTGTCCACCAAGACGCGCGCCACCTCGATCTGTTTCAGGCTGCGAGAGATGACAGGGGTAATGGTGAAACGGGGGGACCAGAGGGGTTTGTCATTTCGAATGCATCCTCTTGATTGATTTGCAGTTAAATTTAAGGCACTTGGCTATACGCATTCATATGGATGAATTTTGAAGATATCAAAAACCACGAAGATTTGCAGAAAGTCTCAAAAGAAGTTGTCTGGCAGAACTTTGAAAGATTGGTCGCTTTTATCTTCGAAAAGAATAATTTTCAGGTTGAAACCGGTAAGGTAAAAACATCAAACAAGAAGAGAAGACAGTATGATGTCATTGCCAAGATTAAGGGCAAGACTTTTTTGGTGGAATGCAAAAAGTGGTCAGGTAACCGCTACAGATTATCTGCATTGAGGAGCGCGGCCACTCAACATAAAGAACGATCAGAATTTTACAGGAAATTGACAGATGAAAATGTGATTCCTGTTATTGTAACTTTAATCGAAGAAGAAATACTGTCTTGCGAATATATTCCGATAGTTCCCATATCTAAACTAAATTCATTTATAAATGAGGAAGATAAAGGCTTAAGATCGCCGCAGGTTGTGGATGACGAAGTCATCTAGCGATACGATCGAAACCGATCCCAATGAAAGTGAATTCC
>JBATEC010000207.1:0-5996 GCA_049663825.1 Methanothrix sp. | reverse complement strand
GCTTAATCATGTAGAAGGTAGTAACCACATTTGTATTTGGCTTCTCAAGAAACTGATCGCCATGGCAGGTCTTACTAACGAAGAATATCTCGACACTTTCTATAACAAATGATGGCTATCACGCTCCAAAATCAAACGCCCCCAAAACTTCCCGGCCGCAACGAGCAACATCCCACGCAGGCACATGCGCCCCCCGTCCGAGCGCACGCATGCGCAAGGCCTGCGGCCCGGCAACCGCTCAGGCATCAGCATATTTGGCGTCCACTGCTTCATTCAGTTCCTTTCCAGGCGAGATGAGAGAGCTTCGATTCTTTGCCGCCATGCCTCCTCCGCTAGTGGTAGAATTGCCTGAAAGGCTTTCGGTACTCATCCAGCAGCTCGTATTTTATTACCATCTTATCAGACATAATTTGAATCTCTCTTACCGACTGGGTGAAGAGGTACCAGATAAAGCCTCTATCGGGGAGCCTGTACCTATCCGGCAAGTTAGTGGTAAACTCAGATTCGCCCATGATGTAAGTTCTGAGCATCTCGCTTCCCGAGGCGAAGAGGAAGGGAAAGCTCACGTTTTCAATCTCTCGCTGGCAGTAGCCCTGCAGGCGCAGGCGCTGGGCCAGGAACTCCAGGTAATCTTCTTTGGTTACCACCAGCTCTCTGTACTCGCTCATTGCAATCACCCTTGATAAACGGGCAGAGGAGGAGATAAAAGTTGTCGTCGCTAAATCTCATCAATTATTCACAATATCAGCTTTCTTGCCAGACATAGTTCAGCCAGGCTCATCTGTCCGGGAGCCGTGCTCTGTGTGACAAAGCCGTAGGTAAGAGCTGAGCCATACAGGGGAGCTACAACGCGCAGATGCCTGCCCATCCGGCCCATTGCGATCATGCAAAGGGGCATATCTGCATCCAGCAAAAACTGCAAGATCCTCAAATTATCCATTAAGCTCAGGGGTGTCACTGCGATCTTGGCAATGGCAGCTTTTGTCTTCTTCATCTCCTCGTAGATGCCGGTCAGCTGCAAATCATCCGGCATGCCCCGGAAGTCATGATAAGAAACGATCACGGGTTTCGTTATTCTGGCAATGGCATTATCTCTTTGATCCGCTAAGAGTTCCAAATCCACGTAGTCGGCATAGTAGGCAGCCTTGATGAGCAGATCGATTCTCTCTATTTCGCTGCCCTGAAACATTCCCCCCTCCGTCCTGAGACGAGCCGTGGCGATGATCGGCTTGGAGGTGGCCTTTCGCACAGCCTTTATGGTTTGAAGGGGATCGTCTGCGTCGAGCAGGTCCAGTCGCAGCTCAATCATATCTGCGTCGGCTGCGGCCTGGACATCCTTTTCAGCATCTTTTCCCAGGACTGCTACTATGCGCGACTTTTGACTCATGATTTTATTGCTCCACAATGCTCTCCTCGATCTTCATGCCGAAGTGGCGGGCCATCTCTTCTAAATGCACCAGCACCTCATCTCCGGCTTTGAGATCTGTCACCGGCCTGGGTGTGCCGTCGGAGCCGACCAGTTTTATGGTCTCGGCATTTTGCAGCAGAGTGCTTATCCTCTGCCCATCCGCCTCCGCCTCGATGAGGATCATGGGCCTCTTCTCGATCTTGGCGCGGCCAACTATGGCCGTTCTGGACAGGCCCTCTTTGCTGACGATGGTAACCTCATCTCCCGATTTTAGCTCGGAGAGGTAGCGCGTCTTCTCTCCCACCCGGATGTAAGCATGCACCGCGCCGGCATTCACCCGGAATGGCCGCGCCGCCACGTAGGGGCTGTCTTCAGACTCGCTATGAACCAGGAAGAATCCTTTGGCCTGGGAGCCGATGAGCATGCCCTCTCCAAAAGACATCATGCTGGCAGTGTCCACGCAGACCCGATCGCCCATGCCCACGGCCTTGACAGCGGTAACCTTTGCACAAACCAGCTCTATCCGGCCTTTTTGCGACTGCTCTACTGCGTCCATGACCCTCTTAACCTCAGAAGGATCACGGCTGTCCAGCAGCACCCCATCTGACCCTTTTTCCAGTGTGGCCAATGCCAGTCGCGCCTCCTCTGCCGTCTTGACGCCGCTGATAATCATAACTCGCGCGCCCTGCAATCCAGCAATCATGTTCTCCAGGGGAATGACCTTCCAGTCCGTGCCGATGACGATAAGACAGTCAACGTTCCTGCCCATCTCTACTGCGAACTCTTCGTACTTCTTGTTGGCAATGACCACATAGGCAGCCTTTGTCCCGGAAACGGTCTTGGCTAGAGCCCCGTCCAGAGAGCTGCTCGGGTCTTTCGGCAGAGCCACGGTTCCGTCGCCCTCTCCGCCCTTGCCCACAACGAAAATATCCTCAGTCCCTCTCTCTACACCAAAGCAGGCCACCTTGATCTTGCCCAGCTCCCTCACCCGCTCGATGTTCTCTCGGTCCACCAGCACGCAGTCGAAGCCTGACTCGAGAGCGGTGGTGATCATAGGCTTGATCTCCTGCCACGGCCCTTCGGCCATGAGCCACTTCTCTTTCATGTGTTACACCAGGGCATTCCATTACAAATCTCTTTTGCCGTAGTTAAAAAGTTTATACACGAAGGAGACAATGAGTGTTCATGGAAAATCGTTTGGTTTACAGCCCGGTGGGCATGCTTCTCATGCTCTTATTTGCATTTTTACTCTTTGCCGTGGTTGGCTTTCTATTTCTGGACCTGGCCAGGACGGCCTTTACCAAGATAGGTTTCTCCTGGAGCCAGGCGCTCTTTGTCCTGCTCGCCTCCCTCCTGGGCAGCAGCATCAACATACCCGTGACCAACCTGGAGTGCAAGGCCCCCATGGTGAGGGAACGGTACGTTCGGGCCTTCGGCATAGCTTACCGGGTGCCTGTGGTGGATGTTGTGAGCTGCCATACCCTGCTGGCCGTCAACGTGGGCGGAGCTTTGATACCATCTCTGATCTCCATAGCGCTGATTCATCAGTTCCCCGAGTCTCTGAATTATGCCCTTGTTAGCATCGCAATCGTTGCCGTCTTAACCCACCTTGTAGCCAGGCCCGTCAAGGGTCTGGGTATTGTCACTCCTGCACTTCTTCCACCCATCAGTGCGGCAATAGCCGCGATCCTGCTGGTCTATTTAGGGGGAGCACCGCATGACCTCATATTTATCCTCGCCTATGTGGGTGGAACTTTAGGGGCGCTCATTGGCGCAGATATCTTGAACCTGAACAAGATCCGGGATCTGGGGGCGCCCGTCGCCAGCATCGGGGGAGCTGGAACCTTTGACGGCGTCTTTCTATCCGGCCTGATCGCCGTGCTCCTGCTATGAATGGAAAAGAGCTTTAAGATAAACGCCGGATAGTACAAGCATGAGCTTTAGGGGTTTCCTGGATAATCTGCAGATGGACGGACTGCTAAAAGAGGTGCATGAATCCGTATCTCCAGTGCTAGAGGTTACGGACCGTGCCTGGGGAAAAGGCCCCATATTATTTGACAATGTGGAGGGCCACAAGTGCTGTCTGAACATCCTGGGAACACGCCCTCTGCTCGCCCGAGCCCTGGGAATTGACGGCAAAGATATGGTCACTCATCTCGCCGCCGTCGGCTACGATGGTCCCATTCGCGAGGTGGACTCCTCGCCCTTTATGGAGTGCGTCTTTGCGCCCGACCTCTCCAGGCTGCCCATTCTCACCTATTTTAAAGGCGACGGCGGCCCTTACATCACCTCAGCCGTGGTGGTCAGCCAGTTTGAGGGAAAACTCAATGCCTGCGTGCACCGGCTCATGGTCCTGGGCAAAGACCGGCTGGCGGCGCGTCTCGTTCCAGGTCGGCATACCCATCAGTTCTACCAGGCGGCTTTGGCCAAAGGGGAAGAAGTGCCCGTGGCCATCGCCATTGGCGTGGATCCGCTGCTGCTTATGGCTGCCTCCACTCGCGTTCCCCCTGAGAAGGAGTTTTCCTATGCTGCCGCTCTGCGGGGCGCTCCTGTGGAGCTGGTGCGCCTGGACAACGGCGTTCTCGCTCCCCATGCCGAGATCGTGCTGGAGGGCTACATCACCGGAGAGCGAGCCCGTGAGGGGCCCTTCGTGGACATCACCGGCACATCTGACCTAGTCCGGCAGGAGCCCGTCATCCGGCTCACCAGAATGATGACGTGCGAGGAGCCCATCTACCACGGCCTGCTCCCCGCGGGGGGCGAGCATAAGATGCTCATGGGCGTGCCCTACGAGCCGCTGATTTACAAAGCAGCCTCAAAGGTTGCAAAGGTCAAGAACGTCATACTGACGGATGGCGGATGCAATTACTTCCACGCAGTGGTGCAGATCGAGAAGGAGACGGAAGAGGATGCCAGGCAAGTCATCGAAGCCGCCTTCCAGGCGCACGGCTCGCTTAAGCACGTACTGGTGGTCGATTCAGACATAGACATCTACGATCCGCATGACCTGGAATTTGCCATTGCCACGCGCATGCGAGCAGATGAGGATCTCGTGATCCACCAGAATGTGCGGGGCAGCACCCTTGATCCGCGAAGCCGAGAGGGCATCACCACCAAGATGGGAGTGGATGCCACGGCCCGGCTGGAAAAGCTATGGAAGTTTCAGAGGGTGACGCCAAAGGGGCAGGGCTAAAAGCCCCATTGCTTTTCAGATCTCCAGGTAGAGGCGTATACCAAAGATGGTGCCCACTGCCAGGACGATTGATAGCATCAGGGCCAGGACCTGCAACATCATCTCGCTCATTTTATCACATCTATCTGCTTTTGTCTTTGTGGCCTAAACCGCCGGGACAGGGAGGGCGCCAGAACCTGGGCAGATTTTACGCCCGTGATTATGGCCATCAGCCTCACCTTTCCGGTGAAATCGGGCCGGATCCTCGCTCCCCAGATGACGTTGGCCCTGGGGTCCAGCTCCTGGGTGAGGGCCCCGGCTATGGCGGCGGCTTCTTTCATGGTCATATCCGGCCCGCCGGTCATGTGCAGAAGGCAGGCCCCGGCACCGCGATAGTCCACGTCGAGCAGCGGATTTTTCAAGGCCGTGCGCACGATCTTCTCAGGGCTGCTTTTCATCTTGCCCTCGCCCACAAACATGAAGGAGGCCCCCCCGGAACTCATGATGGTGCAAACGTCGGCAAAGTCCAGATTGATGAGTGAAGGACTTGTCAGGGTCTCGCAGATGCCCTGCACTATCTCGGCGATGATCTGGTCGACCACGGAAAAGGCGTGCTGGAAAGGCAGGTGGGGTGCACATTCCAGGAGGCGGTTGTTGTCCATGACGATCGAGGTGTCGGCGTAGCCGGAGAGCGCCTCTAGCCCCTCCTCGGCCACAAAGATGCGCGCCCTCTCCAGGTGAAAGGGCGTCGTCACCATGGCCACCACAATTGCGCCGCGCTCTTTGGCCAGGCGGGCCACGACCGGTGCCGATCCCGTGCCCGTGCCTCCGCCCAGGCCCGCGATCACAAAGACCAGGTCGGCTCCCCGCAGCATGCTCTCCAGCTCGGCTGCTGCCAGCTCCGCCGCCTTTCTGCCCACCTCCGGATCGCCGCCCGCGCCCATGCCACGGGTGAGCTTTTTCCCGATCAGGATTCTTTCATCCGCCTGGGCCGTTTTCAGGTGCTGGCTGTCCGTGTTGACGGCCACGGTCTTTGCGCCGGCAAGGCCCATCCTGGCCAGCCGGCTCACTGTGTTATTGCCTGCTCCGCCGCAGCCGACGACCAGGATCTTGGGCATGCCGAAACCGTCTTCATATTCGGAAAACTCGCTAGACTCACGTAGATCTGACTGCAATACCTATTCCCCCTCATTGCTAGCTCGAAATATTGGCCAATATTGGATCAGCCTAATCCTCATCTTACCGTTTGCTTATGAATGCTATATTTTTCGGAATGGATTTTGGATCCGTCGTTATAATATCAATATTCTGCGCTATTATCTTTTGGATCAACCCAGTCTAAAAGCCAAGTACCAAGTTTATAAAAGTCATTGATCAATAGGACCCAACCAACGCCGGGGATCAGACGTGCAACAG
>JBATEC010000206.1:0-4343 GCA_049663825.1 Methanothrix sp. | reverse complement strand
TAATAATCACGTCCCCGGGATGCACGAAATGCGCTGCTGCTGAGAGAGCTTTAGAGAAGATCGGGCTGGATATGCCTATCAATGTCACTGGGTACTACTATTATTCCGAAGAGGGGCATCGTATTATCAAGCAGTATCGGGCCAAGGATGTTCCTGCCATCATAATCGGAATGCAGGTGATCAACTATAGGGATTATGAGGGAGACAATGCCTTGCTGGAAAGCCTCATCAAAGGCGCCCTGGCCAACCAGACCACCAATCTTCCTGCTGCGTTCACCCTGCCCAGCAATGAGAGCACAAAGCAGAACCTGAGCGCAGCCAGCGGCCAGGGCCTGAATTTGCAGGAGATATCCCTTTACACCATCTCTGCCGTTCTGGTGGCGGGCCTGGTGGCGGGCTTCAACCCCTGTCTGCTAGGCATTCTGGTCTTCCTGGCGGCGTCGGTTCTCTCCTCTACGGGAAAGAGACGCGAGCTGGTGATGATGGTGGTTTTCTTCTCCTTGGGCATCTTTACCATGTATCTACTCCTTGGGCTGGGCATGCAGCAATTGCTGCAGACCGAGGCGATCGCCAGTGCCTTCCGCTATATCCTAACAGTCTTTCTCCTCTTGGCCGGCCTCTCCCAGGTCTGGGATGCGCTGCGGCTAAAACAGGGAAAGCCCTCCATCTTTCGCACCGACTGGGCGCTTAAGTATTTCCAGGTAGGGATTGATAAGAACCGCTTCAGCTCGTATTTCTTGATTGGGGCGCTCTTCTCCCTGGTCAAAGCCCCCTGTCTGGTCGGCATCTACTTCGCGATACTGGATCTTCTCTCGGCCAGGAGCTACTTTGAGGGTGCGACATATCTGTTCTTCTTCAACCTGGGGGTAATTTTGCCCATCATCGTCCTGGGCGGGGCAATTGCCCTGGGCATGAGCCCTGAGCAGGTGGACGCTTTCCGCAAGGATCATAGAGTGGGAATGAGGCTGGCCACGGGCCTGGCTCTGCTGGCGCTGGCACCTCTTATTTACTGGCAGCTTATTTAGTTTCATATCCGTTAGGAATCGTCTTTGTGAGAAAGGATTAAAATAGAGAGATTGCTCACCACCTTTTCGAGGTGAATCTTTTTGTTTTTAGTTGGAGAGGCTCTCATTGGAAAGGAGCCTGAGATTGCTCATATCGATCTGATTATCGGAGATAAGGAGGGGCCGGTAGCCACGGCTTTTGCCTCCGCACTTTCGCAGCTTTCGGCAGGGCACACGCCCCTTTTAGGTGTTATCCGGCCCAATCTGCCGGCCAAGCCGTCCACTCTCATAGTACCCAAAGTTACTGTGAAGAATATGGATCAAGTAGCCCAGATCTTCGGCCCGGCCCAGATGGCCGTGTCCAAGGCGGTGGCGGATGCGGTAGCCGAGGGCATCATTCCCAAGGACAAGGCAGAGGAGCTGCTGGTAATAGTATCTGTGTTCATTCATCCCCTGGCAAAAGACTACGACGCCATCTATCGCTACAATTACGGGGCAACCAAGCTGGCCCTGGAGCGGGCTATGGCCGGATTCCCGGATGTGGATCTGATGCTCTACGAGAAGGACCGCTCCACTCATCCCATCATGGGCTTCCGGGTCACCCGGCTCTGGGACCCGCCATACTTGCAGGTGGCCTTTGATCTGGTGGATGTGGCTGAGGTGCGCCGCGTGCTCGCAGCTTTGCCTGATAGCGATCACATTCTCATCGAGGTGGGAACTCCTCTGGTCAAGATGCTGGGCATCAGCGTGGTCAAGGAGATTCGCGCCATCAGGCCTGGTGCCTTTGTCATCCTGGATCTGAAGACCCTGGATACCGGCAACCTGGAGGTGCGCCTGGCTGCGGACTCTGCGGCTGATGCCGTGGTCATATCCGGACTCGCCCCCAAGAAGACGCTGGAGCTTTCCATCCGGGAGGCCAGGAAGACCGGTATTTACAGCATCATCGATATGCTCAATGTGCCCGATCCGCTGGCCGTTCTGAAGGGGCTCGAAGTTTTGCCGGACGTGGTTGAGCTGCACCGGGCCATAGACATGGAGAAGAGCGCGCACGCCTGGAATGACATTCGCGAAATTCAGGGCCTGGCCAAAGAAGGACGCAGGCTGCTGGTGGCTGTGGCAGGCGGCATTCGCGTGGATACCGAGGGAGCGGCTCTCGCGGCAGGCGCGAACATCCTCGTAGTGGGCCGGGCCATAACCCGTTCCAGAGATATTCGCGACATGGCCGAGCAGTTCCTCACGGGTCTCAAGCAGACGGAGATCGACCAGTACCGGGTCATGACGGACTTCTAGAGATCTGCAGATCTTTGATGATCAGTTTCTCTATTTTTTTATTATTACTACTATTTCTGACACCTGGTGTAGGCAGTGCCGTAGATGTGCAGGTGGGGCCAGTGGCCCAGCCGGCTGGCGCAGTACTCCTGGTGGTGGACGGCCTCGGTGCGTCTTACGTCTATCCTGAGCATCGCGCCTATGCCCTGGACGGCTCGGCGCTGGAAGGCGTCATTCTCTTCAATTTGACAGGCGGCGGAGCGCGGGCCGTGGACGTGCGGGTGCCTGTGCCCGAGACTACCCAGAGCCATAGCATTCTCATCACGGGCGATTCGGGGACGAATCCAGACCGTCTCGGCCCTACCATATTCGACGCGGCGCGTGCCGAGGGCTACCTCTGCCTGGCAGTGCTGGAGCGCGGAGACGCCATGCCAGTCTTGCAGGAGATGGACGGCGTTCTCTATCTCGGGGAAAACGCCCTGCACGGGGCCGAGCCTATTCCCGGCTTTCGCGCCTGCGCTCCGCCGGGCCTGAGATACCGATTTCAGGTGTGGCGGGACAGGTTTGACAGTTACGCTGCGCCCCAGGGCGTAGCGGGCTACGCCGGATACAATCGCTGGGCGCTGGACGTAGTTGCGGACACCATCCAAAACCTCTCCGGCCAGCGCTTTCTCATGCTGGTGAACGTGGGCGCGGTGGACAGCGCCGGGCAGAACCTGGGCGCGGACGGCTATCGTGAAGTGGTCGCCGCTCTGGACGTGCCGCTGGGCCGACTGGCAGAGATCTGCCGCAAAAGCAACGTGCTTCTGGCCGTCACCGCCGACCACGGCATGGTCTTTCCTTCTGCGACGGGCAAGGGCGGGCACTCGGCTGAGAAGTTTGCGGCCAGGCCGGAGGCGCTACGGGTTCCTCTGGTCTTCCTGGGGCCGGGTGTGGAGGAGCTGAACCTGGGCGGCCGCTGGTCAGAGGTGGACATCGCGCCTACAGTGCTCAGCATCCTGAATATTTCGTCCGGTTCCTCGGAAGGCACGAGCCTGCCCATCCGCGAGGGCTTCGATCTGAGGGTGACGGGCGCGCCCGCGGGCCTTGAGCTTTGGCGCGGTGGGGCGTGGCTGGCCAATGGCAGTGCGGGAGAGTGCCGCTTCCGGGGACTGCCGCGCGGGCTGTACAGCCTCAAGGCGGGCGGAAAAGAGTGGTCCGTACTGGTGAACGGGGACGTGGCGATGGATCTGGCCGGCAAGGCTGCGCCTCAGGGAGAATGGAAGAGGATAATCGGAATCATACTCATCCTGGCCATTAACCTGGTGGGAATTGCACTTATCATCAGGATTTGGAGAAAGGGAGATTGAATCGGCTATTCCCATTGCGGGAAATCATTCGCAACGCTTAGGTCCTATTTGAGAAGATCTTCGACAGAAATGCCCGATTGGTTCGAAATATCCTTTCTGAAGGACTACGTGACTCCCTGCCTGCCTTCTCACAGTAAAGTCCTCTCGGACCAGGATCTTAATCATCCGTTCTCCCGAGATTACCGGGAGCTTAACAGACATCGGCCAGCTCCACTTTCAGGATCTCAGCATTGGAGCGCACCATCAGATCTTGGCTGAGAACTTCTATTACAAGCCCAATTGCCTCCTTTATGTTTGCCAGAGCTTCCTCTTTCGTCTCGCCCTGACTTATGGCACCAGGCAATTCGAGGCATCGAACCGTATAACCCCCTCATCCTGCGGTTCGAGAATAACTGTGTATTTCATAGTGATAATAGCTGAGGGAAGTTATATTTATAACAGGTCACACTGCCGAGCGCATCGGTCACAAGGGGAAGGCAAGAGCCTGTCCACCCGCGCGAGCATCGACCAACGGGTCACGGGCGCGTCCGGGGGCCTGGAGCTGTGGCGCGGCGAGTAGCGGCTGGCCAACGCCGCCGCGGCGGGAGACTGCTGCTTTCGGGGCCTTCCGCGCGGGCTGCAAAGCCTCAAAGCGGTCGGGAAAGAGTGGGCCGGGTATGGACTAAAAAAATCCTAAATTCCATCAAGCTACCGAAAACCAATCCTCTCGACTGATCTGTGC
>JBATEC010000205.1:0-20457 GCA_049663825.1 Methanothrix sp. | reverse complement strand
GTATTAACATCGCATTATTTAATTTTTCTGGTCTAAAAACATTTTGTGGTAAATTTTGGAATGATTGATAGGAAGCTAAACACGTACTATTTTTAGAGTGCTTGCAGGCGCGGCCGCTGGTGGACTTCTAACAATACTGGTACTAAATCACACGGCAAGAGTACGGGTAGAGCATTCATCGTTAGCAATTATTGGGCGATTAGTCGAATTATCTGGCGCGATCTACGTAGATATTCTCGGCAATTATGGCAAAGGAGATTTTATTAACCGGTTATATGGATCAGGAGACGGTCCTACAGATGGCAGCGATTGCATTAAGGAAATAATTCATTTATTGTCGGAAAAGGCAAGGAAATTCGAACGTGGGGAGCATCCATATGGTTCGTATAAATACGATAGGACAATTAAATATGTAGAAGATTTAACAAATATATATTATAGAGACACCATCAATAATACTACTGACCGACTTATGCTAAAAGAGCTATATCATTGCACGAATGTTGGGTTGAAGCTTTTGGGGTTACTTCAGGGAGAATTCACGGAGGAAAGTAAGCTCTGGACACTTGCCTATTTCTTAGAAGTGAATCTTAAATTATACAGAATTCTGCTAGGCAATTTTGACGTAGTTATAGAAGATGATAGAAAAGTTAGCGGAGCCAAAGCATGACTTTTAATCTACCAAACCAAGAAACCTTCATGCCCGATTGGGCACCCATGAGCATGAAAATTGACCGGAACGAAAGGGATTTTCATATCAAATTGAGAGAAGGCAGCTCTGCGGATGTTCTCGAAAAAAAGATAGGAAAAATTTAAATCTTCCAAGATTTAATAAGTTGTAGGTGCATAAAGAATGATCGATGAACTCAATTTACCGCATATTCCTGGATGGAATGGTCCTGAGAAAGCTATAGGCGATATGTACAGATGGGGTAGAGAGATTGGTTACAACCATCTTACAATCAGATATTTAAGAGATAAGGTAACTGGAAAATATATAACAGAAGGGATATTTTGGGATGTTTCTCAGCTTATGGGTCAACGCTGGATAATTCAAAATGGCAGGAAATTCGTACTTGATCTTCAGCTAACATCATGGGGCGATTTGCGAACTGAAGAAGGCGATCTTGCGGTTACAGGTAGAGGACCAGGTAACGTTATTGATGAAGATGTATCAACACCTCAGAAGATGGCCGCTTACCTAGAAAAACTAGCAAAAAAATGATTGCCCAGGCAGATGGAATGACCGGACACGGCTACAGATGGCTTGATGGCTGTGGGATGGCTGACCAAAGCAACGATTTTAAAAGTCTTGCCACCATCACAGGAAGACGCAAAGAAAAAAGGCTGGCGTCGGCGCTGAAGATGGAAGATCTTAACCGGTGGTTCAATGATAATTGGAAATCCCCAAAAAGAATATGAAGATGTAAGCAATAACCTCAGACATTATGGAAACCTTCAATTCTCTCAGTTAACTGTTTTCGTAGTGATAAATATAGCCATGATTAATTTGGCATTTGGTGATACGAAATCCACTCAATCTCTTAAAGTCGCTTTAGCGATAATAGGTCTGTCATTATCTATTTTATTCCTTGTGATGACGACTCGGATCACAGCTCACTGGTCAACCTATTCGAAAAGAGCAATAGAGCTTGAAAAAGTATTAGGATATAAACAATATACGAATAGACCCCAATCTAAATTATTCAGTAATAGAAACGCGGTGGCTGGAGTATACCTGCTTTTAGCTGCCTTGTGGACATTGAGCATCATACTGAATCTACTTGATAGCGGATGTGATAAAAGTTTCATGGAACTAACCGTTTCCCTTGGCAACGTTCACGTTTGTTTTTCTATCCGAGGATGAAAATACTATTTACTTGCTATTATAATAGAAACGACACTCATAGACCTTAAATCGAGCAAGGAAAAGCTCTTCGCGAATGTGAATGGATACCCTTCTAAGCCTCCATCGCGATCCTATTATCCACAATCAAGGGCGATCTTTTGGCCTTGATCCTATGATAAGCAAGCTCAAAAGCCCTAATCTCCATGTAAGTACCTTGGATAATGGCTTTTGGAGTATCTAGGCCATCCACATCAGGCCCCTGATCGCCACCGTCCATCATTATCATCTGATAAAGTAATACTCATTGCCCGCTCTCTTGTACGGTACATTTTATGTCATCATCACCTAGCTCCGCCGCCGCCCCCGCCTCCACCTCCTCCGCCACCAAAGCCGCCCCCACTCCCGCCTGAGCCGCTCGATTGTGGACTGCTGGAGGAGTAGGCATGGCTGAAGTGAGTATGCATGCTCTGCACGGCTAACGCCTCTGGAATGTGAAGGTTCAGATCGGCCATGGCCTGCATCACTCTATCCCCCACACCCAGGGCAGTTGCGTAGACCAGCCATTCCTTCCATATGATCAGGTCTTCGGGTGCGTACTTTTTTATCATGGCATAGTCAGACAAAAAATCCCTGAAGGCATCCCACTCCAGCTTCTCCTTGTAGTAGTCCTGCTTCCATCTTCCTAAAAGAGCAGAGGGGGCAAAGGCCACTACAGAGGACTGGACCAGAAGGATAAGGAGAGGTGCAGTTAATGAATGGGACAGGATGCCAAATCCGCCTAAAAAGAAAAAAACGAATAGAGCGAAATAGAGAATGGCGATCAAATATCTTGGCCGGAAATGAATACCTGCAACGCAGCGCAGGCTTCTTCCCGCCACAAATTCGCAGGCAGCATCCTGATTGTTATATCTAAGAAGGCCGTCCATAGCCTCATGCATCTCTTGCAGCAAGGATGTGCTGCCGGATTTCTGCAGGGAATCTACACTATCCTCAAAGGCTCGAGCATTGAAGACACCATTGGAGGAGTTGTCCTTTAAGAAATTCAGAACCTTCTGCTCGTAGTCGTCATCGCCCAATTGCTCTGGCTGCAATAGTTTTATCCTTATGCCTGCCGCGGAGTCTATCTCTACGACGCCACGCCGGTGCAGATCCAGAAGGGTGGCATAAAAACCATCCCGATCAAAGTCAAAGGCGTCGCCCTTAAAGACTAAATTTACCAGCCACGGCTTTCTTTTGCATGGAACATAGCTCAACGTTTTGGGAACAACATAGCGTTTCTCTCGCCCGAATCGGTAGTACACAGCCAAAAGGGCAAAAGGAAAGAGAAGGATCAATGCCCGCAGAGGCAAGAGCAGGTCATAGTCCGATCCTTGAGCGGAAAGGGTCTT
Source organism: Methanothrix sp. (assembly GCA_049663825.1). Taxonomy (GTDB): domain Archaea; phylum Halobacteriota; class Methanosarcinia; order Methanotrichales; family Methanotrichaceae; genus Methanothrix. The sequence continues at coordinate 17,220 of JBATEC010000205.1, read as the reverse complement.
GCCCTTTACATCCGGCACTTGCCTGGGAAAACCATCGATATGGCGAGAGGCCTCGGGACGGAGAAGCATCTCCAACTCGATCATTTCATCCTTGGAGCTGCGACCGGTGATGACCCAGGCATCGCCCTCCCGGCGATAGTCCATCTTTGGATGGGGGAAGAGTGAGACCAGCAGATCGTCGGGATCATGAATGTAGATGGAAACTTGACGATAAGGAAGATGATCATCTGCCAGCCTAAAATTCCAGTGGCATAATTCCTGGTCGCACTCCAGGAGGGGATGGATGAGGAAACGATAATCGATGCGGTACTTTCCTGCGGAAAACATCTGCGGCTGCAGGCATCCCGCCTCGTTAACCCCGGCCAGATCTGCAATTCTCTCAGTGTAATTTTTCGCTTGAGACGAGAGAGGCGTAACCTTGCCATCCAGGTCTTTCATGTAAGGCACTGTGCCCTGTGGCGGCGATATCTCGAGCAAGGAAACATAAGGAGAGTTCATGCTTTGCGAAGATAGTGGCATCTTCCAGGAACGATAGAGCATTTTATATTTTTCCGAGGCCCCAATATCATAGACGAACTGCTCCGCCAGTGTCCCGTTCAGATAAATATCGGCCTTGTAGCTGTCCACATAAACATCACCAAGACTGATGCCGGGAGCAAACGATCCACCCGTTCCGGGAATGCCTCCGGTTAAGAAGAGCCCGAGAAGACCTACCAGGAAGACCAGCCCTATCAAGGCCGCAGCTTGACGCTCTTCGCCCATTTTCATTTCCATCCAGCATCAGGCCGGCGAGGCTCGATCTCCTCGGATGTCAGATAGCCCGCCCGGCGCAACTCATCCACCTCGAAACTGAGGTAATCCTGCTTGGTTAGCCCGGCCGAGGAGGCGACGAAGCTGGAAGGAAGGGTGTCGATCATAGTATTCAGCTCCTGGATGATATTGTTGTATGTGTACCTGTGCCGGGAGATCTCATCCTCCACATCGCGAATAGCATTCATGGTATTGATAACGGCATCAGAGGTCTTGAGAGCGGGATAACTCTCCGCCACTGCCCTGATGTCGGCCAGCAGGCTCAAGCTGTCACTGTTGATCTTACGAATGTCTCCTGGATCTGCGTTCGATAGATCTGTCCGCATGCGGGTTATCTTTTCCAGTGTCTCTTTCTCGAAATGGGCATAGCTTTTCACCATGTCCACCAGCTGCTCTACCATGTCCAGCCGCTTCTTCATGGCCACCCGGATCTGAGAAAGGGTAGCGAAAGCACCGTTTTTCAAACTTTGCTGACGGTTGTATATAGTAATGAAGTAGAATACGATTACTATGAATACCGCCAGAAGAACCAGGAGCAGCGCGGACAAATCCATAAGAGATAATGCAAACTGCATCCTTAAATAACTAGCCGAGATTGAAAGCTATTAAGTATGTTATAGGTGCCATTAGCGGCATGCTGCCTCGCCTGCGCCTGGCTTTTCCGCCTCCACTTCCAGGCGCATCATCTGCACGTGAGCTTGGCCGTTCTCATCCAGAGGATACCTCTCCAGATACCTTCCTGCGATCTCTTTTACGAACTCATCCCGCAAATGGACAGGCAGCCTCTCCGTGTAGGGCAGCCACGTATTCCTGATGATACCCTCCAGGCCCTCTTGACCCTGATGAATCATGTCTTTGGCAACCAGTTCCGCCCTTAGGGGCCGCAGGCCCGCCTCCGCCAGCCAGGTTCCGTACTCTTCCGGTCCGTAGAAGTTGTAGGGAAAGGAAAAGCCTGAGAAGTACTCTTCCCATAGCGGGCTTGTAGTAAGATCGCCGGTTAGATCCAGGATCCGGGCGGCGTTTCCTCTTCCCCCGCACTGCATTAGAAAGCGACCGCCAGGCACCAGGCTCTGCTGGACGGATTTCAGGACAGACAAATGATCTTTAATCCAGTGCAGGCAAGCAAAGGACACGACCAGATCGAATTTTTCAGAAAAGTGCAACTCCGAGGCATCTGCTACCTGAAAAGAGAGATTGAGGTGATTGCCATGCTGGTCGGCTGCAAAGCAGATCATCTCAGGCGAGAGATCCACCCCAAGGACACTGCCATTGGGCACCAGACCGGCCAGGTGGGCTGTGATCCTGCCATCTCCACATCCTATATCAAGGATTCGTTCATCGCCGTGAAGCTTCAGCCCGGCTATCAGAGCCATGGCCCAATTGTACTGGGCGGATGAGCTTTTCAGGTAATCGGCTGGATCCCAGTTGTGCGTTTCAGGACCGATCATCATCACCCTTAATCTGCACATGCGTCTCTTTCTTGTGAGCCAAGCCCTCCAGAAGCTTTGGCACCGCCTGGGCCACGTGCTCGATCAAAGTGTGCTGGGCCTCCCTCAGCCGCTCCACTCGCACACCATCCTGGTCGATTATTATCACGGCAACGGGCTTCATGCCTAGTGCACCGCCGCCTCCACCCGGATTGTCAACCTTTCCTGAGCTTGAACCAGCACCAAAGCCCATGCCCACGCTCATGAGGGGAATGACGGTCTTGCCCTCCACGGTGACCGGATCGCCCACAGATGTCCTGGCGGATAAGGCCTTTTGCATCTCCTCAGTTATGGTTTTCAGTATGTCGGTCAGTTCCTGCGTTCTTTCACTCCCGGACAATATTCTCACACTCCCATTAATAATGGTCAGGGATAGATGAAAAAGCTTTCTTCGTCTCCCTAAATTTGATCAGGGCAGTGAGAAGATCATTATAGGGTGTGCAGACACCATAATCCCTGGCATACTGGGAGATGGCCCCGTTCAAGGCATCGATCTCCGTTTGTCGTCCCAACAAAATATCCTGCAGCATGCTGGCGCGGTGATCCACTGTGGGAGGAAGCTGCCTTTCCAGTAGATAATGGTAATACTCATCTGCATCCTGATAAGGAGCTTTTACCCCTTTGGCTCTCATCACAAGAAAGATCTCCTCAATTATGACCTTTATGATGCCTCTCGTCGCTTCATTTTCGCCCAGATTTCCATAAGCCACCCCAAGCAATGCGCCCAGAGGATTCAAGGAACTGTTGTAGAGCACCTTTCCCCAAAGGGCCGCCCAAATGTCATCCTTGCTAACAATTCTACAAGGAATACCGGAGAAGGAAAGATCCTCCTGCAATGTCTCTAAAAGCGGCCGGTTCACAGGCAGGAATGGCTCGCCGAGCAGGACATCATCGGCGTTGACGGTGACCTTAGCGCGGCCCGGATCAAGAATCTCGGCACCAAAGATGACGCGCGCTCCTACGGTGCGATCTTCTCCCACCGAACTGGCGATGGCCTCCCAGTTGTTCAGGCCGTTTTGCATGGAGACCATGATGCCGTCCGCTTTGAGCAGCGGTTTCGCCTGCGCAACTGATGCCACCGTGTCCTTTGATTTTACGCAGAGCAGGATGACGGAAAATTGCTTTTTCGGAACAGGAGTAGAAAGAATCTGCACATCCTTTCCCGGGACCTGGTGTTCCCCCCAGATGCCCGTGATCCTTAAACCCTTCTCGGAAAAAGCCCGAAAATGCTCGCCTCTGCCGACATATGTCACACTGCGACCGATTTTATGCAGAAATCCGCCAAGTACACTGCCGATGGCCCCTGCACCGTAGATGAGATAGTCCGGGCTAATGCCAGGTTTCATAAACAGAAGAGAGGATTTGGCCCCATAAGAGGGTTTCGAAAAGCAAAAATTTAAATATTTTTCAGGGTGACTATTTGTGCAAAAAGAAAAGAATCCGCAAGGTCTCCTGAAGTTATGAGCGCGATATTTGGTGAGAAGCTGACCTTCCCACAAGAGAAGGGGCAGGAAGTTAAATTGGTAGTCCACGGTGACGAGTTTTATGCTCAATACGAGACGGAAGAAGGATACTCCGTGGTTTACGACAGAGAGCTGGGATTATTCTGTTATGCCATCCTGAAGGAAGGAGCCTTTTTCTCCAGCAAAATCCCCATCAGTAAAAGCCCGCCGCCTGATCTGGAAAAGCATCTAGAAGAGGAAGGCAGCGTTCGCCTGGCCAAAGCGGAGCATAGAGTCCATTCCAGACTGTGAAGATCAAATACCAATCGGGGAAAAAGAGAGACGACAGATGAGGCGCTCGCCATGAGAATTCACTACCTTCAACACGTCCCCTTCGAAGATCTGGCCAATATCGAGGCCTGGGCCAAATCCCGCGGTCACTATCTCTCCAGCACGCGGCTATTTTCGGACGAGGCACTGCCGGAAATGGCCTATTTCGACTGGCTGATAATCATGGGTGGACCCATGAATATCTACGAGCATGATAAATACCCCTGGCTGGCGAGGGAGAAGGAGTTCATCAGTCAAGCCATAGCATGCAGCAAGATCGTTCTGGGCATCTGCCTGGGCGCTCAGCTCATGGCCGATGTGCTGGGCGGCGTTGTGCGTAAAAACGAGAACAAAGAGATCGGCTGGTTCCAGGTAAGCCTTACGAAAGAAGGGAGCGCATCCCCGTTCTTCGCAGTCCTGCCTGAGAGGTTTACAGCACTGCACTGGCATGGCGACACATTCGAGATCCCTCCCGGTTCGATGCGAACGGCAGAGAGCCGGGCCTGCTCCAATCAGGCCTTTGTGCATGGAAAAGCCATAGGTCTGCAGTTTCACCTGGAGTCTTCGCAGAACAGCATCGATCACCTGCTCCAGAACTGTGCCGACGAGTTGACCAAGGGGCCCTATGTGCAAAGGCCAGAAGAGCTGTCGGCTCATCCAGACCGGTTTTCTCAGATTCAAGGCTTGATGGAGCAGTTCTTGGACAAAGTGGAGGAAGAGCTGGGACCCACGCAGGATGCGTCCTGATTTTAATAATGCAATTTGGCGAATATGATGGGTCAGGCTTGTCCTGACCTCAACATTTCAAGATCCTTTTGCATATCCGCACTCATTTTAGCGTTATCGAGTCTTGAACTCGCAATCATGGGGAGTATCAGGTCATCATACTTTATCCCCACCAGATTCGCCCCACTCAGATCAACATTCACCAGCGCGGTCCTATTTAAATCGGCGTTTCCCAGATCAGCCCCTGAAAGGTTTACATTTTCCAGGAAAACCGCGTCAAATTTGGCATTTCTTAGGTCTGCACCCCGAAGATCAACCTCATTAAGTATCATCCAATTGAAGCTTGCCGACCTCAATTCAGCTCTCTGCATAACGGTCCCCCTTAAGTTCATGGATTCCATTTTACACCCGGCCAGTTCAGCCCCGGATAAGTTGGCCTCATCCAGATCCGCCTTAACGATCTGGACACCCCCAAGATCTGCCTCAGACATATCTGCATCGCTAAGATCTGCGTTGTCTAATTTTGTGTTTCGGAGGTTAGACCCATGCAACTTGGCCCTTGGCAAGTATGCCCTTGTGAAGTCCGAGTTGCTGAGATCACAGTGGCTCAGGTCGGTCCCAAATAGCTCTGCTCTGGAGAATTGGCAATCCTTGAGAACACTTGCTCCAAGATCCGCCCAATTTAGTCTGGCACCTACCAGGTTTGCTCTGCTCAGATCCACGCCTCTCAGGACAGCAAGACTTGCATCAGCACCCAGGAGCCTGGCGCCCATCATATGGGCACCAGTCAGATTGGACCCACTGAGCAAAGCACCGGTAAGATCGGCCTTTTCAAGATACGAATTTGATAGATCAGAATCCTCAAAATGCGCTCTGGCTAAAATTGCGTCTGTTAGTTTGGCTTCAACGAGCCTAACTTTATGCACTAAGGCATTTTCCAGGTTCGCTCCGGCTAGATCCGCCTGGAAAAGATCGGAGCCGTCCAGACAGGAAGCCATAAGATATGATCCGGATAGGTCTGCACGGCTCAGGTTTGTACTGGTCAGGTTGGCAAAACCCAATTTTGATTTGACCAGTCTTGAGCCAAAGAAATTTGCGCCCGAACAGCGCGACTCAGAAATATCCGTACCGGAGAGGTCTGCATTGGAGAATGTGGCATTAATCAGGTTCGACCCGACCAGGCTTGCTCCGCTCAGATTGGCCCCAATCAATTGAGATTGCTGGAAAGTGGCCCGGTTCATGAATGCTTTTACCAGACTTGCTCCACCCAGATTTGCGTAACTAATTATTGCCGCCGACAAGCTGGCCTCATTCAGCCTGGCACCGATGAGAGTTGAATTATCCAACATGGCCTGATCCATAAAGCAGCCAGATAGATCAGCTCCGGTCAGATTTGAGTCGATCAAGTAGCTGATAGGCAGGTAGGCATTTCGGAGATTGGCGTTGGAGAGATCCGAGCCGAGAAGATCAACGGCCGGCATGAATACGCCACTAAGATTGGTTCCGATAAGCCTGGAATTGGAGAGGATTGCCTGTATCAAATAGGATCGACTGAGGTTCGTCCCGCGAAGATCTGATCCTTGCAACTCAGAATGATTCAGGCTGGCCCCAGACAAATTCATGCCGCTCAGGTTCATGCCATTGAGCAGTGCATGGTCTTTAAACAAAACTTGGCCAGGAGGATTTTCTTCAATTGCAGATGAAATTATAGAGAGCAAAACGAAAAGCAAACACACCCCAAGAGCCAATCGTATCGCAGAAACAGTCATAGTATGATTGTATGCACTTATACTATAAATTTTAATATGGCATGAACCCATCCGGGTGGACAACGAGATAAGTCACGCCAATACAGAAAAAGAAAACGCCTATGATTTAGGCAGCTCGCCCACAACATTTGATTCGAGATAATACATCTCTTTCAGCTCTTCATCGCTCATGCCAGGGAATATTGCCAGTTTTTTCTGCACAATATCCTTTTGCTTCTCGTCCACCAAAGATCGGACATTGCCGGGAACCTTGTTTCCAAAAGGTGCCAGCTCCACTCCACCTTCAGCCAGTCCGTACCACCAATCCTGGCCAGGACGCGAATCCCATGTTCCATTACGCACAGATTCTACGATATCGGTCATAATGGGCTGCCAGTTCCAGACAGCGCCCGTAAGGTAAACGCGAGGAGAAAACCTGCCGACATCTGAGCCGAAGGATATGAAGTAGATATTCATCTCATCAGCCGTTTGACCCGTCGCATCGGAATCGGACCAGTGGGTTATGATATCGCAACCTTTACTGATTAGTGATAAGGCCACTGCCCGCTCTTTTCCCGGGTTATACCAGTCCCCGATCCACTCTACGTACACCTTAGCACGAGGATTGGAGGATGCTACACCTTTCGCAAAGGCATTGATGCCGATTATTACCTGGGATGTGGGCAACGCAGCCACAAAAGCAATCCTGTTCGTCTTGGTCATATTGCCCGCTACTATTCCGGCGAGATACTGTGCCTCATAAATCCTTTCGTAATAAACTCCGGCATTTGAAGCCAGCTTTTCCGTCCCGCCGCCCCACATGAAAATGACATCCGGATATTCTGGAGCTACTTCCTTGATGGCATCTATGAAGTCGTAGCTGTGACAGAATATCAGCTTAGCTCCATTATTGGCGTATTCTCTCAATATTTGGGGTGCGTCAGAACCTGCCGCATTTTCTCTCTCGGAGAGGTTGACAAATGATAGGTTCTGTGCCATTTTGGATGCGCCCACATGGGCTTCATATGTCCAGCCATGGTCCCCAACAGGGCCGAAATCCAGCAGAGTCGCATTTAGTTCGGATTCTCCTGAGGAGTTATTTGCGCCTGCAACTCCGTCAGCTCCAGCTAAGCCAACTAGAAGAAGAAAACAAAGAATTACAATCGACATGCATTTCAATCAAACCAGCTCCATTCAACATCACACCTGCGTATAATTGATTGCTCCAAGAAAATGATAAAGGTTATTATCAAAAAAATGCGGTCAGGTAATCTCCCCTGACCGCAATTTTTCCAGATCTTTTTGCAGATCAGCGCTCATCTTGGCTCCATCCAGTTTGGACACAGCGAAGAACTGAAGCGCTGTGGAATCGTACTTGATACCCTGCAGATTTGCGCCAGTGAAATCAACGTTTTCTAAGGCTGACGTATCAATGACTGCCCCACTCAGATTTGCGCCAGTGAAATCAACGTTTTCGAAGGCTGAGGTGTCAAAGACGGCCCCACTGAGATCTGCACCGGAAAAGTCGGTTGCGTTTAAATAGGTCTGAGCAAAATGAGTCTTCCGCAGATCCGCACCGCTGAAATCTACTCCTAATAGGTTCAGCATAGTTATGCGGGATGATCCTAATTTCGCCTTGCTAAAAATGGTTCCCTCGAGGGTCATGCTATTAAGGTAAGATCCCGTGAGGTCTGCGCCGGATAGATCTGCATCATTCAGAAATACGTTGTCGAGTCTGAAATGGCTCAGTTCGGCATTTCTCAGATTCGCGCTGGTAAGGTCGGCGTAATCCAGGTTGACATCCTCCAGAGTGCAGCCGGATAGATTAGCTCTCACCAAATATGCCCGGGTAAAGTCCGAGCCGGTCAGGTCGGAATTGCTCAGGTCGGCTCCAAAGAGTTCCGCTCTGGTGAACTGGCAATCGGTGAGACTGCTGTCACCCATATCCACCCAGCTCATTTTGGCACCGATCATGTTGGTGCGGGTCATATATGCGCCTTCCATAGTAGCAAGGCTAAGATCCGCACCCAGAAGCCGGGCACCATTAAGATTAGCGCCGGTCAGATTGCACCCGCTAAGCGATGCGCCGGTAAGATCGGCACCTTCAAGATCAGAGTTCGAGAGATCTGAATCATCCAGGCTCACTCCGGGCAAACTGGCGCCGGATAGCTTGGCCTCAACAAGCCTGACTCGGTGCATAAAGGAATTTTCTAGGTTCGCATTGGAGAGATCCGCTTTCGTGAGATCGGAATCATCCAGACTTGAAGCCACAAGATATGAGCCAGAGAAGTTCGCCATGCTGAGATTTGTACCGGTCAGATTTGTAAAACCCAATCTTGATTTAGCCAGCTTGGAGCCTGAGAAATTTGCTCCGCCACAGCGTGCCTCAGAGATATCCGCCACGGAGAGGTCTGCATTGGAGATGCTGGCATTGAGCAGGTTCGCGCCAACCAGACTTGCTCCTGTCAGATTTGCACCAAACAATAGGGAATTCTCGAAGGTAGAACGCACCATCTGTGCTCTTATGAAGCTTGCTCCTGTAAAATTCGCAGAACTCATTTTCACGGCCCACAAGCTGGCGCCATTCATTTTGGCACCAACCAGAGTTGAATTATCCAAAAATGATTGATCCATAAGGGAACCTGATAGGTCTGCGCTATTCAGATTTGAGCCTATTGAGTAGCCAGCCGGTAGCATGGCGCCTGTTAGATTTGCTTTGGTCAGATTTGAGCCAGACAAATTGCATAACGGCATGACGGCACGTCGGAGATCTGCATCGGAAAGATCGGAGCCATGAAGATCAGCTTCAACCATAATTGCTTCGCTGAGATTTGCTCCTGAAAGCTTGGCGTTGGAGATGATGGAATACATCAAAAGGGATCGGCTCAGGTTCGTCCCGCGAAGATCAGATCCTTGCAGATCAGACTGAATCAAGTCCGTCCCGGACAAATCCAAGCCACTCAGGTTCTTACCAGCGAAATCGGAACGAGAGTGGAATGGCTGATTAACGAATATGCTCTCCGGAGGAATATCTGATAGACTAATATTGAAGCGTCGCAGTTCAATCATATCGAACATGTAATATTTGGGTAGCGTTTTTACTACAGGGATGCTGTCCACAGATTCGCCCCGCAGAATGCGTTGAGCGAGGTCAGCGGTCAGGCTGCCCTGGACAGGACCAGTGGTAATCACTCCCCCAAGCACACCAAAGCCCATATAAACGTCCCGCGTACCATAAATCGGAACCCTGCTCGCGCTTCGCAGAAGCCATGCGCTCTCCTCATGAGTCAGAACTCTCCCCACTCGGTCGCGATTGTAATTCAAGAGGAGAAGCAAACTGCCCTCTTGCAGAGACGACGCATTTCGTTGCAGCTCCTCTACCGTCATGTTATCCCATATAGCGAAGCTTATATTTGTGCTAAGATTGGGAAGGGTTTGGTTCACGACCTCGAGGTTAGCCTTGCCGGTGGCGGTCCGATCATTAACAATAACGATTTGCTTTGTATTCGGATGCAGGCTTTGCATCAGAGAAAGAGTGCCCGGCAAATCGAACGCCTCCACTACGCCTGTGAAGCCCTTCTTGCCGGCGAGCATTTTGTCTTCGAAGAAGTTAACTCCGCAAAAGACCACAGGGCTTCCGGGGAACAGCTCGTCTCTGTTGTTTCGCAGGAACTGGAAGGCATCGTCATCCGAACAGATGATCACGTCGAAATGGCTATCATGGTACTTATTTTGATATAATTCCAACAATTCGGCCAGGCGATTCTTTGTAGGTGCCTGCTTCTTGGTATCCATATACTCAAAAAAGAAATCTGCGGTGGGATAGAATATGGCTAATTGATTTTCTATCTCGCTGCCAATGGAATCGGTCCACCTCAAGCCAGGATTATAAGAGGCAAGAATTAGAACTTGCTTCGATGTCTTTTCTTCAGATGCCAAGGAACAAGTTACCAGAAAGGCGATCAGAAAAAATCCGATAACGAATATTATCAAGGCTCGCAAATACATAATTTATATCCACCCTGTCAAATGACTTAGCAATACTTATGCGTCTCTTTATTTTTAACTATCCCTGAAAATTTGCATTATCACAATGGATCGTTGTGTAAACGAAAGTTGGGACTGTCTTGTGGGTGAGGAAAGGAGGTCAGGGTCAAGTTATTTTCCCTGCCCGCAATTTTTCCAGATCCTTTTGCAGATCCGCGCTTATCTTGGCACCATCAAGTTTTGACACCGCAAAAAAACCAAGTGCTATGGAATCGTACTTGATTCCTTGCAGGTTAGCACCTGTAAAATCAGTGTTTTCGAAGGCTGATGTGTCAAAGACAACGCCACTCAGATCCGCACCGGAAAAGTCTGTGTTATTCATATAGGTTTGGGCAAAACGGGCCTTCCGCAGGTCGGCACCGCTGAAATCTGCATTTAAAAAGTTCATCACGATTATGCTGGAAGATCTTAAGTTCACCATGCTCCAAACAGTGTCCTTCAGGTCCATGCCATAAAGATAAGATCCCGTGAGGTCCGCGCCGGATAGATCGGCTTCATTAAGAAATACGTTCGCAAGTCTGATCCCGTCCATATGGGCATTTCTCAGATTTGCGCCGGTAAGGTCGGCGTAATCCAGGTTGACGTCTTTCAGAGTACAACCGGATAGATTAGCTCTCACCAAATATGCCCTGGTAAAGTCCGAGCCGGCCAGGTCGGAATTGCTAAGGTTGGCGCCGAAGAGTTCCGATCTGGTGAACTGGCAATCTGTGAGACTGCTATCGCCCAGATCCGTCCAGCTCATTTTGGCGCCTATCATATTGGTCCGGGTCATACATGCATCATCCATGATCGCAAGGCTGAGATCCGCACCCTGGAGCCTGGCTCCGTTCAGATTGGCGCCGGTCAGATTACACTCGCTAAGCAATGTGCCGGTAAGATCGGCGTTTTCAAGATCGCAGTTCGATAGATCGGAATCTTCCAGGTGCGCTCCAGGCAAACTGGCGCCGGACAGATTGGCTCCTGCAAGTTTAGTATTGTGCATATTAGCAATTTCGAGGTTTGCGCCAGATAGGCTCGCTTTGGAGAGATCGGAGCCCTCCAAACCGGATGAAGCAAGATCCGATCCAGAGAGGTTCGCCATGCTGAGGTTTGTACCGGTTAGATTGGCAAACCCAATGCGGGAATTGATTAGTCGAGAGCCGACAAACTTTGCGCCATGACAGCGGCTCTCCGAGATATCTGCGCTGGTAAGATCTGCATCCGACAGATCCGCATCAATCATATTGGCCCCAACCAGGTCTGCCCCAGACAGATTGGCGCCTTTCAATGTTGCATCCTTCAGCATGACCCGCCTCATGTAGGCATTGGCTAGATTTGCGCCCGTCAGATTTGAGTCGCTGAGATTGGCAGCCATGAGATCGACAGCGCTTAGGTTTGCATCAACTAATCTTGCACCGGACATCCTGGCCTCTTCTAAGTTGGCCTTGAAAAGATTCGCACCTGTCATGTCCGAAGCTGTCAGACCGGCTCCGACGAGATCTGCCTCGGAGAGGTTAGCTTGCATTAGTAGCGAACTGCGCAAGTTAGCCCGCCTCAAATAAGCTCGGAATAAGGAGGCCCCCGTAAGATCTGCATCGAATAGATTTACAGCAGTCAAGTTTGCATAATCCAGATTTGCTCCGGCCAAAATCGCATTTAGCAAACGAACCTGGCCCAGATCTGCTCCTTGAAGATCCGCACCGGTCAGATTCGAGCCGGTTATGTCGGACCCGACAAGAATGGCACCCTTCAGATCAGCAAAAGATAGATCGGAACCATCTAAGTCGGCCTCATCCATGGTTGCACCCCGGAAGTTGGTTCTGACCAGCAGGGCATCGCTTAATTCAGATCCTTCCAGCATCGATCCACTGAGGTTCGTCATTTCCAGATTGGAATTTTGTAGCTGCGAGCGGCTCAGGTTGGCCCCGGATAGATCAAGGCCGCCCAGGTTTTTGCCGCTGAGATCGACGCGTGATTGGAATGGCTGGTTAATTATCATGCTATCTGCAGGTAAGCTGGCGATGGGAATGCCAAGACGATTCAGCTCAAAATTATCAAACTTGTAACGGTTGAAGTTCTCTCTTATTATAGGAATATTCTCAGCCGGCTCTCCCCCTAAGATGCGCATAGCAAGCTTTGCCGCCTCGCTTCCCTGAGACGAGCCAGTGAGCATCTTTCCTCCGACAACGCCATATCCCAGAAAGAAATCCCATAAAGCATAAACTGGAACAGAGCTTGCACCTCGGAGTAGGCTTGTTGTATCCTCATAGGTCAAGATCTTTCCATTCCTATCTCGATTGAAGGTCATCTCCAAGATGAGGCTGTCATTAGGCAGGGAAGAAACACGCTGCGCGAGCTCCTCTGCCGTTAGGTTGTCAAGGTACTCAAAGGATACCTTGTCCTCTAATTCTGGAATTGCTGCATCCATAATCTTTCGATTGGACTGACCTGTTGTTGTATTATCATTTACAATAGCAATAAGCTTTGTATGAGGATGCAATTTGAGCATCAATGAAATGGTATCCCATATATCGAATACCTCCATTACCCCTGTAAAATTGCGTTTTCCTCGTAGCATTTTATCTTCGAAGCTGATAACGCCGCAAAAGACTACCGGCGTTCCTGGAAAAATCTCCTCGCTGTTATTGAGCAAGAATTCGAAGGCGTCGGTATCGGTAGAAATGATGGCATCGAAGTGCCTACCTTTATACTTTTTGAGATACAATGTCTTCAAGTCAGCCAGACGGGCGACATTTGGATCGATTCTCTTTGTGTCCATGAATTCAACATTGATAACCGCCGAAGGCATATAAATTGCAAATTGATGCTTTATCTCGGAGATGATACTATCATCCCATTTCATCCCAAGATTATAGGAGGCAAGAATTAGAATTTGCTTTGAGGTCTTTTCTTCATCAGCAAAAGAGCCTGTAACCAGAAAAGCTATCAGAAGAAATCCGATAGCGAATTTTATCAAATCTTGCATAATTTTAATCTCCGTACCAATTGGCAATTACATGCAATACTTTACCACTTATTTCCTTTTAAGCCGGTTCATTCCAGAGACGCGACGGTTACATTGGCCAGTCCGGATAATTGGCCATTGGGCACCAACTTGTAGACGGTATCATCTATGTGGACTTCAACGTATTCTTTTTTAGGAACGGCATCAAAATCATGTGTGACCAAAAAGAATGCAAGATCATTCACATCCATTCGTGTATCCTCATTCTGAGAGATCAACGTTACGAGCGCAGAATTATCAACAGCAGCGGATGATAACGCTGAAAAGGACTGGGAGGTAAGAAGGAAGATAATTATAATAAGATATAGATTGGTTAGAATATAAAAACATGTTTTCCTTATCATCGTTTTTCTCCAGGCGACTATCCAATGATATTGTATTCCATGTACATATTTAGTTGTGATGCTCACGGCACAATTAGCTATTTAAGCCGAAATTTCCATTTATAAACAATGATCTTCCAGATCTTGGACGCCAACTACACCTACGATTCACAGAGATATCCTCTGGTGCAGCTCTTCGGCACGACTCCAGAGGGAAGAAGCGTTACCTGCCGTGTAGCTGGCTTTCGCCCCTACTTTTATGCGGGCGTGGAGGAAAACCTATCAAGGAGCGCCCAGGAGGATCTTCGGGCACAAGGACTGGATGTAGAAGAGGTGGAGCGCTTTCTGCCCATCGGCTTTCAGACCACCCCCCAGAAGATGCTCAAGATCGCCACCCACGACCCCAAAGAGGTGAGAATTCTCAGGGAAAAGGCAAAAGAGGTGGCTGGCATAAAAGCCGTCTACGAGACGGACATTCTCTTCAAGAACAGATTTCTAATCGACTGCTCCTTAGGCGGCATGGGATGGGTGGAAGCGCCCCTTGCCGAGTGGACCGCGGCCTCATCCGCCTCTGCCCTACCACCTATACAATTTGAGGCCCTGCATCCGGTCCAGCATGAGACCAACGCACCGCTGCGCTTTATGAGCTTTGATATCGAATGCCTTCCCGATCATGGGGAGATGCCCAAGGCGGAAAAGTCGCCCGTAATTTTGATCAGCATGGCCTTTTTGCCTGAGTATCAGGGCAATAAGGACCTGGTTTTGGCGGGAAAGAATATAGACTGCCCTCGCTCCGACACAAGAGCCTGCCAGGATGAGTACGATCTCTTAGCCCAGTTTACATCAATCGTTCGTGATTACAACCCGGATATTTTAGCCGGCTACAACTCCAATGAGTTCGATTTTCCCTATCTGCAGGAGAGGTGCAGGCAAAATCACGTGGATGCGCGAGTGGGCCGGGACGGTAGCTCCTGGTACATAAGGAAGATTGTAAACAGAACAGACGTCTCCATTACCGGCCGGGTGGTGGTGGACCTGCTGCCCATCATCCGCTCCTCCTACAGCCTCAAGCAGTACACCCTCCGAAACGCGGCCGCCGAGCTTCTCAAAATGGAGAAGTACGATGTGGACCCCAAAGAGATCGAGACCCTCTGGGCCGAGAGCGGCGAGGGTCTGCGCCGCTTCATCAGCTACTCCAGAAGAGATGCCGTACTGGCTCTACACATGCTCCTTGACCTGCGGCTTATGGACAAGTACGTCGCCCTCTCCCGGGCCAGCGGATCATTATTACAGGACGTTGTGAACGGCGGGCAGTCCGGCATGGTAGAGAGCCTGCTCATGCGCCGCTTTCGCGAGCACGGCCGGGTGGTGCCGCCCAAGCCCGATGCCGAGGTCTCAGATGAGCGCGGTGTGGAAAACGAGGGTCTGAAAGGGGGAGCCGTCCTGGAGCCGGAGAAGGGGCTGGTGGAGGATGTGGTAATCTTGGACTACAAGTCCCTTTATCCCACCATTATGATGGCCCATAACCTCTGCTACACAACCGTATTACAGAGTATAGCGGCCAATGACAACGCGGCAAAGATTGGCGAAGGCATCATAACCGCTCCCTCAGGCGGCAGGTTCGTCTCGCCTCAGGTCTCGCCTGGCATCATGCCAGCCGTCTTGCGGGAGCTGCTTGATGAGAGGACCAAGACTAAGAAGCTGATGAAAAAGGCCAGCGAGCAGTTGCGCCGCTGTGAGGAGATCGAAAAAGAGACCAAAATCAGCCAACCGATGAAAAAGATCCATGAAGAGGAGCGCAGCTTTCTGGATGCCAAGCAAAACGCCATGAAGATCCTGCTCAACAGCTTTTACGGCTACTCGGGCTACGCCCGGGCCCGGCTCTACAGCCTGGCACTGGCCAATGCAGTCACCTCATTTGGCAGGGATAACATTCTGCGCACCAAGAAGATCATTGATGATATCGGATCTGCCTACGTGATAGACGGAGAGGTGGTCTTCAAGGACGCCCTGCCTTTCGGAAAGGCGGCAGAGAGATGCTTTGACCTTTCCGTGGTCTATGGCGATACTGACAGCGTTTTTGTGCGACTGCGGCCCGCGGGATCAGGGGCCATATCGCTGCAGGATGCAGAGCTGATCGGCAGAAAGATTGCAGAAACGGTCACCGCCTCACTTCCCGAGCCCATGGAGCTGGTCTTCGAAGCCTTCGCCCGACGCGGCATTTTTTTGGCCAAGAAACGCTACGCACTCTGGGTCTTCGAGCCTATGGGCGATGGCTGGAAGGATAGAATCAAGGTGAGAGGCATGGAGACGGTGCGACGGGACTGGTGCGGTTTGACCTCGAAGACGCTCAAGACCTGCCTGGAGCTGGTCCTCAAAGAGGGCAAGGTGGAGGAAGCAGTAGAGCACGTACGCTGCGTAGTGCTCCGGTTGCAGAATATGGATCTCTCTTTGGACCCATCCCTCCTGGAGGACCTCACTTTAACGCGCCGCTACACCAAGAGCTCAGGCTCCTACAAGAACAAGCAGCCGCATATTCAACTGGTGGAGAAGATCAGAGAAAGGGGCGGAACCGTGCCGGGCGTGGGTGACAGGGTGCCCTTTGTCATCATCCAGGGAAAGCGGGGCAAAAAGAACAAAGAGCTGTTCGTAAACAGGGCAGAGGATCCTGCGTTTGTTTTAGAGAAGAACATGCCTCTGGACACGGAGTACTATGTGGAAAAGCAGATCTTGCCGCCCGTGCTGCGCATCTTCGAGAGCTTTGGAGTCACCAAGGACCGGCTTTGCCCGGGAAGGGGACAGAGCAATATCTTCAGCTTTTGCGGAGAGGGGCAAAAAGCCCAGAAGCAGAAGTCTCTGTTTGATTTTTGAGCTTTCTTGACTATTGCGCAATTTGCTGAATATGATCCAGATAACGCGGTCCAAGGACGACAAATATGACAAGACGACAGAGCGATACAATGGGAATAGCATCTATCGGCTATTACATTCCAGAGAGCACCATCACCAGCAGCGAGATGTCAGCGCACTCCGGCATACCACTAGAGGTCTTCAAAGAAAAGATCGGCATGAAAAAAAAGCACATCGCCGCCCCGGATGAGCAGCCCTCGGATATGGGCATTCGCGCCGCCCGGCTGGCTGTCCAAAAAGCGGGGATAGATGCAAGAGATATTGGAATCATCGCTTATTGCGGTGCCAGCTTTTATGACTACAGTATGTGGTCGCCGGCTGCCAGGATTCAAGCGGCCTTGGGGGCGGATGATTGCTACGCTTTTGAGGTCAAAAACGGCTGCAACGGTGGAA
>JBATEC010000204.1:0-36581 GCA_049663825.1 Methanothrix sp. | reverse complement strand
GTCTTTCCCTCGATATTGGTGATATGGATAACAAAATCCACATTTTCCTGGGAATTTGGAATTTGTGTCTGGAAAGGCTCAGCCATTATTCCGGGGACGACGTAGAAGGCCAGACGTCTGTCAGGCAGAAGGGTCAAGAGCTTCTCAAAGAACCGTTTCCCGAGCTGCGAGCCTTGCAGATGGCTCTCGTAGCGGCTCAAAAGCCGCTCAACCTCTTCGTCCTCGACCAACATCTCCGGCTGAAAGCATATCCTCAGCATCAATTCCAGGTCTTTCAACAGGGGCCGGCAGGTGAATTTGATCCTGCCATTGTCAACCGACCTCTCAAAGAGCAGCAGCCCGGCATCCTGTGCCTTTTGCAGAACATAATTCTCCACGCTCAGGCTGCAGGGAGCCGGATCTCCTCGGCAGGCCAGTTTATCGAGAACAGCACCTAAGAATTTGTTTTCCTCGTAGGAAGGGCTCTGACCGGATCTATGACTTCGCCATATGAAGCCCGATCGATCCTGAAAAAGTCTGCGGACATCCTCTGACGCGAATCCCTCGCGGTTCAAGAGCTGTACGACTGCCTCGGAGGCATAGGTAGCCCTGGCATAATACCGATTATCATGCAGGGAGACTCTCGCGTCGTTCATAATAATATAGCAGTGCTTCATTACTATATAAAATATTTGCTAAAGAGTATATGCGAGTAATAATGTAGACGGACATAAATTTGTCTTATAGAAACAAATAGTTTAGAAGGCTTGAAATTCAAGCCTTGTTCTGTTCAGATGCGGAATTCAGGAGCATCAACCTGTTTATGGCGCTGACCAGGGCTTCCACTGAGGCCATGACGATGTCCTCGCGGGCCGATTTGGCACTGACCTTGCGTCCTTGGTCGTCCTCTACTCCAATCACCACTTCCGCCAGGGCATCGGCCCCGCCGCTTATGGCTTCAATTCTGAAGTCACAGAGGTGAATGGATGAATCGCTATCCAGGAGACCCTGCACGGCATTTACTGCTGCGTCCACCGGCCCTACGCCGATATGGGCGAGAACTTTCTCTTTGCCGCGCACCAGGGCCCTTACCGTTGCCGTGGGCGTGATAATATTGCCGGTCATGACCGAGACCTCCTTAAGCACTACGGCCTGGCTCCCCCGTGCCACCTCTCCGATCACCACGTCGGCAATGGTCTGAAGATCGATATTAGCAACCTGCTTTCCTTTGTCGCCCAGATCCTTGACCCGCACCAGTATCTCCTGGAGCTGCTCCTCTGTGGGCTGGTAGCCCGCTTCCTCAAGCACTTTGGCCACCGCATGCCGACCCGTGTGCTTGCCCAGGACTATGCGCCTCTTGTGACCTACCATCTCCGGGGTCATGATGCCGGGCTCAAAGGTCTTGCTGTTCGCGATAACTCCTTGGCTGTGAATGCCGCTCTCATGAGAGAATGCGTTCTCACCCACGATAGGCGCGGTTATGGGTATCCTGACTTTGGTGAGGCGCTCTACCATGCGGGCCGTCTCTACCAGGTATTCCATCCTTATGCTGGTGCGGGCACCATAAATTGCATGCAGGCTCATCACCGTCTCGGCCAGGTTGGCGTTGCCGGCCCTTTCGCCCAGACCGTTTACGGTGACCTGAACCTCTCGGGCCCCCGCCTCCACTGCAGCCAGGCTGTTGGCCACGGCCAAGCCGAAGTCGTTGTGGCAGTGCACATCAATCACCATATCGACATCATCGCAGATATCCTTGACAAAACGGTAGAATGCAGAGGGAACTGCTATTCCAACCGTGTCCGGAATATTGATGATATCGCAGTGCACCTCCTGCACTGCCCGGAAGATGCGATGCAGGAACTCTGGCGAGGTGCGGGTTGCATCCATGGCTGAGAAGAGACAGGTCCGGCCGTTATCCTTGACAAGCTGCACCATCTCCATAGCTCCGGCCACAATCTCGTCGTGGCTCTTCTTAATAGTATGAGCTATCTGGATGTCGGAAGTGGGAACAAAAACATGCACCATGCCCACATCGGCATCAAGACAGGCCTGGACATCATTTTTCACGATGCGGGAGAGGCCGCAGACCTGGGCTTGGAGGCCCTCTCCGGCAATCTGCCGGACACTGTCAAATTCGCCCTTAGAAGATACAGGAAACCCGGCCTCGATGACATTCACACCGAGTTTATCAAGCTGCCGGGCGATCTTGAGCTTTTCGGCCTGGGTGAGAGATACACCCGGAGTCTGTTCGCCATCCCTAAGAGTGGTGTCAAAAATGCGGACTTTTTCATCAACGAGTGAACGAACGTCGTAGAAGACGATTCCCCACAGAGGTTTCATGTGTCATAGGCCAGGCATAGCGTGCACAGCTATAAAACTCTTGCCGTCCTGATTATTCGTACATGTTCGCAAAGCCAAGGGGTAGAGATATTTACCCCTTCGTGAAAGAAAGGCCCTCTATGAAACTTGCAATTACTATTATCGCGATGCTGGCGGCGATATTCGTTCTGCCGGCTATGGGAGAATCGGCGCAGTTCTGGTCCGATCAGGCAAATGGATACTTCATCACAGGCGACTTTGAAAAAGCGGCTGCAAGCTATGACAAGGCCCTGGAACAGGAGCCGAACAACACGGTCCTTTGGAATAACAAGGGAAAAGCTCTGGCCAACCTGGGCGGCATTGAGGACGCTATCTCTTGTTTCGATAAATCGCTTGCCATCAACTCCACCAACCCCGATTCTCTTAACCTGAAAGCAATTGCGCTTTCCCAGGGATTAAGCAAATACAGCGAGGCTATTGCCATCTTCGACCAGATCCTGTTGGCAAATCCGTCCTATTTCGATGCCTGGATAGGAAAGGGCATGGCTGAGGCCAATGCAGGCAGCCTTTCCAACTCTCTGGAATGTTTTGAAAAAGCCACCCAAATCAAGCCCCTAGATCACTCCGCCTGGAATAACAAAGGTGTCGTCCTCAGGCAAATGGGAAGATATCAGGAGGCTCTGACCTGCTTCAATAAAGCACTTATCATTGATCCTGCCAATGATCCTGCTCTGCAAAACCGTGAGCTAACCCTGCAAGACATGGATCAGCAACCACAGGCAACTGCGAGCCAGAGCACGCAGGATATGCTGTAAGCCTGCAAATTTATTTTTTTGGGAAACATCCATTTCTACAATGCTAGTTCTTTCGTCGATTTCATGAAAGAGGGCAATAGCTTAAAATAAATGTTCGACAATCATCGATTAGGGATGATGGATAAGTGTTCAAGCTGATCTGTCTGATGATCGCGGCAATGGCTCTGATTTCCGTCGTGCAAGGGATGCCACAGGGCTTTGTAGCAGCCATGAACAACGACGGCCAAAAGGATCTACTCATCGTCAAAAATTATGATACCGGCGCATCATTGACCGAATCTTACACTGACATCGAGCACCTGGAGAGAAATACTCAGGTTAATACAGGAGCTTTTGGGACAGAATCAGCTGCATCTGATGCCAATGGTGCAGAAGCCGGCAGCCAGGCAGGCGGTCTTGAGGCCAGCATCAACTCTAATGTCATAGGCAAGGCCTACATCGCCTGGCAATCTTTCGATCCGATCAGCTCTCGCAATGGCCGCCATCAGCTCTTGGGCCGCAGCGTGGAGGATCTGACCGGAGTATTCTCCATCGAGAAATTCATACAGCTTTGGTCCGGCAGCCGTCCCGGAGAGATAAGCGTGGACTGGCTGCCCTGCTCTTAAACTTTGTTATTTTTTATATATTATAATCAAAAAGAAAGTTATTAATAGCCAGTCGATGAACTATTGGTGTACCAGGGGGTTTTCAGCTTTGGAGATCCTGATTAAGAGATCTGCGCGACGCAGAAAGACCATCCAGGCCAGGATGGTGGGAGGGAAGATGGAGGTTTTGGCGCCTGCCTCCATCTCAGATGCTGCTCTGCAAGGCCACATAGAAAAACTGCGTTCCAAACTGGATAAGCGGGTTTATCCGAAGGATGACGCACATCTGCATGAAAGAGCCTGCCATCTAAACAGCAGATACTTTCAAGGATCTCTGACCTGGAACAGCATCCAGTACTCGGCCAACCAGGAGCGCAGGCGCGGGTCGTGCAACTGTACCGCCCGGACCATTCGCATCAGCAGCAATCTGGCTCATCTTCCTCAGTGGGTTGAGGATTATGTGATTGTGCACGAGCTTGCTCACCTTCTTGAACCCAATCACGGCAAGAGGTTCAAGGCACTGGTGCGTAGATACCCCCTGGCGGAAAGAGCCATTGGATTTCTCATTGCAACAGAGACAGTATAATATTTGCTTGTTGCATCCATTTATTTATATCCGAAAGACCTTGACGTTAGATGCTGTAATTGGAGGTTAGACAATGAAAAATTTTCTTATTTTTATTATTCTTACCATCCTGCTAGCCCTGCCAGCGTCTTTGGGTGGCGCGGATACTAAGGCTGGAGAGCAGAATCGGAATGACAGCTCACTTATTTCCCGGGATAAGCTCTTCGGCAACCCGGATAGAATCACCACCAGAATCAGCCCCGACGGCTCGAAGCTCAGCTTTCTGGCCCCGAAAGAGAATGTGCTCAATGTTTGGGTGGGGCGAGCAGCTTCACCAAAGACGGCAAAGCCTGTGACCAATGACACATATCGCGGCATTAGAAGCTACACCTGGGCTTACACCAACCAGCATATCCTCTACCTGCAGGACGCCAATGGAGACGAGAACTGGCGCATTTACAGCGTTAACCTTCGCAGCGGCAAGATCTTAGACCTCACACCTTTTGAAGGCGTCCGGGCCGAGATCCGGGCTCTTAGCCCCAAACACCCTCATGAAGCTATCATCGGCCTCAATAAGCGCGACCCCGAGTATCATGACCTCTACAGGCTCAATATCGAGACCGGCAACATGACACTTATTCTGGAGAATAGAGAGTTCTCCGGCTTTGAGATAGATGACGACTTCAAGGTGAGACTGGCCTACAATATGACGGCAGACGGCGGAAGCCAGATATTCATACCTGCCGAAAACGACAGTTGGCAGCCCTTCCAGAAGATAGAGATGCAAGATTCCCTCACCACCGGCTTTTCCGGGTTTAATAAGAGCAATGACCTCATTTACCTTATAGACAGCAGAGGGAGAAATACGGCTGCTCTTTACGCCCTCAATCTGCATACGAATGAGAGCTATTTTTTGGCCGAAGACCCAAAGTCGGACCTGTACGGTATTATGATTCACCCTACTGAAAAGAATGTGCAGGCGGTGGCATTTTACTACGACCGGGCAGCATGGAAGATCTTGGACCCTTCCATTCAGCAGGATATCGATTTGCTGAACAATGTGGAGAAAGGAGACATGACGGTGATAAGCCGCAGCCTGGACGACATGGTTTGGATAGTCGTTTTTACCAGAGACAACGGGCCAGCGCGCTACTATCGATATGACCGTGAGGCCAAGAAGGCATCGTTCCTCTTTACAGACAGACAGAAGCTGGCCGGACAGCCGCTGGCCAGGATGATTCCCGCCGTCATAAAGTCGCGTGACGGCCTGGACCTGGTCTGCTATTACACCCTTCCTCTGCAAAGCGACGAGAATGGAGACGGACTGCCGGAAAATCCGATGCCAACGGTTTTGTACGTTCATGGCGGCCCCTGGGCGCGCGACTACTGGGGACTGGATTCAGTTCATCAGTGGCTGGCCAACCGGGGCTACGGCGTTTTGAGCGTCAACTTCCGCGGCTCTACGGGTCTTGGCAAGAGTTTCATCAATGCGGGAAACCTGGAATGGGGCAGGAAGATGCATGACGACCTCATCGATGCCGTTAACTGGTCTGTGCAGCAAAAAATCGCCGATCCAAAGAAGATTGCCATCATGGGAGGAAGCTACGGCGGTTATGCTGCTCTCGCCGGCTTAACCTTCACACCCGGCACCTTTGCCTGCGCCGTGGACATTGTAGGCCCATCCAACCTGATAACGCTCATGCAGGCCATTCCGCCTTACTGGAAGCCGGAGATAGAGCAGTTCACCAAAAGGGTGGGCGACTTTAGGACGGAGTCGGGCAGAAAGATGCTACAGGAACGCTCACCCCTTAATTTTGTGGAGAGAATTGAGCGGCCGCTTCTCATCGGCCAGGGAGCCAACGATCCTCGCGTCAAGCAGAATGAGTCCGACCAGATAGTCAAAGTCATGCAGGCCAAAGGGCTTCCTGTGACCTATGTGCTCTATGCAGATGAGGGTCACGGATTTGCCCGTCCTGAGAACCGGCTCTCTTTCTATGCAATAGCCGAGGCATTTTTGGCGGCGCACCTGGGCGGCAGCTTCCAGCCCATCGGCCAGGATTTTGTAGGATCAAACCTGACCGTGCCAGCCGGAGCAGGGGAGGTTGCCGGCCTCGTGCAAGCTATGGTAGGTGAAACCTAGAAATTTTCTATTTCATCGTTTTTCGGCCAGAGTCTGGAAGTATCCGCTCATGATGCATACCGCATCTTCAGGCCCCACCTGCTCGAACTGCTCGCAAGGAGTTCCCCAGTAGCAGGGCAGGTGATGGATGGTGCAAACGGCCAGACAGCCATCGTGGCCACCCTCATTGGAAAGATGGGGGCACCTCTGCCCGGCTAGCTTGAAAATCATGGCCTCCTGATCATAGGGATCAATACTACCGTCCGCTAGAATGGAAAACGGGTTGACGACAAAAATGTCCAGATGAAGGCAGCATTGGCCGCAGCGCAGGCAGATCATGGTCGCAATGCTGGATGGGAGCGTCTTTATTAATTACAATTGCGATTGGTAGTAGCATGAAGATTCTAGTGCCATTGGCAAATGGCTTCGAGGAGATCGAGGCGGTAAACGTCATCGACATCTTAAGACGCGGAGATGTGGATGTCGTCACTGCGGGCTTGAAAGAAGGACTGGTGGAAGGCTCTCACAAAATCAAGATGCTACCTGATACCACCCTGGATAAAATCGACTATCGGGACTTTGACGGGCTGGTTTTGCCCGGAGGTGCGCCGGGCTTTATCAATCTGGGAAATGACGAGCGCATCTTAAACATGGCACGGGAGATGGACAGGGCGGGAAAGCTCGTCGCGGCAATATGTGCTGCTCCATCGGTTCTCATCAAGGCCGGCGTCCTGCAGGGGCGCAGAGCCACGGTCAGCCCATCGGGAAAAGCCCAGGTGGAGGCCTGCGCCCATTTCAGCGAGGAGCGGGTCGTGGTGGACGGCAACCTCATCACCAGCCGCTCGCCGGGAACGGCTCTGGAGTTCGCCTTGAAGCTGGCGGAGATCCTGGTGGGAAAAGAGAAAATGCAGTCGGTCAAAGGGCAGACGCTGGCCATCTGTCAGGGGGAATAAGGGAATTCTATTCGAAGTTCCTTTCGGCCAAAAAATCAAATCAAAGTCTCCGGCTGTTTGCCCTCCGGTGCCAGAGGCAGGCTCGCCCGGTGCATGGCCAGAGGCCCGGAGAAGTGCTGTGCCCGGTTCAGGAGCAGCCGTTTTCCCTCAATAGTCAGTGCGAAGACGGGAATGGAGACGCCCATCTGCAGGCAGGCATTTTTGCCCACGATATCCCGCACCGCCTTTGAGGCGCAGGACCAGACCAGATCGCAAGCTTGCGCCAGGACGGTGGCCTGCGCCTCGCTGATGCCGGTGGTGTGAACCGCCAGCAAAAAGGGCCTTGCCCCAGGCTCAGCTCCCCGCACCCGAAGGGCAGCGGCATCGCTTGCATTGGTTCCGGCCACAGTCACGGCGATCCTCTGAAATCCCGCCGCCACCGCCTTTTGAAAGCCCCGCACCTGATCAACCGTTGCCTTCTGGTCGAGCAGAAGGCAGCCCCTCTCTTGCAGGCCCTCCTGGATCTCTCTAATCGGCTCCGTCTCGATCAGCCCGGTCATGTGGGCGCCTACGGCCTGCAGCACATCCGGCCTTGCTGCCACCACTGTGCCCGCGCCCTCGCAGACGAGGACCGCAGCATCAACCAGGCCTTCGGCCATGGCGTCAGCCAAAATCTCGGAGGCACCAAAGCTCACCGGCTTTTCCAGCAGCTCCAAAATCCGATTGGGGCCGTACATGCCAAGCTCCTGCATGTGGCTTTGCAGTACGCGCTCCACAGTCTCGCGGCTCTCCTTCTCGATGCCGTACAGATCCCGGCGCAGAGGGCAACAGCCGATGAGAGGCTCGGTCAGAACCTCGATCTTGCCGTCTTTCACCCTGACTCGCGCTTTGGCCATCTCCAGCAGATGCTCGGACATTTTATTGCATGGCAATTTTGGTATTCGTCGATTTGCAGCGCGGGCACGGCAGCCTGTAGCCAAAGCCCTTGAAGACCTGGTCGCAGTCCTGGCACCTGTAATTCTTGGCGAAGGCTTCTTCTATGCTGCCCAGATCCACTCCACAGCCGCAGGTGGCGCACATAGAACAGAAATGGCCTCTTGATCGTAAATAGGTTATGCTTTCTGCCGAGGCCATGGACAGGCGGCGGAGATGAGGCTGCCCTGGGGATTTGGTGGTAGGCCCTATCGGTTGCCCATCTGTGTTATGGTGTATTTCGCCGCGCCATTTTAGGTGAAAGTAGAAGATTAATTCTCGATGTTTTTGAGTTTGTACGCGGTTCAATAGAATAATTCCACAAGAGATATACTTCATGTAAGATAATTTTTAATTGTGCCATATTTTCATCCGAGATCTTCTTCCCAGTTTCATAGTCTCTTTCGTCTAAACGAGCCTGTACTCTAAGTCCTTTCTTTGTCTTGGTTGCACCGATTAGCTTGATAATTGTTTCATAGCTGGCCAACGGTTTTCCTCGCCAATTCATGCTTATGAATGAGAACATGCAATGTTCAATCTTATTCCATTTGCTTGTCCCCGGCGGAAAATGACAGACTGTTATTGCTAATCCAATTTCGTCCGCCAAATCCTGCAAAAAGAATTTCCAGCTTCTGTTTCGACTTCCATTGCTTCTTCCGCCATCAGCACAGATTAGCAAATTTTTGCACTCTGCATAATGGTGTTTTCCAACTAAATTCCACCATTGTCGGATGCTTTCAACAGCGAACTCTGCTGTATTATGACTCTTACCCACATTAACCAATCCATCATTTCTCTTGGGATCATAAATCCCATAAGGAATCGCAGAGCCAATTGATAACGATGGAAAATCATACACATTTACCTCTTCGGGATCGCCTATTTGTCTCCAAGTCCTACCAGAGTTCTTAAAATCACCAATGCTCTCTTTTTTCTTCGCGTCTACGGAGATAACAGGATCGCCCTCGTCTATAGATTTGGCTGCCCGCATATTGATATAGCGAAATTGACTATCTCTCTCCGGAACCGATTTGCCTTCTAATGTTTTTTTATTGGCTTGAAGCGAATAGCCATCTTCTTTCAGGAGGCGTCTCACTGTATCGTGACTCAAATC
This sequence comes from Methanothrix sp., assembly GCA_049663825.1. Lineage (GTDB taxonomy): Archaea > Halobacteriota > Methanosarcinia > Methanotrichales > Methanotrichaceae > Methanothrix. The sequence continues at coordinate 27,182 of JBATEC010000204.1, read as the reverse complement.
ATGATATCTTCGAGAGGGCTCATTAGAGTTGGGTACTTGTTTTCGGCTTTCTTCCGTCCGCCGCCTGGCTTACGGAGCCTCTCTGGCGGCTTCAATTCATCTTCGTTCTCAAGCTCTTGAATTCCTTTATCGATGGTCTTTCGGGCTAATCCCGTTAAATTCGAAACTTTTGAGATACCACCCCAACCAATCTCAAGTGCTTTAGCTGCTGCAAATCGCCTTGCTTGGACGGGATCAACACCAGACATAGCTTTTAAAAATGGTTTAAAATTTGCATTGTCTTCCATAATTATAATAGACACGTTCTACAATATAAACTTGTGTATTTTATTTTGCGTCAACGACTAAGCTCACCAAGTGTCTTTCGCTCGTCTTCTGAAAGCGTAACGGTGTACTTCTTCATATTCAATCCGCCTTGATTGATCATGAAGATAATATATTATATATACTTTACGACGTTATACTCCTGACGAGACACTAGGAGTTTATCCTTCTCAGCAAGTCGGTCTTTATGTTTATATTCATTGGTTGGTATTATATCCGCGTCTGCCAATTCACTCCTCAGATCGCGTGGGATAGTGTGCTTGACGGGCTTACCGTCGCCTCCTCTATTCTTGCTGTTAAACGTGCTGCACTTCGGACAATACCATACCGCCTGGTCATTTGCAGGGTTGATGTAAATCAGGATAGAGCCGATGCTTGTGGGCATCTGCTGGCTATCCGTCCTGATAAATACTGGATGTGATCCTGTGCTACCATGGACAGGGCACTTGAACTTCAAACGTTGCTCAGAGTTCTCGTCAACTATATAAAAATTCTCAGTTGTATCAGCGAGGAATTGGGGCAGACTCTTCTTTGCTTCTGCAAGATAATATGCCTCATTGGGCTGTTTCCACCAATGGAAGGTACTTGCTGGTCTGGTGGATATACCAGACGGATTTTGAGTAAGCAGCGATGTTATTTTTGTGGGTGTGACCCTTTGCCCGGCTAAATTTCTATAAGACGGGGGTCCGCGAAGATTGGTTTTATCATAGACAACCCGGCACACTTTCCCTTCTTTGTAAACTTGGGATGTGGTGCCATCCAGGTGGTAGACCGTCCACCAGCCGGGGACGGGAAAAATGACCCACTCGCCTGGGAATATTGATTTGAAGTAGCTTTTCTTTTCTAAGGCGTCGGCTGGTGGGGTAAGTCCTGATAAGTCAATAACAGGAACTTCATCATCCATCTCGGTGGGAAGGGGTCTCTGAAGAAGTTTCTCTTTCATAAAATAGCATTTAAATATACGATGATTAACTATTATTTAAACTTATCTACAAAAAGGATATCGGGTTACTTCTCACCCTCTACGTTCTTTTTCTTAGCCTCCACCACTTTCTCTTTACCAACTTCTTCCTACATCGCCTCAATCATGGCACCCACAATCTGTTCACCCGTCGTCCCTTTTCCGAAAAAGCCGATTGGTCTGCATTTCGATTTATCGATTACCCCACACTTTTTCAAAAATTTGTACTTTGGCTCAAACTGATCACATTTTCCCATACACTCGCCGCCATCGGGGAGCGTGCATTGATCAGCCCCATAATGTTTGCAGTCCGGTTCGCTTATTCTTTCTGTCTCTTTGCTATCTTCATCTTCTGTCATCTAAAACCCCCTATAACGTCAAATATTGTGAATACTTAGCGCGTTTTTCGCTATCGGAAACGTGGAGATATCGCATGGTGGTATAAACATCGTTGTGGCGCATCAGTTCCTTTGTGGTCAAAATGTCACATCCATTTTTAATTAACAGGCTGCCAAATGAATGCCGGGCGAATACATGGAGCGCCCCCTTCTTTTCGACTCCGGCTAATTTCTTATAGGTCATGAATATCCTATAAAAGCCAGTGTGTTCGTATCGGTTGCCATAGTCGGTCAGGAAAAGAGGTCCATCTATATTGGAGCTGACTGCCAGGTATTGACGGAGTGACTTAGCGCATTCGTCATTTATATAGAGTAACGCGGGCTTGCGTCCTTTGCCGCACTTGACGCGCAGGGTAAGATTTTGGAGGTCGATATCTTCTAAGTCAAGGTTACAGACTTCAGACGCTCTCAGGCTGGCAAAAAACGCAACCTGCAACATGGCGTAATGCTTACAGTTATTCACAGCAGCGAATATCTTGAGAATGTCCGTTTCATCAAACCAGTATGGGATAGTATTCTTGGGCTTCACGAATTTAAACGTGACCTTCTGACCGTTCATTGCGAAAAAGTGCTTTATCGCCCAGCAGCAATTGTTGTAGGAACTCAGGCTATTCTTTTTGCGCAATATTTCTCGGTAGCCGTCGAACTGGCTGGTTGATGGTGTATCCGTTTCCGCCCGCTGAAGAAAAAGTTTAACTCTATTCAAATATGATTCTATGGTCGATGCAGCCAACATACGGTCTTCCAGGTAACGGCTATATCTTCTCAAAGCCGGTTGTAGGGAAACTGGACCGGTCTTTTTGGACCAATATCGTGCCATCGCGATTCTCTTCATATTTGAGCCACCTTTTGCCGGAAACCGTTGCCCTTTGGCGTCTCGTGCTAGTCATAACCTTGACGATTTTTCTATCATGTTCTACGGCGTTTTCGCTGCCAGCCGACCGCCCCGAGACCGGCACCTACATCCGCGATATGCACCGGGACGGCTATGGCATGCTGGTCATCTACAACAACTGGACCATGGACACGGTAGCCGTGCTTACTGATAAGAAGGTGAAGCCAAAGCTTGCCGTCTACCTGCGTGCCTTGGATGCGCTTGAGGTAGACGGGATCGAAGATGGGGAATACGGCCTTTACTTTACCATCGGAGACGGTTGGAATGCAGGGGAAGGAAAGTTCGACAAGGTCTACGGCTATTACCGCTACAACACCCCTATGATCTTTGAGACAACGGATGTAGGAGATGAGATAGAGTATACCATCCTGGAGCTGGATCTCTATAAGGCCGATGCCACCAACTTCATGCCCGACCAATTCTCGTTCCCGGACATCAGCTCTTGATAAAGACCGCTTCCACCTCGGCGCGCACAAGGTCTTCTCCTTTTACGCGCATATTCCAGCAGTGCGTGCCGATGGACGTGATCGGAAGGTCGCAGAAAAGTTCCTTGACCTCGCTTTCCGAGAAGTAGTGAGTGAGAATGCCGCTGCCCCGCCGAAATGTTCCCGGCTCCACCTCTTCGCCCTGTCCGGACCGCATATCCAGTTCGCAAAAATCCCGGAAAAAGAGCCGCCCTCCGGGCACGAGCACGCGTGCCGCCTCGCGGGCGAGAGCGCTTCTGTCTGTGGCGAGCAGGTGGCCGGTAACATGGAAGGCGAAGATCGCATCAAAGCTCTTCTCCCGCAAGGGCAAGCGACCGGCATCGGCCAGGACAAGGTTGACATCATCCCGAAGACGGCGGGCGAGGAGCAGGGCCTCTTGGGAAATGTCCAGGGCGACGATCTTCCAGTCGACTGGCAACGCAGAGAGCGTTTTGCCGTCGCCGCAGCCCAGCTCCAGGACGGACGAGCCCTCGGGAAGGACGGGAAGATTCTTGACGCCGCCACCCCAGAGGCGGCCCCGGCTGGCGTAGTCTTTATCCCAGGCTTTGAGGTGAGAGTCCACGAGAGTCTTAGTGGGAAGGAAGCCGCAATAATCCTTTGGTCGTTATCTCTAATCCGATCGCAGTGCCAGAAAACAATCGTGGGGTTCCACCCCCACACACATTTTAGCTTGGTTATCATGAATAGAATTATCAAAAAGTAGATATGGGAAGATCTTCTTCTTATGGAAGAGGATTTCCATATGCTTACAGACGGAAGAGTGGATGTCATTGGTGATATAAGAAAATTTGATGATATTCTTGGTAAAATTATAAAATATTTCGGCAAAGAGTGGCTTGAAAGCACAGGAGATCATCCTCTTAAACTTCTGTGGAAAAGGCATGATGCCTTATCTTCATTAGAATTATCTATCTTTGGGGATTGTATTGTCCAATCAGAAAAATTAGATGAATATCGAACTACGGTTTTTGTTGAAAAAATTAAAGATTCGGACACAAAGGGCATCCGTGGAAACGTGTATGAAGTAATTGCAGGAGCTGCCTTTCAGAATCCTGAGCATCATACTGTCGAATTTGCTCCATTGGGTCAAGAAGCTTATGATCTGGTAATAAATCTCAATTGTGGAAAGAAGATTAATCTATCCGTCAAGAATCTAGGAATAGATCGATGTGATGAATTTACCAGTAAATCAAGAGAAGTTGAATCGATAATACAAAGCAACATAAAGAGTGGGTTTTTAACGAATATTTCTATTTTCAAAGATAAGACAACTGCTATGTTGTATCCTGATATACCTGACTGGGGTAATCTTAAAACTGAATTACCTCATATACTTGAATTGGATTCTACAAAAACTGAAAGAAACGGGTGGACAATATTCAAGAGCGAAACAGGCAGATATGTTGAGCCGTTTTCAGAAATGGGGATAGAAGGCCAGCCGCATAACTCGAGAGCGTCCTATTTGCTAACGCTATTTGCACCTTTGCATAGAAATGATCCACAGAATTTTATAGATAAGTTGGAAATCTCAAAATTCGAAGAATTTCCTGAAAGCGATACATCTCTAAATGCAATATTTGTTCATGTTCCAATAGAGATAAATCTGAATACATGTGAAAATAAAATCAAAGAATATATGGATTTTGAAGAAAATCAGAATCTTCCCGTCTCGATATTTATTCTTTATCAACCAACCGTGATTAATCTGGATGAAAATAATATTGCACTAGCTCATTGCTATAAATTTGTCCTTCGAACAGAACGAATGCATGAACTTGAGTTCGGAACTGCAGATTTGAGATGTAAATTTATATTAGGAATTCCGAAAGTGGGATCTGCTCCCATATGCATAGCAGGAATCACTGAGACCGAGGATACGGATTATTATTTCTATTCGTCGGGACATGTATATTTACATCAGGTTGGGGAAAAAATCTATCGAAAATATTTTAATGGAAATCTCGTAGAAACGATAAGAGACGCTGGCAATGAGTACCGATTTACATATCCATTTCCTTCGTCAGATAAATTGATTTTATTGTAACATGTTTGGGACATTTTCGCAAAAAGGTTTTTAAACAAAATTGCGGATTAGAAGACAGAAAATAAAATCGCGCGGAGCGTTTGAGATGGAACTAGGGCACTTGGTACAAGTTGATCTGCGCAAAGTTTGGAACGATGAGTCAAGGGATTTCACGCCCTGGCTTGCAAGAGATGATAATCTCGCTTTATTAGGAGAAACGATTGGCATAGATCTCGAACTCGAAGCTCAAGAGAAAAATGTCGGACCATTCAGAGCAGATATTTTATGCAAGAATACGGTAACAAATGACTGGGTTTTAATAGAAAACCAACTTGAAAAGACAGATCATATTCATTTGGGACAATTATTAACTTATGGCGCAGGTCTTGAAGCGGTAACAATTGTATGGATTGCAGAACATTTCAAGGATGAGCATAGTGCAACATTGGATTGGCTCAATGAAATAACTGATGAGAAGTTTAACTTCTTTGGATTGGAAATCGAATTATGGCAAATAGGTGCATCTCCAATAGCCCCAAGATTCAACATAGTAAGTAAACCGAATGATTGGAGCCGAACCATATCCTATGCAGCAAACAATCCAGATTTAACCCCAAAGAAGCAGCTTCAACTTGAATACTGGACTAAATTTAGAGAATTTTTGCATGATAAAGGAAGCATATTGAAGCCTCAGAAACCACTTCCTCAATCCTGGACAAATTTCGCATTAGGTCGTTCTCATTTCGGTCTTTCAGCTCAAGTAAATACTCGCGATAACAAAATTGGAGTGGCAATATATCTGGGTGGGCCAAATGCCAAGCTTCATTTTGCCGTGCTCCAACATGGAAAAGAGGCAATTGAAAACGGAATTGGAGAAAAATTAGCTTGGATAAATTCTAAAGACAACAAAACATGTAGCATTTCTTTATCCAAGGATGATGTGGACTTAACAAACCAGGAAAATTGGCATCAGCAATATAACTGGCTGCAGGAAAAACTAGAAGCTTTTCATAGAACGTTCTCTCCGATTGTAAAGAATCTTGATGTAAATGACTATATGGAAAGTGAGCATCCGGATTCAGTCACAATAAATACGGACTCCCCTGGTAATACACAACGATTATTAGATTCCACTGCTTTTTAGAGGCAAATGGCTATAGATATGCTAGACCGCTTCCGAGGCTGTCTCTTAGGCGTGGCAGTGGGCGACGCCCTGGGAATGCCCACCGAGGGCTACACTGCCCGGGAGATCAAAACTAAATTCGGCATGGTTCGTGAGATGACGCCTGCGCCTGAGGGTCACTTTCACAGCGGCCTAATAGCCGGCCAGTTCACCGATGATACTGAAGAGACGCTGATCCTGGCCGAGTCGCTTATCGAGGGCTCCGGATTTTCGCCGGAGGGATTTGCCGAGAAGCTCATCGCCTGGGGCACGACCTGGACGCTAGATGAGCGATTTAATAGGGGAGTGGGCTTTGCCACCCGCTCTGCTGTGGAGAGCATGATCGCAGGAACGTCATGGCAGCAGTCTGGCCTGGCCATTCCCACCTGCGGCGCTGCCATGCGCGCTGCACCCATGGGCCTTCTCTACCACACGGATCTTAACATCGTGAAGAGCTATGCCGACCTGCAGAGCCTGCCCACTCACACCTCTGCCGCCGCCCGAGCCGCGGCTGTTGCCGTCGCCGTAGGCGTGGCCCTCTCCTTGACCGGCTTTTCTAAAGAGATGATCTTGAGGAATGCCGCCTCCCAGGCCAGCCGGCTGGATGCCGAATTTGCAGAAAGACTTCTCTGGGTCGGAGCACTCTTGGACCTTCAGCCTGAGGACGCCCTGGGTCTGATCCGAAACTCTCCCCTGGCTGCGGAGAGCGTGCCCGCCGCCTTCTACTGCTTCCTCAAGTTTGAGCCGGACGAGGCGCTCGTAATGGCCGCCAGCAGCGGGGGCGACACCGACTCCATTGCTTCCATCGCAGGCTCCCTTTTCGGCGCTTCCTGTGGCACCGCCTGGATCCCGGAGAGCTGGCTGGCCGCTCTGGAGGGAAAAGAGAGAATTGAGGATGCCGCGCGTGGCCTCCTTATGCTCTCCAACTCGTTTTGCCGCTAGGGCGTGGCGAATTTATATCATTAGCTCGTGATGGAATTTATGATAGATGTAGGAATTGTCGGTGGTTCGGGCTACACCGGTGGGGAGCTCTTGCGCCTCCTTGCGAATCATCCCGAGGTCAAGGTAGTTGCCGTCACCTCCCGAAAGCTGGCAGGGAAACCCGTAACAACTGTTCATCCTCACTTAAAGAGCATTTATTCTCTCAACTTTGAGGCGCTGAGTGGCAAAGAGGTCGCAGAGCGCTGTGACATCGTCTTTACCGCAGTTCCCCACGGCACAGCCATGGACTGGGTGCCCGAGCTTCTAGATGCAGGCACGCGGGTCATCGATCTGTCTTCAGACTACCGATTGCCTACGGACGTCTTCGAGAAGACCTATGCTACTAAGCACCGCGCTCCGCGCGAGGCAGTATTCGGACTGACGGAGCTTCATCCCGAGGTGGCGCGGGCCAAGCTGGTGGGCAATCCCGGCTGCTATCCCACGGGTGCTACATTGGCAGTTGCCCCGCTGGCCAACGCAGGTCTGGTTGAGCGTGCGGTATTTGACTCCAAGTCAGGCATCTCCGGCGCGGGAGTGGAGCCCACTGTGACCTCTCACTACCCCAATATGTCGCAAAATATTATCCCCTACAAGCTCACGACGCATCGGCACGTCCCGGAGATCAAGCAGGAGCTCTCCCGCCTATCGCCGGGCATAAAAGTGAACTTTACTCCCCACGTCATCCCATCCGTGCGGGGCATCCTCACCACAGCTCATGTCTTCGCCCTTCCCGGCGCCGTTGAGACGCTGCAGGATAAGAACCAGGTAGCTTCGATCTATCGCGAGTTTTACAGGAATGCCCCCTTCGTTCGCATGGCGGATGGTATTCCCAAGCTGTCATCGGTGCGCGGCTCCAACTTCTGCGACATAAGCTTTGAGCCGGAGAAGGATAGCGATCGACTGGTGGTCATATCTGCCATAGATAACCTGGTGAAGGGAGCGTCCGGCCAGGCCATTCAGAACATGAACCTCATGGCTGGCTTTGATGAGAAAAAGGGGCTATGGTTCCCAGGCATGGCGCCCTGAACTAATTGGTGAAATAGGTGAAAATAATGAAAGTCAGAGATGTTATGAACGTCAAGCCCGTCACCGTCCAGGCGGAAGCTCTTGTGAGCGAGGCGGCCCGACTTCTGCGTGAGAACAAGATCAGCGGCATGCCGGTTCTGGATGGAGAGAAGCTGGTGGGTGTGGTATCGGAATCGGACCTATTGCGCCTTTTATCTGTGGAAGAGAAGGAAGGCGGTCTCTGGCTTCCCAGCCCCTTCGAGGTCTTCGAGATTCCTTTCCGAGATTTGGTAAAGTGGGAACGGATGCATGCCAGCCTGGAGGAGATTCCCAGGAAGAAAGTGGGCAATATCATGAGCAAAAACCTGCATGATCTGGGGCCGGATGATTCAATTGAGGAGGCTGCAGGCATCATGACCCGTCACCGCATCAACCGGCTGCCGGTGGTGGAGGACGGACGGCTCGTGGGCATAGTGACCAGGGGCGACATAATATCCGGCCTGGGGATGCAGCATGCAGAGGATTGAAGGCGGCATCTGTGCCGTTCCCGGCGTCCGCGCCGCGGGGGTTCGCCAGGGAAAATACGGCCTGGCACTGATCGCAGCCGCTGGGGCCGCAGCAGGCATGTTCACCACCAACAAGGTGAGAGCGGCGCCCCTGGAAGTCACTGCCGAACATTTGGCAGGAGGACATCTGGATGGCGTCATCGCCAATAGCGGCTGCGCCAATGCTTACACCGGTCCGCGGGGACTGGAGGATGCCCGAGCCATGGCCCGACTTTTAGCCGGTTTTCTGGCAACTGATGAAAAGAAGATCGGCGTGGCTTCCACTGGCGTCATTGGCCGCTACACGGATCTGCCGCTCATCACCCAGCTTTTCGAGCAGGCCAAAGTGAGGCTGCGTAGCGATGGCGAGGCGAGCACAGAAGCCGAGCGGGCCATCATGACCACGGACACTCGCGTAAAAGAGATCGCTGTGGATCATGAGGGTATGCGCGTGGCCGGTATAGTCAAGGGCGCAGGAATGATCGAGCCCAATGTGGCCACCATGCTCTGCTTCCTTTACACGGACGCGGATTTTCCAGCGCCAAAGCTGCACGATTGTCTGGCCGATGCCGTGCAAGACAGCTTCAATATGCTCACCGTGGACGGGGACACCAGCACCAATGACACTGTGCTTCTGACGTCTACAGGAAAGGCCAAAGGCCAGGAGGCGGATTTCCGTGAAGCCCTGAGGTACGTCTGCATCGAACTGGCGCGCATGATGGCCAGGGATGGCGAGGGCGCCAGCAAGTACTTTGAGACAGTGGTCCGTGGAGCCCTCAATGAGGAGGACGCTCGCCTGGCTGCCAAGGCGGTAGCTCGCAGCAGCCTGGTCAAGACGGCCGTCTATGGCGCCGATCCTAACTGGGGCCGCATCATCTGCGCCGTGGGGTACTCGGGAGCTGAGATGGACCCGACAAAGATCACATTGGGCCTGGAGGGAAAGAGCCCGGATGGAAGAAGCCTCAAGGTCTCGCTGGTGGAAAATGGACGCATCGTGGATGGAGTCCTGGACCAGGCCAAGGAGATCATGAAAGGGGACACTATCACCATCAATATTGACCTCGCCCTGGGCAATGCCGATGCCCGCGGCTTTGGCTGCGATCTGACCCATGAGTATGTGAATGTAAACGCCAACTACACAACTTAAATGAGCTGACATGTTTCGCGATCAACGTCTGGGGGAAAGCCGGCAGGATGTCCTCGACTACCTTTCCAGCCGAAAGGCAGATGAGCGCATCTTCGAAGCAGATCTGCTGGTGGATAAAGCCCATCTGGTGATGCTGAGGGAGCAGGGGATGATCTCGGAGCAGGTATGCTCCAGGATCATGGCCGCTCTCGACGACCTAATGCAAGCGGGATCGCAGGCGCTCGGCGCAGGCGAGGACGTGCATGAGGCCATTGAGGCTTATGTTCTGGCGCGTGTAGGATCCGAGGGGGGCAGGATGCACACCGGTCGCTCCAGGAACGATGAGGTGGCCACCTGCATTCGCCTGGCGCTGCGCGCCCAAATGCTGGATCTGATGGCTGAGCAGCTCTCGCTGGTGGGAACGCTGGTCCGGCTGGCGGAAAAGCACACCGAGACGATCATTCCCGGCTTCACTCACACCCAGCATGCCCAGCCTACCACTCTGGCCCATCACCTCCTGGCCCATGCCGACGCGGCCGGGCGGGATCTGGCCCGGCTGGAGGATGCCTACGTGCGGGTAAACCAGAGCCCCTTGGGAGCGGCGGCCTTTGCCTCCACCGGCTTTAAGATCGATCGGCAGAGGACCGGCCAGCTATTGGGCTTTGAGGGCCTGGTGGAAAACAGCATGGACGCCGTATCCACCCGCGATTTTATCCTGGAGGTCCTGGCAGACCTCTCCATTTTGATGGTAAACCTCAGTCGTCTGGCCGAGGAGCTGGTGCTGTGGTCTACCTCCGAGTTCGGTTATCTGGAATTGGACAACCTCTACGCCTCCACCAGCTCCATCATGCCCCAGAAGAAAAACCCTGATACTGCGGAGCTGGCTCGCGGCAAGACCGGCTCGGTTTTGGGAAGCCTCATGGCTGCGCTCTCCATCTGCAAGGGCCTGCCCATGAGCTACAACCGCGACTTGCAGGAGGCGACGCCCCACCTCTGGCGCGGCTTGGATTGGACGAGAAGCACAGTGCGCATCCTGGACGGCTGCGTCTCATCTCTCAAGTTCAACCTGGAGCGATTGGAGACGAGTTCAGGCGCAGGATTTTCCACGGCCACGGAACTGGCCGACTCGCTGGTCAGAATTACCGGCATGCCCTTTAGGACAGCGCACAGCATCGTGGGCCGAATTGCGGCCTCGGGCGGCAGGCCAAACCTGGCAGATCTGGATCTGATCGCCAGGGAGATGGCGGGTTATTCAGCCAGCGAGCGCGGCTTTTCCGAAGCAGATCTGGAGAGGGCACTGGACCCGAAGAGCAACGTAGCCCTGCGGGCCAACGCGGGCGGGCCTGCGCCTGCTGAGACACAGCGCATGATCAAGGATCGGCTGGAAAGGATTGGGGCGGGCGAAGAGCGGCTGGCCGGGAGGCGAAGCCGGGTGGAAAGGGCGCTGGGGGAACTAGGAGCGGAGAGATAGCTAAACATTTGCAAAAAAGTTAAAATTAGCCCTCATGCCCCAGCTCCTTGGCTCTGGCAAAGGCAGCTTCTGCCTCTGTATCGCGTCCCAAGTTATTAAGATCAATGCCTTTGTTGTGCCAGGCATCTGCATAGTTGGGATCTAACTTGATAGCCTCATCGTAAGCCTTGAGGGCCTCATCGTACTTGCCCTGGCGATTTAAAACAACGCCGTTGAAGTTCCAGGCCACGACATGGTTGTGATCAAGCCAGATAGCCTCTTCAAAGCATTTGATGGCCTCATCGTACTCGCTTCGGCCATCGACACCAAGGCGAACGAGTGCATCGCCCTGGCCAAGGAGAGCAACGCCTTTGTCGATCCAGGCCTGGGTAAGGTTGGGATCAAGCCGGATGGCCTCTTCAAAGCATTTCATGGCCTCATCGTAGTTGATCTGGCCGTCGAGGCTGATGTCCGGATTATCGAGTGCCCTGCCCCGGTCCCTGAGAACAACGCCTTTAGTATTCCAGGCATTGGCATAGTTGGGATCAAGCCGGATGGCCTCGTCGAGAGCTTTGATGGCCTCATCGTACTTGCCCTGGTTACGGAGAACAAGGCTTTTGACGTACCAGGCAAATGCATAATTGGGATCAAGCCGGATGGCCTCGTCCAGAGCCTTGATGGCTTCATCGTACTTGCCCTGGTCACCGAGAGCAGCGCCTTTGTCTACCCAGGACACAACCTGATTGGGATCGAGATCACTGAGCCATACTTCTGCAGTCTGCTGACAATATGCTGATGTAATCAATGCTGGAAGAAGGATGAAAACTGCATAGATCAATCTCATTTCAGACGGATTTCTCCCAGCCCTGCCCAAAGTCGATCAGAGGCCGAACTTCCGTTACCTCGAAGGTGGCCAGCACGGCAATCATCCCTGCCGCTTGCTCGCCTACAATCCTGGCCATCTGGCTTTTGTAAGTCTCCAACTTGGGCCCCGAGTCGGCAAACTCCAGCATCTTCAGGTAAACCCTGACCCCTTTCCAATCAAGAATTCCCTCACCAGGCTCCATTATCATGAACACTGCCATGGGATTTTCCTCAAGGTTTTCAAAGGTGCGGCCCCTGGCAAATGCCACTATGACCGTCTTTTCGTCGATCATTTGCGGGGAGCCGTAAACGGCACAGTCAACCCGCCCATCCTTACTAGATGTGCTTATGACGCCAAGCCTCGGTTGCTTGTTGAAATACTCCATCAATTTACCGGTCATTTTGTGCCTCTTTATCAAATTGATATTTCGCCTTTGCAGCTATAAACGCCCGCGCCATCCTTGCCGCCAGGAGGGCCGTCTCGCCGCGATCGTAGGCAGGAGTCAGTTCGTTTATATCCAGTCCCACTGCCCGCGGCGCAGCGCGCTCAATTACCCTTAAAACATCCCAGGAGGTGAGGCCAAAGGGCTCCGGGTTGCCCACCGCCGGTGCGAATGCAGGATCGAGGGCATCCAGATCGATGGACAGGTAGAGCCGCTCGCAGTTCAGGCTCGCCATAGCCCTGTCCAGCACATAGTCGATGCCATTCTCTAACACATCTAGGGCAGTAAAAAAAGCGATTTCGTTCTCCTTCGCGAATGTGAACTCTTCTTTGCAGCCGCTGCGAATGCCGATGGAGGCGTAGGCGCCCACGCCTTTCTTCTCCAGGATTCTGCGGCTGGCGCAGGCGTGGCTGTAACTGGTGCAGCCGAACTGCTCGCGCAGGTCCAGATGCGCGTCCAGCACCAGCACGCCCAGACCGCCCGGCGCTTTAAGCCGGGCCAGGCTCTCCACAATAGGCGGACTGATGGAATGCTCTCCGCCTAAAAAGATGGGGACGGCAGCTTTCGGCAGCAGGGCGATGCCATCCTTTATGGTCGCGTCTGCATAGGCGGGATCTGCGCCAAGATCCATGTTTCCCAGATCGCAAATGGCAAGTTCGGCTAGATCCACGTCGAAATAGCAGTCATAGCTCTCGAAGTTAAAAGAGGCAAGACGAATGGCATCCGGCCCATCCCGAGAACCGGAGCGAAAAGATGCAGTGGCGTCGAAGGGAAGCCCCACTACCACGTAGTCCGCATCCGGCAATTTTGCGTCGGCGTCGGCAAAGCCGCACCTTTGGAACATGTTTGGATTTAAAAAGGATTATTGTCGCAGGTCCAACTTGCTCCTGCCCATGACGAAGAGATAGGGAACCTCTTTTCCTTCCTCGATCTTATCCTTCTGATCTGCAGTTATGGGAATGTCGACTGTGGCGTAGCTTCCCAGGTCCATGAGCTGCACCGAGGTGTCGCTGATGGATAGAACCTGGCCAGTCTTGCGCTCAACAGTGGGCACATAAATCTTGGTGGTGACCGGCTGAACTATGGACTTCTTTTGGTTGTCGAAGATGCCGATTGCGTCCACTCTGGCCTTGGCACTGCCATGTTTCCCTGGCTTGGAATGGGATATGCTCTTAATTATGCAGGGCTCTTCGTCGATGATAACGTATCTTCCTTCTTTCAGCTCTCTGACCTCAACCTGCTCCTTCATTTCATCACTCCTAGCGACGAATGCAACGCTCCTATTTAAAGGATGTCTTTCATGCGACGCATTGCTTCCTCAAGCTGAGAGCGTGCCGCAGCATAAGAGATTCTGATGTGCTCTTTTCCGCCCGGCCCGAAGGCCGATCCTGGAACGGCAATGACTCCTGCTTTGCCCAGCCTGGCAGCGACCGCGTCGCCGTCTCCCACCCGGGGGAAGAGATAGAAAGCGCCTTCCGGCTCAATGATATCCACGCCCATCTCCCTGAAGCCCTTTACCAGCAGATCACGGCGAGCTTTGAATTCATCCCTCATCCGGGCCACGCAGTCCTGCGGCCCGGTGATGGCCTCCAGGGCCGCCGCCTGAGAGATGGAACTGGCGCAGGCCTGAACATACTGGTGAATCTTGAGCATCTGCTCGAGCGCGCCACCTTTGGCCGCCAGATAGCCCAATCTCCAGCCGGTCATGGCGTAGGTCTTGGAGACTGCATTCACGGTGATGACGTTATCTGAGAACCGGCCCGGGCTGACATGCTCTCCTTTGTAGATGAAATGCTCATAGACCTCATCGGAGAGCACCCAGATGCCTTTATCCTCGGCGATTTCGGCTATGGCGCGCATCTGCTGAGGCGTTCCCACCGAACCCGTGGGATTGGAGGGCGAATTTACTATTATCAGTCGCGTCTTGTCTGTTATCCTCTCTAAAATGGCCTCTGGTGCCAGGCGCAGGCTGTCATCAAGAGGGACGCTGACAGGCCTGCCGCCCACCAGGCGGGTCAGCTCGGCGTAGGACAGAAAGCTCGGATCGCCTATCAGGACTTCCTCGCCCCGGTCGACCAGCGCGGCTATAACGAGGAAGAGAGCCTCGCTGGCCCCGCTGGTCACCATGATCTCTTCTGCCGTGCAATCGATCCGGTTCTCGGAGCAAAACTTTTCCGCAAGGGCAGCGCGAAGGGCCGGCACACCACAGTTGGGTGTATAGCCGCACAGTCCCTTTTCAATAGCAGCAATTGCCGCCTTCTTGATATGCTCCGGAGTGTCGAAGTCGGGCTGGCCCAGCCCCAAATTCACGGACCCTGGGGCCGCTCCCTCAAAACATTTCCTTATGCCAGATATCTCAATTTTTTCCGTGCAGCTTGCAAATCTCATGGCTCCTCTCTCCTGCTAACAGCTCCCACCGGCTCATCCTTATAAACCACATTGAGCGTGCCAAAGCAATTGAGCCGGGATAGCTCCTCTTTTATAAGATTCATTCTGATTCTGCCCCCTCTCCAGTAAAGGGTGATCTTGACATCCTCTTTCTCCGTCTCCTGGGAGATGGACTCCATGAACATCTCCAGTGCCCGCGAATTGGAGAACGGAACTACAAATATGGCCCTGTACTTCTCTTTCTTGCGGGCATAGGAGGTGAGGATGTAACCGTTGTTCTCAAACTCGCTGATCTTCTCGAAAGGGCATAGAACCTCCTTCTCGTGCTCCACAGTTCCATCGACCTTGGAGATAATCAAGAGAATCTTGGCGATAAGTGACTTATCGAATTTTCTTCCAAACCAGATATTGATAGCGCCCTGGGTGAGGACAATGGACACCGCAGAACCGCTCACCTCAATGGAGACCGGCTCCGGCCTGCTGCCTGAGGAGCTGGGCATAGGCCAATAGATCGAGCGTAGCCAATATAACCGTTTCGAGAATAACCCCCCCCAAGAGGAATGATAATTTGGACCAATGCCTGGCAGCTTTAGAGAAGCACTTTGAAGAGGAGCCTTATGCCAAGATCTTCGGGATAAGGATTGTAGAGCTTGAGGCGGGCCGCGCCCTTCTTAAGATGAAGACTTCCGAGATTATGAACAATCTCTTCGGCAGTACCCATGGTGCTGCCATCTTCTCGCTGGTGGATGCCGCCTTCGAGCTGGCCGTCAACTCGCATGGCACCGTAGCTGTGGCATTGGGTGTGAATATGAATTACCTGAGTGCACCCCTTGCCGGGGAAATCTTGCAGGCCGAAGGGCGCGAGGTCAATCGATCTCGAAAGATCTCAGCCTGCCAGATTACCGTCACCGGCGAAGATGGGCGGCTGATCGCGACCTGCCAGGCCCTGGCTTACCGAAAGAAGGACAAATTGCCCTTCCTTTGAAGCAGAGTTTATATTCCATCGGTGCTCTAGGATTTTCGCAATGAGACTTGCGTCCTGCATAAAAAAGTACAAAGACGATACCCACCGGGCAATGCCCCCTGAGGAGACGCTAAAACGTGCCGAGGCTAAATTGCCCGCCGCCGGGATCACCAGGGTAGCTGACATTACCAATCTGGACCGAATCGGCATACCTGTCTTCTCCTCCATCCGGCCCATGGCCGATAGAGGTGCCATCTCCGTCTACAATGGCAAAGGAGCCACGCCCACTGAGGCGAAAGTATCGGCCATGATGGAGGGCCTGGAGCGCTATTCGGCTGAATTGAGAGACAGGAAGCTAAAAATCGACTGTTTCTCCCATCTTGACGGAGCGCTGGACCCACGCGAGCTGATCCTGCCCGCCGAAGCAGAACCGGATGCCATGATACCCTGGATTTCCGGCTGGGACATAATGAATGATGAGGAGATTTTGGTTCCTGCCAATGCGGTTTTTCATCCTCTGCCTTCCGATTACAAACGCCTCTTTAGAACCAATACCAGTGGCCTGGCCTCTGGCAATGTAATTGAAGAAGCGATATTCCACGGCCTGGCTGAGGTAATAGAAAGAGATGCCTGGGCCCTGGTGGAGGCGACGAGGAGGACCGGCCCCCTAATCTGCGACATTGAGGACGGCCAGGCGAAAGGCCTGCTGGACAAATTCGCGGCCGCTGAGGTGGACGTCTATTTGAGGGATATCACCAGCGACATTGGCGTTCCTACCTGCGCGGCTGCGGCTGATGATGTCCGGCTGCGCGATCCGACTCTTCTCACCACGGGCATGGGCACACATACCAGCGCAGTAGTGGCAGTGCTTCGCGCTCTCACCGAGGTGGCACAAAGCCGTCTCACCCAGATCCACGGGGCAAGAGAGGATACAACCCTGGCAGATTTCAGAAAGCAGATCGGCTACGACAGGACTAAGAGGCTCAACAAGCACTGGTTTGAAGCGTCCGAGAAGAAGAGCTTTGCAGAAATTGAATCCTTTGAGAGCGACGACTTCCTGCTGGACATAAAATACATGCTGAAGAAGCTGGAAGCAGCAGGCTTTGATCGAGTCGTGGTCGTGGATTTGACTCGCGAGGAGATAGGCCTTCCAGTGGTCAGGGTGATTGTGCCGGGTCTTGAGATCTCGGCTGTGGATCCGGAGAGAGTGGGAAAGAGGTGCAAAGATGCCGGCAGAAAAGCCAGGAATAGTCGTCTTCCTAGGGCCAAGTCTCCCCAAGGATAAAGCGGAAAAGGTTTTGGAGGCAGACTTCCGGCCTCCCGCCAAGCGGGGCGACATCTACCAGGCCGCCAAAGAGGGAGCAGGGATCATTCTGCTCATCGACGGCGTCTTCTTTCAGGAATGCTCCGTGGCTCACAAGGAGGTAATCTATGCTCTGGAGGCGGGAGCTAAGGTTTTGGGCGCTTCCAGCATGGGAGCCTTGCGTGCCTCGGAGCTTGACATTTACGGCATGGAGGGCATAGGCAAGATTTACCTGGCTTACAAGAGCGGCCATCTGGTCTCGGATGACGAAGTGGCTCTAGTCTTCGATCCTTTCTCCTGGGAGCCCAGGTCCGAGCCGCTGGTGAACATTCGCTTCAATTTGGATTTGGCCAGGCAGATGGGCGTAATCAGCTCTTCCTGCAAAGATCGGCTATTTCATTGTGCACAGGCCCGATACTTTCCCGATAGGACCTATGGGCGCATGCTTTCCGATGCAAGGGCCATGGTAGCGGAAAAGGAGCTGCTGCGTTTTCGCGAATTCCTGGATAAAGAGAAGCGCGACTTCAAGATGGAGGATGCAGTGCTGGCCTTGGAGCGAGTTCGAGATATGGCAAAATAAGATGTAATTGGGGTAGTCGATGGGAGGTGAAGTGGCCCATTTTCCCGTGGCCATCGGCTGATGAGTATGGATTGCCCCAATCAATATCTAAATCAATTTTAATTTAATTATGATAATAATATTAAGTTCACCTATTTAAATAGATTGAAATAATAGTTTCTCATAGTGGGGGGCCAATTCTATGACTATGATACAAGATATTCTCGCTCTAAAAAAGAAGCATCAGGCGACCATTCTGGCCCATAACTACCAGATGCCACAAGTGCAGGATGTAGCCGACCTGGTGGGCGACTCCCTGGAACTCTCCCGGGCGGCAGCCCGCCTGGACTCGGAAGTCATCATCTTTTGCGGAGTGGACTTCATGGCGGAGACGGCGGCCATCCTCTCCCCGCAAAAAAAGGTCGTTCTGCCTGAGAAAGGTGCCTGGTGCCCCATGGCTCACATGATAACGCCAGAACAGCTCTGCGATCTCAAAACCATCCATCCGGAGGCAGCCGTCGTTTGCTACGTAAACTCCACGGCAGAGATAAAGGCAGAAAGCGATGTCTGCTGCACTTCGGCCAATGGCGTGCAGGTGGTAAACACACTGTCCGAGAAGGAGGTCATCTTTGTGCCGGACAGGAATCTGGCAGCCTATGTGGCCCGCCATACCGATAAGAAGATCATTCCCTGGAACGGCTACTGCTATGTGCACGATCACCTTACTGCGGAGCAGGTGCGGGCCGCTCGGGCTGAGCATCCACAGGCAGAAGTGCTGGTGCACCCGGAGTGCCGGCCGGAGGTCATAGATCAGGCCGATTTCGCCTATAGCACGGCGGGAATGGGAAAACATGCCAAAGCCAGCGCTGCCAGGGAGTTTATCATCGGCACGGAGATGGGCATGATCTACCGGCTGAAGAAGGAGAATCCTGAAAAGGAGTTTTATCCGCTCAGCGCGAAAGCCATCTGCCAGAATATGAAGAAGACCGACCTGGTCAAGGTATTGCGAGCGCTGCAAACCCTGCAGCCGCAGGTCACGGTGCCTGAGGAGATCGCTGTGAGGGCGCGCCGGTCAATTGAGAGGATGCTGGCGGTCAAGATCTGAAGAATACATTTTTTCTGGCTAATTTCTCCTGCTATTCATTGATCGCACAGCATGCCCAGGTGCGGGCCCCGGCAGGAACGCGATATGCGTCGCGAGAGTGGCTGCGTTCGGCGTTACTACCGCGAGCATCGGCTACAAAGACGGGCGCTGGTGGGCAAAGCCCCAGCACGCGCATGTGAGCGGGCGGGGCGCTTTCGAAAAGGGGGCAGCAGGCAGAGCTTGTGCGAAGCAAGGTGGAAATCCAGGCCACGCAGATGGGCAGCGCAGGGCGGATATGGGCTCGGATGATCCAGATGCCGCGCACGGGTGCAGATAATCTGCGCTCGATGAAAAACGTTAACGACTGCACCAATTCCACCACAAAAGGCACAGAGTTCACAGAGAATTACGAAACAACATCGGCTTTGGTGAGCAGAATCCAAATCGAGCTGCCAGGAACATGAGGACGCCGAAAACGCCCGGATGCAGGCGAAATGGCGTCCCGGCGGGAGCCAGGCGATCCTTACGAATACTGTTAAATACTACTACTGCATGAGATTGGCTGCCTCTTTTGCGGGGGTTGCCAAGCCAGGTCAAAGGCGCTGGATTCAGGGTCCAGTCACGAAGGTGTTCGTGGGTTCGAATCCCATCCCCCGCACCTAATTAACCTATAGATAACGTTTTTACTTTGAACGGCCTCTCGTAATGTTAATGTCGCGATAATATTGTTGTGTCTTTTGTGGATTTCAGGCTAATGTGAACTCGATCAGACCAAGGGTTAGTTATTTGAAAGTGCACGTAGTACAGCTTCGAGTTTCAGCTATTATTTGGGGTGGTTCATGTCTGGAGATGATAAAGAAAACGAGGAAAATGAGATCACCTCCAATTCGCATATCAATATAAGGCTCAAGCATTATGATGGCACCGTGGACATCTCGAAGAGCAATCAGGTAGAAGAAGCACTAAAGGCCTCAGAGGAAAAGTATCGTCTGTTGTTCGAGAATGCTAATGAGGCAATTATAGTCGTTCAGGACAACAAAGTCAAATTCTTCAACCCTCAATTTGTTAAACTTGCAGGTTACCCGGAAACCGAGTTGATATCAAGGCCGTTTGTAGATTTTGTATATCCCGATGATAGAGAGACGGTAGTCGGTAATCATCTCAGGAGACTTCATGGCGAGAATGCTCCAAAATCATATGCTTTCAGAGTCATCGATAAAGATGGTGCAATCAAATGGTTGGAAATTTCTGCGGTCCTGATTAGCTGGGAGGGAAGACCTGCCACTCTGAATTTCCTCAGCGAAATCACAGAACGCAAATTGGCTGAAGAAAGGATGCTTTTCCAGGCATCTCTGCTTGACCAGGTTAATAATGCAGTCATTACGACGGATCTGTATGGAAATATAACTTACTGGAACAAGTTCGCCGAAATATTATATCAGTGGTCGGCAAAAGAAGCTATCGGAAAAAATATCTCGGAGACAGTAGTCCCCGAGACTAAGACAGATGTCATGCTGGATGTGATGACCAAGATAAAGAATACTGGACATTATGAGGGTGAATTTCCGGTCAAACGCAAGGATGGAACCATTTTTCACGCATTCTATACCTTTGGCATTTTAAATAATATCGACTCGAAAATGGTTGGCTTGGTAGGAGTCAGCATGGATATTACCGCGCGGATGCATGCAGAAGAAGAACTGCGTAAAAAGGACATCATGCTCGGCGGACTTTCTGTTGCAACAAGCATCCTTCTAACCGAAACCGATCTAGACTATGCAATAAATCAAACCCTGGAGCTACTGGGAGAAACGACTGGGGCTGACCGAATCCATATTTTTAAGAACCAGGAATCCGAAGAAGGTGAGCATTTTACAGGTCTGCTCTATTCATGGTCACAAGATGCTGCTTTATCCATGAAAGAGGATCCTGATTTGCAGCACCTTTCGTATAATCCTATTCTGTCCCGTTGGTATGATTTGCTATCCGAAGGTCACCTCATCAAGGGCCTGGTCCGAACATTCCCTGACGGGGAAAGAGTGTTAATGGAGAGCAAGAACACAAAATCATTGATGGTTGTTCCAATAATGATGAAAGGCCGGTTCTGGGGTTTCATAGTTTTCGATGACTGCCATTCCGAACGCACCTGGAGCGGCGTTGAAGTATCGATTCTTATGGCTGCTGCGGCGTCGATAGGCGGGGCTATAGCCAGAAAACATTCAGAGGACGACCTCAAAAAAGCAAAGGAAATTGCAGAATCGGCTGCAAAAGCTAAGTCAGATTTCCTTGCCAATATGAGTCATGAGATACGTACACCCATGAACGCGGTCATCGGTTTGGCAGATCTTATCCTGGAAACGGATCTAACTTCAGAGCAACGTAATAATTTGGAGATAATTAGACGCAGTGGTGACTCGCTATTATCTGTCATAAATGATATACTTGACTTCTCTAAGGTAGATAGCGGAATTGTGGAGTTGGAGTGTCAGCCATTTGTTCTGAAAAGAAGTGTGGAAGACTCACTGAATCTTGTGCGCACAATTGCGTCCAGGAAAAGCCTGGACTTGACCTACACCATTGATAAAAGCACTCCACAGGCAATCATGGGCGATGCCGGCAGGCTTCAACAAATTCTGGCCAATCTACTCAGTAACGCAGCTAAATTCACAGATAAAGGCGCGATATCCGTCTCGGTCTATGGCGAGAGACTCAATGGCATATGCCACAAGATTAACTTCGATGTGAAAGATACCGGGATTGGAATTCCTGAAGATAATATGGGCAGACTATTTCAACCATTCACCCAGGTGGACTCATCGACTACGCGCAGGCATGGAGGCACGGGACTTGGTCTGGCCATAAGCAAGAAGCTTGCGGAATTGATGGGGGGACAGATCTGGGCGGAGAGCCAATTAGGCAAGGGTTCAACCTTTCACTTCACAATATTGGCTGATGCGGCACCCATCATGCCTGTCAGTGGTATGAAATCTGAATCGAGGGGAGAGCGTG
The DNA here is from genome assembly GCA_049663825.1 of Methanothrix sp. GTDB lineage: Archaea > Halobacteriota > Methanosarcinia > Methanotrichales > Methanotrichaceae > Methanothrix. The sequence goes on along the minus strand of JBATEC010000204.1, from coordinate 5,213 downwards.
ACCAGGCAGAGGATCGAAATAAAGTTCTCAGGATACTATTAGCTGAAGATAATATTATTAACCAAATGGTAATGCTAAAGATGTTAAATAAGCTAGGATATCACGCTGATGTGGTAGCCAACGGGAAAGATGTTCTGCGTTCCTTGGAGCATCAGTCCTATGACCTAATTCTCATGGATGTTCAGATGCCAGAAATGGATGGCTTTGAAGCCACCAGAGCCATTCGGAAGCTTTGGCCGTCGGGGGATCAACCGAAGATAATCGCTATTACTGCCTATGCACTCAAAGGTGATAAAGATAGGTGCCTTGATGCTGGCATGGATGATTATATGAGCAAGCCTGTGAAGCTGGAAGATCTGGCAGAGATGCTGGTAAAGATAAGGTCGAATAACACGCCATCCAAAGCAAAATAAGCGCCACGGACAGAGAATATTTTATAAAGCCTGTCAATTAATTATTTAAGAATGATCGAGAGCCCGACGGTCCGTTTTTGGGAGGTGGACTTGCTGCGAGGGTGGGCAATCGTCCTGATGGTCCTTTACCACCTGGTATTCGATCTCAACTATTTTGCCGTTTACGATATTGATGTCTCTTCCGGCTTCTGGCTGGTGGTGGCCCGCACCGCCGCCTCGCTCTTCCTTCTCCTCGTGGGCCTCTCTCTCACCCTGAGCCATTCTCGGGCACAGCTATTGGGGCAGGAAGACCGATTTTTCTTCAGGCTCCTGAAGCGGAGCGCCTGGATAATGGGGCTGGCCCTGGGCATAACCCTTGTCACCTACCTCTTCATCTGTAAAGGCTTCATTGTCTTCGGAGTGCTGCACCTCATCGGCCTCTCGCTGCTGCTGGCCTATCCCTTTCTTCGGCTGCAAAGAGCGAACCTCATTTTCGGATTATTAGTTATATTATTAGGAATAGATCTGCAAAACATCAGCGTCGGCTTTCCCTGGCTGCTCTGGCTGGGACTGGCGCCGCAGGACTTCTATTCAGTGGACTATTTTCCAGTTTTTCCCTGGTTTGGGGTGATTTTGGTGGGAATGGGCCTGGGCAGCCAGCTCTATCCCGGCTACCGGCGCTGGACTTCTCTGCCCGACCTTTCCGGGTCGCCCTTTGTGCATTCGCTCGCATTCCTGGGACGAAACTCGCTGGCAGTCTATCTGGTCCACCAGCCGGTGATGATTGCGATCCTGTATCTCTGTGGCCTCTCGCTAACCTGGCACTAGAATTGGAATCCAGGGAAGAGCGCACAAGACAAATACCGGAGTTCTGGTCTGAGTCGAAACAGCCTGGCTCACATTTGATGCGGTGTGAAGCCCAAAAAATAGAAGAGTGAGGATGGTGGTTTGGCGGCCCAATAGGCCTTACTTGACTAGTTGCAGACCGGTGGAATTTATTAGCTCAATCAAGGTTGTATTATTGAAATCGTTGTTAATAGTGGCATTTAGTTGGGTTTCATTGTATTTCGCGTTCAGTGTGGATGTCTGGTTGATAGCCAATGCCAGCCGTGGCAGGGTAATGTTGCGCAAGCTTGCATTTATGTTGCCTGTGAGCGTGGTTCCCACGCCTCGACCGCGGCTTACAGCACGCTCCTGTTTGGAATTACCCAGCTCGTTTCCATTTTCATCCGAACAGAAAGTATAGCACGTCCCGTTCGCAGGATCGCCTTGCTCGTGGGCAATAAGTGCTCCGCATCCAAATTCGCATTCGATATCGCAACCATATCCCGCATCGCAATAGTCACCCATCGTTACCCCGCAAAAGCATACGAACAAACATGCCAGACCGGCAATCACATTAAAATTCATACATATCCCTCTTAAAGCATTCATTGCAGACAGCCCAAATCATCCCTTGCCATCAGAGCGGCATCGAAATACGTTAAGCCCGCGGCACGCCCGCCACCCGATCATGGCATGAAGTGATAAACTACATATAAAATAGTTATATATATTTTTAGTTGGCGGTTAAGAGTCTCCGGTAGAGCAGCGCGGTGAGAAGCTGATGAAGAATGGAAATCCTTTTTATGCCGGTATTTGGTAAACATGAATAGAGGTATCTGGATAATGGTAAAAAACGGACAGCATCGGAAAGACATTCGCCCCGGCCTGACAGTGGACGTCGTCCTCAAGAACGACCAGCGCACCGGCAAGCGGACGCGCGGCATCGTCAAAGAGCTACTGACCAGTTCCCCCACTCATCCCCACGGCATCAAAGTGAGGCTGCAGGACGGCCAGGTGGGCCGGGTCCAGGAGATCATCGAATAGCTTTTTATCTCACCTTTTCCACACACTCGGCCTATGGTAAAAGAAGTTCATGCCGCCCACATCCTGTGCAAGACGGAAAAGAAAGCAAAAGAGGTTGCAGAAAAGCTGGCCACGGGGCAGGAGAACTTTGCCGAGATGGCTCGCAAATACTCGCTGTGCCCTTCCGGCAAAAGCAGCGGCGACCTGGGCTGGTTTGGCAAGGGCAAAATGGCCCCGGAGTTTGAGAAGGCCGCCTTCGAGGGCGAGAAGGGCAAGATCCTGGGGCCTGTGAAGACCCAGTTCGGCTACCATCTTATCAAGGTCTTAGATAGAAAATAAAAAAGGCTTCCCGAGACGGGCCGACAAGCCTATCTTTTATCGATCCTGCATCTTTTGGAGATCAGGCTCTGCATTCTTCAGTTCCTCACGACCGCGCGTGAGATTGCCTTGCAGGATATCTTCCTTCGATCCGGATATCGCCGCAGAGATGTTGTTCATCTCAAGAGTGAAATTGCCGTCGAACTTGACCGTCAGCGGCCTGTATTTGCTGTACTTCTTAGAAAAAGCCGCAAATGCGCTCTCCAAATTTCCGTAGTGCTTCGCTACATTTTCTCTTTCGCCCTGGTCAAGGGATTGCAGCGCCAGGTTGTAGGATTCATTTACGCCACCCAAATCCTCCAGAAAGATGTTCCGGGTCAGCGCAGCGCTGGCATAGCTGCCAGCTGCAGCCAGCACCAGGGCCACGACAACGAAGACAGTCATCAGATTCTTGTCTTTGCGCCGGACGATCTCGCATCTGTTCCAGCCCAGCAAGGTGTAGACGCTGCAAGTAGCCGTGCCCGCCTGAAGCAACATCACTCCGGCGATCAGGTAAAGGGGAATCTGCCACTCCGTAGTTACCCAAAAGAAGGCCACAAGGATGCATATCTCTGCCAGAATTACCCTCAAAAGCCTGTCCATGGTGCCCAGATTCTTCATGAGAAAGACAGTATTTCTTTGGCGTTATAAGTCTTTGGCGGCGAGCCGAAACTGGTAGATGCCGGGCCGAAATGAAGTCCATTTAAATAGCATGAGAAACGGTTTCATCCCATGCCTCCTGTATCTGAAATTATCCTTAACACTCCTCTGGATTTTAAGGAAATTTATGATATAAGTGCGCCGCTAAACACGGTGCCCGCCTATCCCGGAGACAGGCCCTACTTTCGGGAGTGGATGGCAAGGTTGGATGAAGAGAATGACTATAGTCTATCCGCCATAGCCTTTTGCTCACATGCCGGCACTCATCTGGATTTCCCGTCCCATCTGATAAAGAGCGGCAAGTGCCAAGAACTGTATTCCCTGAAGCGCTTCATCATCCCGGCCGAGGTCGTATCCGTCCCGGGAGAGGGGCCGGTCCTGCCGTCCAGCTTGCAGGGCTGCAAGATTGGTAAAGGTCAGGCTCTTCTCTTCAAGACGGGCAATTCCAAAAAGAAGCTCATGCATCAAACCGCCTTCTCAAAAGATTTTGTCTGTCTTTCGTTAGATGCAGCCCATCTTTGTGTTACCGAAGAGGTCAGCTTGGTTGGAATCGACTACCTCTCGGTAGATAAATATGGGGACGACTCTTTGCCCGTGCATCGCACTCTCCTGGAAAATGATGTTCTCATCCTGGAAGGTATCGATCTTGCCGATATCCCATGCGGCAGATATTCTCTTATCTGCCTTCCATTGAGCGTAAAGGATGCAGAAGCCTCTCCTGTGCGAGCTGTCCTAGTAAGGTGACGAGGCGGCTGACGTTAAATCCTTAAAAGAAGTATCGCAAACTGGTAGAGAACGCCAACAGCATCATTTTGAGAATGGACCACTCACGTGGGGAGGAGAATGTGGGAAAAAGAGGTTTTATGATGTAAAAATAGTTCAACGGGAGCCCGTCGTTGTCTGAGTAGTTCCATCGGAGCTCGTGGTTGTTTGGTAAGTTCCATCAGAGGTTGTCGTAGTCTGACCAACAGGTGTAATGGTGGTCTGGCCGTTGGATGTAGTGGTGGTTAGTCCATTTGAGGAGGTTGTAGTAGTCAAGCCATTTGAATTACCTAGAACGGTGACGGGTACCTGTCCTGCTGCCGGATAAGTGGTTACCCCTGCGTTTCTTGCTGAAGCCTGGGCAAACACATCCACAACGACCACATTGCTGGGCTGGTTATTCACCACAAAGTAGAGCATGTGTCTTCCAACCTTGTCAGCATTGAAGTTCATGGTGTTATAACCCTGGTTAAACGTGTAAGTATTGTACTTAGAACTTGTTGCGTCGGTCTGGATCATCTCATAGAAGCCTGCCGGTCCTTCAACAGGTGCGTAAGCGATTAGCTGTAGCCAGGTTCCCACTGGGCTTACCACATACTGTGTCCAGTTTGTTGCCCCTTGAATCCAGAGGTCATTGGTCTTGGATGGCACTGTGGATGTATACTGGGTGTATGGCAAACCTACACCTGCACCGTAGTACACAGTGGAAGGTGTTTTCTGAGTTATGTCGAACTTGGTAGGATTGCTTATTATCCCGCCCACTACAGGCGTACCTGTGGTTGTATAGTACTCTGTAAAGGGTGAGAACGTGACGTCGCTATACGGTTGGCTGTAGAAGGAACCACCCGTAGTGTACCAGGGGAAGTTGGGAACAGGCGTATCGAGCCACTGCAACATGCCAGCCAGTCCCGGATCAGAATTTGTACGGGTGGACACTTGGCCCATGTTGGGGCTAATCCAATCTCCGCTAGATCCCATTGAGCTACCGCTAGAACCTGCGCCTAGGGGGTCCTGTGCGAACGCCTGAACTACAAGGCAAACGAACACAGCCATACACAACAAAATTTTGCTATATTTCATATCAACACCTACTATTATTTTTATTTATTTCAGTGCATTAGCTTCATTATTTCTTATGTGAAGCCTCCATCTGTGATTCTAGTGTTACAGTTCCAAATTAACATACCAATACCC
>JBATEC010000203.1:0-3212 GCA_049663825.1 Methanothrix sp. | reverse complement strand
CCCATGGATTCTCCTGATATTTTTAGCAGTCTGTCGGGTTTTCTTCAATAATAAAGATGTTGGCCCCGAACCGAAAAAATGTGTTTCAGTCCTCTGATTGCTGTTTGCAGGATATTTCCGCAATTTTGCCCTCAGCTCAGCCGGGAAACCTTGCTGTCATGGATCATGTTAGTTTTGGGATTATACAGTCTTAAGTCTCTTCTGCAGAAGCTCTTATATCTGCTAGGGACTTACCTATGCCCGGAATTGGCCAATGAAGACTCAATGTCATTTTGAGAAGGAATTGTCCTTTTGGAGTGAGGGTCTATCTGGCCGATAATAGACATCAGGAGCATTATTATGGAACTTGTAGCAAAATATCATGTAGAAACCGACCTTCCCATCCAGAAAGCGGCGGAGGCAATCGCAGCCGAGCAGTCCACCGGCACCTGGACAGCGGTGCGGGGCCAGGACAACCCCCTCGCGGCGAGGGTGATTCTGGCAGAGGGCGACAACGTCGAGATAGGCTTTCCTGAGGAGCTTTTTGAGCCTGGAAACGTCCCTCAGTACCTTTCTGTGGTAGCGGGAAACCTTTTCGGTCTGGGCGCTCTGCAAAAAGTGCGTCTGCAGGATGTAATCTTCCCGGAGAGCCTGCTCTCGGCGCACAAGGGTCCGAGCTTCGGCATTGAAGATGCGCGAAAAATATTGGGAGTTTATGGCCGTCCATTGGTTGGCACCATCGTCAAGCCCAAGGTGGGCTTGGACCCGGCCGGCACAGCAGCAGTGGCCGCAGCCGCCGTTCGCGGCGGACTGGATCTGGTCAAAGATGACGAGACCCTGACCGATCAGAGCTTCTGTCCTCTTATTCCTCGTCTGGAGGCGGTCATGGGAGCCTTGGACAGAGTGGAGACGCAGACGGGCAAGAAGGCCTTCTACGCGGTCAACGTCACCGCCGGCGCCGATAATATCCTGGAGCGCGCTGAAACCGCGGTCGATCATGGCGCCAACATGGTCATGATCGATGTTCTGACGGCTGGCTTCTCGGCGTTGGAGGATCTCTCCCGGCATGTCAAGGTGCCGGTGCATGTGCACAGAACCATGCACGGAGCCTTCACCAGAGACAAAGGGCACGGCATTGCCATGCTGGTCATTTCCAAGCTGGTGCGCATGATGGGCGGCACGAACTTGCATACAGGAAGCTACATGGGCAAGATGGCGCGCGAAACCCTGGAAAACGACCTATCCCGTGATGCTCTGCGAGGGGATTGGCACGGCTACAAGAGAGTATTCCCGGTGGCCTCGGGCGGGGTCTATCCTGCCAAGGTCCATGGAAATTTGGACGGCTACGGCATAGATTGCATCATCCAGGCCGGCGGAGGAGTGCACGGTCATCCCGACGGAACCACGGCCGGGGCAATGGCTATGGTGCAGGCGACGGATGCCTGGCTAAAGCACATTCCCCTCAAAGAATACGCAAAAGACCACAAAGAGCTGGAAACAGCCTTGAAATTTTGGGGACTGTAAGTGGAAAGATCATACTTAGCCTCTCCTCAAATCAAAACCGAAGAGTTTATATTGGTAGATGAGGATGGATCAGAACGTTTATCACGAGCTAAAAGTGATGTAGCGCTGTTTAAAAACAGGAGAGGTGTAGTGAGGGAAGAAGTAGAGGGATCAGATGGCTAGAGACGATATCTTATCGAAAATCAAATCGGCAGAGGCTGAAGCCAAGGCGGCAGTCCAGCGTGCTTTGGATGAAAAGGAAAAAAAGATAGCCGCTGCCACTACTGAAGCTGCAAACCTCGTCAAATCCGCCGAGACTGATGCACAGGATTACTTTGAAAAGAGCGTTGCCAAAGCTGATAGCGATGTGAAAGCCAAGAAGGCATCGATCGTTAACAGCGGTGAGAAGAACGTAAGCTCAATGGGCGGCAGCGCCGGCGCAAAGCTGGACAAAGCAGTTGAATATTTGATAAAGGAGTTCATGGGGTCGTTGCATGCTTAGGCCCGTAAAGATGAGTCGTGTAGTCGTCGCCGGGTCAAAGAACGTAATATCTCCAGTTGTAGAAAAGCTGCATGAGTTGCGCTTGCTCCATATCGTTAACTATAATGGCAGCCAACCACAGTTTGAGATGGGCAAGCCCATCGGCAAAGCCAAAGAATACTCCGAGGATCTCATTAAGCTCAGATCTGTCACCAGGTACCTTGATCTAAATAAGAAGTTTCCTGATAAGGCATATCCTGAGAGCCAGGTTCTATCGGAGATGGATAACCTTCTCAATAACGTCGGTGCAGATGTTACTGCTACATATGAGCGCATCGTTGCCATCGACGCAGAAGCTAAGTCCAAACAGGATCAGATCAAAGCTCTGACTCCTTTGGCTGTTTTGCCGCTGCCTTTGGAATCATATTATGGTTATGATTCTCTGGCGACCTTTGTCGGCACAGCGGCAACACCAGTTGATGCCGATGTAGCGAGGGTTTCTCCGGTAAATGAGATATATTCCGGAAGCGCCAAGAATGCAACTTTTGTAGCGGTATTTGTACCTGCAGATAAGGCCGGCGAAGTATCTTCAGTCCTTTCAGAGCATGGGTTTTCCGAGATATCTGTACCCAGGCTGGAAGGCAATGTAGATTCGGCGATTGCTACTCTTGAAGGCAGCATCAAATCTTTGGAAGGCGAGAAAGTGCCACTCCAAAAGAAGCTTGTCGACATGAAGAAGCAATATGAAGATCTTATGCTGGCAACGGACGAGTATCTGTCGATGCAGACTCATAAGACAGAGGCACCTCTCAGGTTTGCTGAGACGACAAACGCCTTCGTCATCGATGGGTATGTTCCGGCGGATCAGTTCGGCAGGCTCAAGAGCGAGCTGGAGAGCGCAGCCGGCGGCAAGCTTGAAGTTTCGTTGATTGCAGATAATGAGGCAGACGAACTAGCAGAGAAGGGCGAAGACATACCGACCCAGATGGATAATCCCAGCTTGGTCAAGCCTTACGAACTGGTAACAAGGATGTTCGCCATTCCCGAGTATAAGGAGTTCGATCCGTCATTGCTGATATTCGTATTCTTCCCAATCATGTTCGGCATGATTCTGGGGGATATCGGCTATGGCGTCATGGCGTTTCTGACCATGGTGCTTCTGAAGAAGAAGTTCAAAACTCCAGGCTGGCAGCAGTTGATCAACGTCGTTCTGATCTCCAGCGTGTGGGCCGTCATATTCGGCATATTC
>JBATEC010000202.1:0-5635 GCA_049663825.1 Methanothrix sp. | reverse complement strand
CTGTTATAGCTGTCATGAAAGAAAAAACCAGGCCGCAGGAAAAAAAGGTTGAAGATAGCTTATTTTTAACACCCACCTTTCAGGCTCTGACCATCGGCGTTCCTTTTTGCGTCTTCAAGCTGCTCTTCGGCCTGCTTGCCCTGCGTATTGGCCTCTCGTCCGACTTCCTTTCCGCTTTCGGCTGGCTGGTGATAATCTGGGCCCTGGCGGATTTGCTCATGAACCTGGCTCGGATATTCTTTCATCTGGCCGGCCGGACGGCTCCCGTTGAGTACTGCACCATCGCCCAGGCGGGGAGGCTCTTTAAGAAACCCAGGCTCTTTTTGGCCATCGACACACTGATCACCTTTTCCATCATATGTTTCGTTCTTTGGTCCGGCTGGATAGTGCGCCTGAGCCAGGAAGAGTCCTATCTGTGGTATGCGGCCACCACATTAAACCTGATCAGCATCTCAGCTGTCAACGTATGGATCGAGCTGTCGAAAAGACGGTGAAAGGGCACTAACATATATATTTTTGAACCGCGTACATTAATGAACTATTATGGAAGATGGTGATAATGAATAAAGACCTGGAAAACCTCCTATCCGAAATGAAGGCAGTTCATGAAGATCTGCGACTCATACCTACGGAGATAATAGTAGTATCTGATTGGGTGCGGCTCAAGTGCAGGTATGGCTGCGGCAATTATGGAAATCATCTCGGATGTCCGCCTTTTACCCCCACCCCTCCCGAAACCCGAGCTGTTCTCTCTGAATACAGAAATGCCGTTCTGGTCCGCTTTGAGGCCAAGCCTGATCCCAAGGTCGCGCTCAAACACGCTAGCCGGGCACTCTCTAATTCAGTGGTCAAGATGCAAAAAACTGTGGCAGAACTGGAGAGGGCCGCTTTTTTGGCCGGCTGCTACAAAGCATTCGGCATGAACGCCATGCCCTGCGCCCTCTGCGAGACATGCATCATCGAGGAGATGCAAAAAAAGAATCAAGCGGTATTTGATCTGGATAAAGTGAAATGCAAAAATAAGGAGACCATGCGTCCCTCCATGGAGGCCTGCGGCATCGATGTCTTCAAAACACTGCAAAACGCCGGTTATAAGCCGCGGGTTCTCAAGGACTGCAAGGAAATTGTGGAACTCTTTGGTCTGATACTCCTTGATTAAAATTCTTAATATTTTTTGCTTGGCTTATATCGGCTAATAAGCTAATATACCATCACATCCTCCGTGAGGTGGATGCAGTGGGAATTGATAGGCTCAGGTGCAGCCGTTTTGACAATGTTCGGCTTTTTGCCCCAGATACTCAAAATCTACAAAACGAAGTCTGTAGCGGACGTAAGCCTGGGCATGCTCCTGCAATTCTGCCTGGGAATGTTCCTCTGGCTGCTCTACGGCTTGCACATTCATGATAATATTCTCATCGTAGCCAATATCGTATCATTCTCTAGCTTGATCGTGGCCATTGGATTATTTTTAAAGTACAGAAAAAGATAGATCAGCTCCTTTCCAGCTTTTCTCTGACCCGATGTGCCAGACGTTCTAATGAACCTTTGGTGCACAGGCGATTCTCACAGGGTGAGAAATCCTTAGGGCTGCAACCGGCCAATAGCTCCATGACCCTGTCTGCCACATCATAAACCTGTAGATCCTCCAGCTTTTGCAGAAAAAGTGAAGCCTGGGTGTTGAATTCCCGGCATTTTTCCGGATTGGCGACATCACTTTCATGCAGCTCATAGAGCCGATTCAGCTCCTTTTGAATCTCCAGCCAATCATCTCTGTCCATTTCTGTTAAGTATGGTTTTTTTCAGGTTTATAAAGAGATGCCTCATAAGTGTGGAAGTAGATTAATATTTGAGGAAGAGACATTCGTTTGAAAAAAGTGCTTGCTTTCAAGAGGCTACGATGACTATTCCATTGATTGACACGGGTATGGTCAAGAGGCATGAAGCATCAGCTTGCCGAATGGCAGGGGAAGCTGAGTACTCTCGCTTTGATATGAAATTCCTGCAAGCCGGTTCTTTGCCGGATCTGATGAGTCTGCAAAGTGTCATTTCCGCAAATCTTCCCTGCCCGGAGATCTTCATGCTGCATGAGGAAAAGTTCTTCCAGGATATCTTCCGCCTTGAGCGCTCGGTTATTGGGGTGACGACCGAGGACGAGCTGATTGCCTTCAGCATCATTCGCATTCCCGGCCTCTCCGATGACAACCTGGGCCGGGACATAAGTCTGCCGGAAGAGGGGCTGACAAAAGTTGCTCATCTGCAGGCTGCTGCGGTTCACCCTGCCTATCGCGGCAATGGTCTGCAGCGAAAGCTCACTTCTGCACACCTGCGTGTGATTGAAGAGATGGGATACGAGCATGTCTGCTGCACAGTATCTCCTAAAAATCCCGTAAGCCTCTCCAATTATCTCTCCTGCGGACTGGTGATTGAAGGCCTGCGCCCGAAAAAGCAAGGCTGGTGCAGATATATCTTGCATAAAAACATCTTGCATCCAAATCTCATGGATATTGAGTCAAGAGATCTGGATGAATCCGAAGTTAGCAGAACCGAAATTAAAATTCAAATCTCGGACATAGAAGGTCAGCTAGATCTCGTGAAAAGAGGGTTCAAGGGCTTTAAGATTACATTCCTTCCCGATGGCGCAGTAGTATTTTTTGCATAGCTGCATCTTACTGCATCGCCATTGACACCAGATCCACAAGATCGATTACTTTCTCACCGGCCCCAGCATCTCGCATATTTCTGATGCAAAGAGGACAGGAGGTGACGATGTAGTCCACGTTCAGAGGAACGTCTCCTAGCCTCTTTTTGGCCATCTGCAGGGATAGATCCTTGTAGCCGGCCCGAACCCCGCCCCCGCCTCCACAGCATCTGGCGTCTTTTCTGCTCGTCTTCATCTCTTTGAGGCGGCAGATTGCTTCGATAACCTGGCGCGGCTGCTCATAGATCTGGTTATGTCGGCCCAGATGGCAGGGATCGTGATATGTTACTGTGAGATCCAGTGGCTTTATATCAATTTCCGAAATTCTTTCCGCCAAAAACTCCGGGACGCTCAGCACGCGAAAATCCTGGGGATAGCTCTTCTTAAGTGTGGTGTAGCAGCCTGCGCATCCCGTAATTACAGTTTTGGCTCCCGTATTTGCGATCTGCCTGCAGTTCTCATCGATAAATCGCCGGGCATCAAATCCGGTGCGCAATAGTGGCGAGCCGCAGCACTGCTCAGCGGGAAGCACTGTTGCCCCAAAACGATTGAGAAGTGCAAAAGTGCTGGCCGCAGTCTCGGTATAACGATAGGAGTTCATGCAGCCTGCGAAATATACGTATTCTGCTTTTTTTTTGAGAAGGCTCCTGTCTGTTAGCCAGGAGAGCCTATCACCTGCATCGCCAAAAGTGTTGCCGCTCGCAAGGATGTTTCTGCTTAGATCTGCTTGCTGGCGTGTCATCTTTCCCAGGGAGACAAGATTTTTTCTGGCGTTCTCAATCATCTCGGGAGGATTCACGCCGGCAGGGCAGTTTTCCGTGCATATCCCGCATGTGGTGCAGGTATTCAGGCTGTCCAAAACCTGCGAGTCGGGCTGAAGGCCGCAAGTGAGGCCTTTCAGGATCATAATGCGCCCCCGGGTATTAGCCGACTCCCAGCCGGACTCCTCAAATACGGGACAGAAGGTACGACAGGTTCCGCATCGAACGCATTGATTGATCGCCTTTAGATCGAGATTCATTTTTTTAATCCCATCTTTCCCGGATTTAAGATTCCCTTGGGGTCCAGGGCTTTTTTAATGGATTGCATCACAGAAAATGCCTCTATTCCCATTTGCTCCGGCAAATACTCAGCTCGAGCAAGGCCAATGCCGTGCTCGGAGCTGACCGTTCCACCCATCTCCATAGCCGCTCTGTGGATTCTGTCCGCAGCGAGTCGCAACTTCTCCCATTGCTCTTTATTCATGACATCTATGAAGAGGGCAACATGCAGGTTCCCGTCTCCAATATGGCCGTATTTCATGGCCGGGATATCAAGTTTAGCAGCGATCTGCTGGACCTTTTTAATCAAAGCTGGAATCTCCTTGATAGGCACGCCAACATCCTCACCCATATAGATACGGGTTTTCGTGGGGTCAAGCCGGGATATGGCAGCTCCTACCAGTCTTCTGGCTGCCCAGATGCTGTCCATCTCCGCTCCAGCCGCAATCCTCACGCTCTTGGCCGTGGGTTGGCATATCTTCGATATTTGACTGGAAGCCTCAGAGGTTGAACTTTCCGTTCCATCCACCTCGAATAAAATTACATCTCCGTCCTCAGGTATGGCAAGCAAAGGATCGCATAGCTTCAGGACCTGCAGAGTTGTTCTGTCCAGTATCTCGCAGGCTGAGGGGGTGATGCCGTTTGAAAATATCTTTATTACTGCCTGGCCGGCGATCTCGGCCTCTTCAAAGCATGCCAGCACAAGTTTTCTCGTCCTGGGCAAGGGGGCAATTTTCAGTCCGGCGCGGGTGATGATTCCCAGCGTTCCCTCAGATCCCACAAAGAGACGAGAAAGATCATATCCTGCAGATGATTTGAGCACCTTTTTACCGGTATGAATGACGCGGCCGTCTGACAGCACCACCTCTAAATCAAGAACGTAATTTCTCACTGTTCCATATTTGACGGAGCGCATGCCGCTGCTGTTGTAGGAGAGCATTCCGCCGATGGTGCACATGGCCAGGCTTCCGGGATCCGGCGGGAAAAAAAATCCGTAAGGCTTCAGGGCGGAATTGAGCTTTTCTGCTATTACGCCCGGCTCAACAATGACCTGCTGGTTTTCGATATCAATTTCCAATATCCTGTCCATTCCCGACATGTCCAGGACAATGCCGCCTCTAACAGGGGAGCAGCCGCCGGCAAGCCCGGTGCCCGCTCCTCGCGCCGTGACCGGGATAAGGTTTTCGCTGCATAGCCGGAGGAGGCGAGAGACATGGCTCGTGCTCTCCGGTCGCACAACAAAGTCGGGCAGGCCAACGACTTGAGATGCATCGCTTGCGTAGCAGCACCTTTCGCCGGGAGAGGCAGATACTCTGTCTCCGACGATCCCCCTTAGCTCTTGCAGAATATCGGTCATAGCGATTCATGTCACTCTCGTTCATCTGAGAAGCACATCATATCAATATAAAGATTCGCTGTCAAAAACAAAAGATTTTCTTCTCGAAATAACTCTCGTGAATAAACTCTAACTTTTCATCAAATCGTAATTCATATAAAAATAATTATATAAAATTTTATATGATATTTATTTATTTAATCAATAAAATCTATAAAATTAAAAATTTTTATCTAGCATTTAAAAATTTATAAATTTTTGCATATCAGAATTATATTAATTATATTATTAATAGTATTTTAGATTATAACAAAACGTAATTAATTCAAAGATACTATAATAATATAATCTAATAACACATATCTTATAATAAATCTTAGAACTTTGGGCAGCATAATTTATAGTATTTATAATAATAAAAATTTTTTATAAAATATTGCAGCTCCTATTATTATATATATGCTTATAATTTTATAAATAATAACTTGGTATAAAAAAGCTATATTTCGTTGGTGCAAATGCTATTTATAAAATTATTCATATTTACGTTAGAAAAATTCC
>JBATEC010000201.1:0-9499 GCA_049663825.1 Methanothrix sp. | reverse complement strand
CTCTCGCCCCTCTTTTTGGCCCGAATGATATATCTGATCTTCTTCTCTGTTAGCTTTACAACCTTATTCTTCTTTCCCATGCCTTTTTGATGGGTATATAAAGTCAAGAGTTTCGGGACTCTACAATCCACGCCATCATCAATAACCTTCAAATATGATACTAAATAACCAGTTGGCGATCTTAGCGAGGAGGGAATCGAAACGAAGAGACTATTGATTTTGGCAGTACTGGCTATTGCACTGATCGGCATGGCCGGGGCTGCCAACTACATGTACGAAAAGGCATCAGTCAAGGGTGTCGGCTACAAGAATGTGGAGATGATCGTCTCCACCCAGACCGGCTTTAACGGCCAAAAGCTGGTAGAAAAGGAGTCAGGCTCAGGTAACGTCATAGTTGAGAAGACTGAGCTTGAGGCCGAGAGGCAGCTGCATAGAAACGGCTCCGCAATAGGCTTTACTTATTATTACGACCAAAATGGCCAGCTTATTGGAGCCGATTTATTATGTATGTGGCCAAGCGGTTTTTCCTGCCCCATGGACTATATCAACTTCACCAAGGAAGCTGAGTTCGAGTACATGCCAGTTTCTTACCAGACCGGCACCTATGACCAGAAGTGGATAGAGAAGCTTTGCGTACAGAACTACAGGATCGGCGCGGTTCTTACTGAGATGTACACCCATGCTGAGCACCTGCAGAAGACCACCGAGGTCAAGACCAGAGGTTACGGCAGTGTCTCCTTTACACCTGATCCCAATGGCAGATTTTATTACATGGGTGATTTCCAGAATCCATTAGGCCTCTCAAATAGCGGCTGTCCTTATTGCTGCACAGGTGTCCTTGAGGCCAACCTGAACAGCAACGTCATAGGCGTGGCCCACATCGGATGGATTTCCCGCGACCCGCTCGCTGACAGACAGCTCAATGGCCGCCATGCCGAATACGGCCGCAGTGTCGAAGACCTGACTGGTGTCTTCTCCATCGAGAAGTTCATCCAGCTATGGGGCAACTCCACATGCGGTGCTATCAGCGTTGACTGGCTGCCCTGCGTGTAGTCATAGATCTTCCCATCCCTTTTTTACGGGGTCCTGATAACGTCCTGGGCCTGGAAAGCTATTCTCTAAGGCGCGAATGAATTTGCTGAGATAATATGATTAAAAAGAATAACTAGTTATAATAGAAGAATAGATAGAAAAGCCTTACGGCAATCTATCATATCTTTATTATACTATCACTGCGAGTGTTTACTGTTTCTCTACTTTGTCAGCCTTGGGGCCTTTCTCGCCCTCAATGACCTCGAAGCTTACCTTGTCACCCTCATCGATAGTGACGCCGGGCTTCAGGCCGGTTACGTGTACAAAATAGTCCTTTCCATCGTCGCCTGCTATGAATCCAAAGCTCTTGACTCTGTTGAAAAACTTAACTGTTCCATTTACCATTTTTGATTCCTCTGATTGGGTTAGCATGGGTACCATGACCTTCTTGTACTTATAGTTTCTGGCAGATCCCTCAGGCCATACCATGGGCTGTCCTGGAACAATCGTATGCTGTCGTATCTCAGGGAAATTCTTTTATAGAAGATCAAATACTGTGATCCTGAGAAATCGCAAATAAGCAATTACTGGAGGATTATCAAAATGGCAGGAATGGGCGGATCGCCAATTATCATTTTAAAGGACACCCGCAGGGAGTCGGGAAAGGATGCTATCTCGAATAACATCATGGCTGCCCGCGCCGTGGCCAATGCGGTGAGGAGCACCCTGGGCCCCAAAGGCATGGACAAATTGCTGGTGGACTCTCTTGGAGACGTAACCATCACCAATGATGGCGTGACTATCCTAAAAGAGATGGATGTGCAGCATCCTGCGGCCAAGATGCTTATCGAGGCAGCCAAGACTCAGGATAAGGAAGTAGGCGACGGCACCACCACTGTGGCAGTTCTGGCGGGCGAGCTGCTCAAGAAAGCCGAGGTCCTCTTAGACCAGAAGGTTCACCCCACCATGATTGTACAGGGGTACAGAATGGCTGCGGAAAAGGCCGTGCAGATTGTGAAATCAATCTCAGTTGATGCCTCGGAAAACGATCGCGCTCTCCTGGAGAGGATCGCCGAGACGGCCATGACCGGAAAGCTGGCCGAGTCTCCGGACAGCAAGATGGCCAGTTATGCCGTTGAACTGGTTCTTAATGCCCTGGAGACCTACAACGGCAAGAAGAAATTTGACATGGACCGGGTCAATGTGGAAAAGAAGGTCGGCGAGAGCACTCTGGATTCACAGATCATTGAAGGCATAGCGATCGATAAGGAGATCGTCCACCAGAATATGCCCCGCAAGGTTGTGAATGCCAAAATTGCTCTTCTCTCAACGGCCATCGAATCCAAGGAAACCGAGACCAAGACCGAACTGCAAATCACATCCTCCACTCAGTTCCAGCAATTCATGGATCATGAGAAGCAGAGGATAAAAGAGGCTGCGGACAAAGTGATCGCCAGTGGCGCCACTGTGGTCTTCTGCCAAAAAGGCATAGACGATCTGGCCCAGCATCATCTGGCCAATGCCGGAGTTCTGGCTCTGCGTCGCGTCATCAAAAAGGATATGGACAAGCTGGCCAAAGCTACGGGCGCTAACATCGTAACGGGCCTGGATGAGCTTAGTCCCGGCGACCTGGGCACAGCTGCCCTGGTAGAGGAGAGGCGCATGGGAAACGGTATCATGACCTTTGTAACCGGCACCAAGAACCATTCTGCAACCCTTCTCTTGCGGGGCGGCACTCAGCAGGTCCTAAACGGCCTGGAGAGAGCTTTAGACGATGCCCTTCACGCCGTGGCCGATGTGGTTGAGGACGGCAAGCTGGTGGCGGGCGGCGGAGCCCCTGAGATCGAGCTTTCCATGCGTCTTCGGGATTATGCATCCACTCTAAAGGGCCGCGAGCAACTGGCAGTCACCAAGTTCGCCGAGGCCATGGAGATCGTGCCAAAAACCCTGGCTGAGAATGCAGGCTTTGATGCCATCGACAAGGCTATCGAACTGAAGAACAAGCATGGTACGAACATGAACATGGGCCTTAACGCCTACACCGGCGAGATCGAGGACATGCTGAAACTGGGTGTGGTTGAGCCGCTACGTGTCAAGATTCAGGCCCTCTTGTCGGCAACTGATGCCGCCTGCCTCATTTTGCGCATCGACGATGTTCTCGCTTCGACCAAGACGCCTCCACCGCGCGGCGCAGGTGGAATGCCTCCCGGCATGGGCGGAATGGGTGGTATGGGAATGCCGCCCGGTATGGGCGGCATGCCGCCGGGGATGTTCTAGGCAGAAGATACCTGAAATCCCTTTTTTATTATTCTTTTATATTAGAAATTAATACTGAATATTGTATATACATATCGATTACGTTATCCTTATATAACTTACATGAAAGATATTTCTAAAGGTCGATGGCAATGGAGGCGTATTTGATCTGGCTGATCTTTCTAGCGTTGGCGATATTTTCAGTCAGCATCATCCAGCTCCAGGAAGGCCGGAGCAAGAGACTGCACGAAGACTGCAGGCAACTGCAAAAAAACCTGCAGATCTGGCAGTATAAACTGAGACGGAAAGAGAACTGCATCGACCAACTTCAGCATGACTTTGCCCAATTGCTCAAGTGGAAAGAACGGGCCTTTGAACTGGAAGAGGAGCTGAAAAGAGTCAAGCAGACCGAGGATTATGCCTCCGCCCAAAGGCTGCATTTTTTGGAAGATTATATCCAAAAGTCCGAAAATAATTCAAATTTTCTTTTCCTGGATACCTTTCCTTGCCGGGGCGGGAAAACCTTCGAGGACAAGCTCCGACACATGCTGGAGGATGCCGGATTTGAGATAGTAATAGTCTCTCCCTGGATAAAGAGGCAGACCTGGAACCGTATAAATGGGCCACTAAGAAAGTTCTCCCGGCGTGGAGGAAAGCTGATGGTATTCATGCGAGCAAGCGAGTCGGACTACTCTTTAGGCCTGAGCGACAATCTGCAAGAGGTGATCTCCGACCTGGGAGGAGAGACTATTCTGGTAGCCCGGCTTCATGCCAAGATTTACATGGTTGACAGGAAGGAGGCCATCATCACCTCTGCCAATCTCACCAAAGGCGGAACCGAGGACAACTATGAGTGCGGAATCTGGGTGAACGATCCGGTTGTGTTGAATCAGATCTGTGAGTTCATAGGCGGCATATCGACCCAGGCTGAAAAAATATTTTAAAAGGAGCTAATACTAATTGTCAGCCCTTGGATATCATCTCCCGCCAGGCTTTTGCATGCTGCCCGGCGTGTTCGGAAGGCATGACATCGATGCTTCCTCCCTGGAAGCTGCCTTCCGTCTCTCCCATCTTCTCCTCCATCCAGCCTTCGATCTCCAGGTAGCTGGATTTCAGGGCGTCCAGAACCTCCTGATCGGCCTTCCACAGTCCCCTCGAACTGGCCTCCAGGAGCCTTCGCCCCATCTCTTCCATGGCCCAGGGATTGTTCTCCTGGAAGAACTTGCGATTCTCGTCATCCAGGATGAAGGTCCTGGCGATGTCGTCGAAGATCCAGTCGTCTACTTCCTCCGTGGTCGCTTCCCAACCGTAGACCCTGCCCACCCGCTTGGAGATGTCGCCTGCGCCCTTGTAGCCGTGCCGCTTCATGCCTTCGATCCATTTGGGATTGAGCAGGCGAGTACGAACCACGCGCCGCACTTCCTCAGCCAGGGTTCTGATATCGGCATTCTCCCGGTCCCTGGTATCCCCGTAATAGGTTGAGACCTCATGGCCCGATAGCTCGCGGGCGGCATTGGTCAGGCCGCCATAGGTGCCAAAGTAGCAGCAACAGCCCAGGAGATCGTATTCATCAGTGACCGTCTTGTTGAATGTCAGGTCCACGCACTTAAGCTGTGACGCCAGAGCTTGGGGTGCCTCCTGTCCGAAGACGTCCTTGCCGTAGGCATAACTGTTCCATTGCATGAAAACATCCGTCAGATCCTTCTCCTCTTTCCAGGCGGAGGCGTAAACCGCCAGGTTCACCCCATTGCCGTAAGTTCCCGGCCGGCTGGCAAAGATGCGAGCTGGGCTGCTGCCCTGCGAGGTGTGTTTCTTCAGATAGTTCATTTCCTCAGGCTCGTCCAGGGCGGCCACCTCTTGGATGGCAGAATCGAGAAGCTCGATACATCCAAAGAAGCAATCTCTGGTGATGCCGCTGGCCCGCACGGTGATATCGATTCTGGGCCGGCCAAGCTCCGCCAGGCTCAACACTTTGTAGCCTGTCACGCGCCCGCCCTTCCAGAGAGGCTCCACTCCCAGGAGAAAGAGCATCTGGGCAAGCTGCTCTCCTTCCGCCCACATGATATCGCTGGCCATCCAGTACATGGCCACGTTCTCGGGAATCCTGCCATTCTCTTCCTGGTACTTGGTGATGACCAGATGGGCGAGCTTCCTGCCCACGCGCCAGGCGGCCTTGCTGGGAACAGTGGCCGGGTCCAGAGAGTAGAAGTTTCTACCTGTGGGCAGCACATCCGGCTTTCCTCGAGTGATCAGGCCGGAAGGTCCCGGCTCGATGAACCCGCCATCCATGCCATGCAGCAGGCTCTTCATCTCCTGCGAGGCCTCGATTCTGCGGGAGAGATCCAGGACCTTTTCCTGCAGGAGGGAGATGGCCCTCAAGTCCCGGTTCTTGAGAAGGTCACCCAGTATGCGTGCCGATGGGTCCGTCTCCCCGTCCATAAATGCGCTGATGAACTTTTTGGCCAGAGCATCTTGCTCCTTCTCTGTAACAGGCCGGTTCATAAGTCCTGAAAGGAATTTTTTCATCTCGGAATCGAAGCGCAGAATGGCATAGATCAGATCGATGCGTCTCCCGCCCTCGGGCAGAAGGCCGAAGATATGCATGCCGTCCGGAATCTGGGTGCTGTAGATCTCCGAGATCCTGTCGTGCGCCTTTTCCAATATACTCTCGAAGGATGCGCCGGACTGCAGGAGTTCGTCCAGCAACAATTCCCCTGCTAAATTGGTCTTCTTGAGCAGATCGATGATAACATGCTCTAAAGCGTGCGCCCGGCCTTTCTCGCCGGATTTGCTCTGGTTATAGGAGGCGACTGCATCCTCCAGCTCTTTTAAATCTCCGTAGGTCTCCGAGCCGGTCATGGCAGTCTGCATGTGATCCACAATCACCGCATAGCTTCTCCTTTTGGCTATAGCTCCCTCCGGCGGGTTATCTGAGTTATAGATGTATAGATAGGGCACGTCGCCCACGGCTATATCCGGAAAGCAGCCTGCCGAAAGTGCCACGGACTTGCCTGGCAGAAATTCCATATTTCCATGCGTTCCCACGTGAATCATGACATCTGCCCCAAAGCTCTCCTCGATCCAGTGGTAGGTGGCGAGATATTGATGGGATGGAGGTACCTGAGGGTCGTGCAGAATGCGGCAGACCTGACCGTCGCAGCGTGAACCTGCGCAGCCTCTCTTTGGCTGGACGCAAACTATGGCATTTCCATAGGCAACTCCGGTTATCACCATCTTACCCTCAAAGACCATGGAAGGAGGCACGCCGTCCTTTTCCTCTCCCGGAGGCTTGCCCCATGCATCGCATACCTTCTTTTGGGCGTCCTCAGGCAGACTGATAAACCAGGCCATGTAGTCCTCTTTCTCAACAAGGGCCAGAGCGCCGCCTTTTCTTACAATCTCTTCCACTGCTGTCCAGCGAAACTCAGAGATGGCTTTTTTCTCCATGATGGCGGAAATAAGCTCCTTTCCGCTCTCTGGCGGATTTTCGATGCTGTAGCCTGCCTCTTTCATGCTGGCCAGAATGCGGGCCACGCTCTCCAAAGTGTCCAGATGTGCGCCCGAGCCCACGGTGGCCTCGGCCGAGGCGCAGGGATTGTTGTGCAGGATGAAGGCCACCTTTCTCTCTGACGGCTGCTTATTTTTCAGAGCTATCCACCGTTTCACCCTCCTGGCGACCTTCTCGATACGATCAACAACGCCCTGGTGGCACTCGTACTCCACTGCAGCAATCTCATCTCTGGCCGAGACACCTGCCAGGATGGGCTCAATGAGGCCCTCAAACTCAGGCAGGGCTACCGTCCAGCCTACCTCGGGGCTGGAAAGCCCGTGCACATCCTCTTGCCACTCCTCTTGGCTCTTGTGATAAACGGTGAGGGGATGAAAAACCGGTCGGTCCAGCCGTTTCAGTGCCTGGACGGACTGCTCTGCGTTTCCCACATGAAAGATGGACTGCAAATTGATGACGCCGTCCACTCTTCCCAGAAAGTACTCTTCCACTACCTCTCCGCTGGATTTGGCACCAAGGTCGCGGTCTCCCATGCCAAAGCAAAAAGCAGGCAGAACATCTACATCCTTTTCCAGCTCCCTGATGAGGCAGTCAACTATGCCCAGATCGCCGTTGGCCCAGTAGGTGCGAAAGAAGAGGATCCCCACGCAGTGCTCATGCTGCCTGCCGCGCCACTCTAAATAATCTTCTACAGTTGCGAAAGCCTCCTTAGAGTCAGGATGATAGAGGCCCTGCCAGAGCCTCTGTCGAGGTGGGCTGTAGCTGATGTCGTATCCGAGAACCTCTTTTCCGATGAAGCGAAACATGCTGGAGATATTTTCCTCGCCACCGTAGAGCGTATAGGCGTTGGCAGTGGAGACGATCTTGCTGGATACCGTGGAAAAGGACCACATGGCCGGGTCAAGGCCGAAGGAGATAACCGGGATTCTCTTGTCGATCTTCTCTATAACGCATTCGAAGAGCGGATCCTGTTGAGAAGGATGCAAAAGTATAACCTGGGCTGCGTTAAGAGAATTAATGCACTCTTGCAGGTTCTCGTCATTGAGTTCAGATATTGCCCATACCTGCAGATGGGTTCTCGTCTCTCGGGCCGCCTGCAGGAGCACAGCTGCATCGCTGGCCCAGCAAAAAGCCGCTAATCGCATGCCAATCCCTCACTAAGCGACCGCAGGGGAACGATGTAAGGCCTGCCCAGAGCGTTCAAGACCATGGCTTCTATGCCGTAAACGCGGCTGATGTTGGCCTCGCTAAGAAGCGCCTTCGGCTCGCCTGCTGCATAGACCTTGCCTTCCTTTAGCATGACCAGTTTGTCAGAGAAGCGGGAGGCTAGATTGAGATCGTGAATGGCCATGACCGCAGATATCTTCTTCTCCTTGACCAGGCTGCTCACAGTCTCCATTACCTCCAGTTGATGGAGCATATCCAGGTTGGATGTGGGCTCGTCCAGCAGGAGCACAGCCGGCTCCTGGGCCAGGGCACGGGCGATGAGCACTTTCTGCTTCTGGCCGCCGGAAAGCTGAGAAAAGTCGCGCATGGCCAGATCTTCCAGGTGCAGCCTTTCCAGCACCTCGGCTACCATATCAAGGTCACAGTCAGCTACTCTCCAGCCGATGTGCGGCCTTCTTCCCATGAGAACGGTATCAAAGACCGTGGTGGCCAGGGGGGTGGAGCTGGACTGGGGCACATAGCCGATCTGCCTGGCCACCTCCTGACGGCTCATTCTCTCCAGTTCCTGGCCATCCAGGAGTATGCTGCCCCTGGGCTTGAGGATGCGATCGATGCACTTGATGAGCGTGGTCTTTCCCGAGCCGTTTGGCCCAACCAGGCTCAAGATCTCTGAGTTCTCGATAACTACATTGAGGTCATCGAGGATATTGTGACTGTTGTAGCTGAATGTAAGGCCTTTGATGGTGATATTTACCAATTGGCTCCCTCCTGAAAATGATGGTCGTTTACCTGCGATTGGGGTGTGTCTCAAATTCTCCGCAGCCGAATCACTATCGATCTTTTCATCTAAGTTAATATGCATTTCTTTTCTAACGCTATTTTTTATCAATTATCCAAATCTAAGATCTATTTAGTAATTAATAAATCCTTCTAGTATTAGTGGCTTTTGTTATCAATATATATTGAAAACCAGATTATTAATACTATTATCAAAAAATTTATTACTATACACGATGAACTTAGAGTGGATGGTGCGTAGTTCAAATGGGATGAATGATGTGCCCTGGCCGTCTGCCTTTGGCCGCCCTGGATTTGTGCGGTTCTGGTAGGGGCGCTCCTCTTCCGTTATCTTCTCATCATCCCGGGTAACGCAATACCGTATATCATTTATCCTGCGATTGAGCGCGCCATTATTCGATATATTTCCGCCAGGGCAGAATCCGGTGCCCTCTCGATGACCGTGGCATTAATGCTCTCGCAGATCAGGATGATTGGATCGCGAGGAATTTAGGCAACCAAAACCGTTTCCATCTCTTCTGCAGCGGCCAGCACGATATTCGATTCATTGGCAAGCAGGCTGGTGGTGATGAGAAACAGGACCTCAATTTGATTCATGAATTAATTATTCGGTATGTGTTTAGCTCCCCACGTTAATCATGTAAATTTCCATCGAAACCATTTAGACCAGAAAAATTAAATAATATAATGATAATACTCATTCTTTGTGAGTATGGACGAAATTGCAGCTTTCAAGCA
>JBATEC010000200.1:0-11837 GCA_049663825.1 Methanothrix sp. | reverse complement strand
GTCCAAAAACAATAAGCAGCTGAGAAATAAACTATTTATATCATATGGTATTACTTATATCTAAAAATAGAATGAGGTTATTATGAGACAATTCTCTGTAAAAGTTCTGGATGATGCAGACAGGGAGTTCGTAGAGGTTCTGCGAGAACTCAGCATTCCCAGAAATGTGGCCAGTATGATCACTTATCTAGCCAATGTGGAGGAGGCCACATCCAGGGAGATAGAGATCGGCTCGAACCTGCGTCAACCTGAGGTGAGCATTGCTATGCGCACGCTGCGCAGCAACAACTGGGTGGAAGAAAGAGAGATCAAGAAGGACGGGAAGGGCCGGCCGATGAAGGTTTACAGGCTTACTATATCCTTAGACGAAATCATAAAGCACTTTGAGGACGAGAAGAGAAAAGAGTCGGCCAAAACTCAGGAAAGCATCGAGAAGCTCAAGGAGCTAAGTCGGGGCTTGAGCGTAACACCCTCTTAAAGCGATGATGAGATAGGAAAAAGAATCCCATCTAATAAACACAAGATGGGCAAATTGCCGGGACCGTTTCAGGCATCAGGCCCCGGATTGAATCCTTTGCGCAAAAGGATTTATTTCTCTTCTTCGCCCCTACCCCGGAGGTCATCGAGGTTGTCTTCCATGAGCTTCTTGCTTTTTGTCTCTTCTTTTTTGCCACCCTTTCTCTCGGTATTTCTTTTCTTAAAATCAGCCAAGAATCTCACCTGTACCTAATTCATACAGGGAACTGTAATTAACCTTTCCATTCATTCTTCCATTACTGCCAAATAGGCCCACTGGTCATAAATTCCCTTGGAGTCGCGATTATCGATTACCCTGCCTTTCCAGCCGACTTCGCCAAGGGCCTTCGCGATGAGTTCAGCTTCTTTTTGCGTGTAAACGGTAAATAGAACCCTCTTTTTCGCGAGGCGGGAGGCTTTGAGGAGAATGTCCCTCCATAGAGGCCAGTTGAAATCATCTATCATCCCCACCATGAATCCCAGAACGGTATGGAAAGACCGGGCCGGAAAGATTTGTGGCAAAAGCCGTGCATCCAGGCAGAAGCATCTTTTGGGGTCTAAAAGTTCGCTCTTTAAGCCCTGGCACAGATCGCAGCGATCGGAGTCCATGGAGATAGGACGCTGCCCCAGGCGAATAAGCGCCTGTGTGGCCATGCCGCTGCCGCAGCAGATCTCTAGCATGCTCTCATCTTTGAGCAGTATCGGATGTAAGAGCTGCACTAGCCTCTTGATTCTCTCTTCTACGTAAAGAGGCGCTCCATTCTGAGAGCAGCCCTCGCAGAAAAGCTCCTCTGCAAGAGAGCGGGAAAAGTATTCCGTCAGAGCCGAGAAAAAATTTGCATCATTTGCCTGCACCGTTTTTATGATCTTTGATCGCCATTTCTCGGCATGCTCCGGCAAAATCTTTTGAGAAGAATATTTATCCGTGAGAAGCAGCCACAGCGGTTCCGGCTCGGATAAATGCAGGGCAAATCCCAGATCATTGACCTTTATGCAGGCATCTATATCCAGCCCCTCCTGCAGTATCTCTGTGGTGACCGGCAGCTCCAGCAGATCTTGCCAGGATTCTTCTGCGAGAAATATGCTCTCCTCAACTCCCAGGTCCAGTAGATAATTTAGTAGCACAAACCCAATTCTGTATTGCCCAGGAATATCAAGCTTCTCGCTATATTGAAACGCATCACCCACAATATGCCGCCGCAATGCTGCCGGAACAATTATATTATATTCCTGGTAAAATGGGGCTGTTTGAAACTTGTAGATCTGCCTGGCGTCGGCTCTCGCATAAGAGAGCGCCTCTTAGAGCAATATGGGGATGAGGAAAAAGCCCTACAAGCAGTCTTGAATGCAGATGTGGCCGGACTATGCAGGGCTCTGAGCGAACGCCAGGCTCTCCACCTGGTCCAGCATGCGCGGGGTTTGAAGTACGCCGTCACGCCCGAACAGTTTCTGGCCACGGATGAAGCGGCCAGAATCCAACAGACGCTCATCTCCCATCTGGCGAGCTATGCACATACCGAATATGCCCGGCTCAAGATAGGCACTCTGTTTGCCTCATCCTCAGCACAGCTTCTGGCGGAGAATCGCAAGACGGCCCAGACGGCAGCCCTGGCTGCAGAGAAGATGCAGGGGCAGGGACTGGAGGAGATGCTGAAAAAAATCAGGCCGCTGCGAGAAAAGACTGCCGCGAGGGTCCGGGAGAGGGCGGTGGCCGCCACATCGACCGAGGCCTTTCAGAGGCTGAAAACGCGGGGGCTGGACAGGCTGATCGACCTGCATCTGGCAGAAAGCCCGGCTGAACTGATGGACCTGGCTAAAAACTACAGCCATGTCTGCCTGGTGGGCGAGGAGATGGACGGGCAGGCGGCAGAGGATATGGAAAGGGCCGAGTCTTTGGAAGAGTGGTATCTGGTGCCCGAGGCAGTCCTGGGATATTATGAGGATAACTTAGAGTGTCTGCTGGCAGCAGCCCAGGCAGCGGGAAAGCTGCAGGACGCAGGCGTGAGCGGATTTGCGAAGTGGGAGAGCCTGCACAAGCTGCTCACGAAGCTAAATGAGAGCGGGGATATCGAGGGGGAACGGTTGGAGCGGCTGGCAGCACGCCTTGGCGCGTGCGTGGACGAGGCGATCGCCTGGGCCAATGAGCAGCTGAAGAGTAAGATCGAGAAAAGCTCGCTAACCTTAGGCGGCACTGACCTGCTCTTAGTCATGTGCCGGGGAGAGGGCGTGCGAGAGCTTTTGGAGGTGCAGATGAAGAGCGTCTTTGCCCAGGTCCTGAAGGAGGCAAAGGCGCGCGCTGCGGGCGAGCTGGAGCTAGTGGGAGCGGAAGCGGTGTGGCTGGATGAGATCTTCCCGGTGCAGGTCTGCTATCCTCTGGAGCTGGACCGGCAGGCGCTGCGCACCTTTGAGCAGGAGCTGCGAAGCCGCAGGGAAGGGCGGGGCTTGAAGACAAAGAGGGAGAATGCGCGAGGCCTGCAGGACAAGAGGGAAGAGGCTCTTGCCCTGGTGCATTCCCTGATGGAGTTTGACTATGCCTACGCCCTGGGGCGGTTTGCCCTGAAAGAGAGTCTCACATTTCCCGAATTCACAGATGAGCCGTGCCTTTCATTTGAGGAGGGCCGCCACATCTTTTTGGACCGGCCCGATCCGGTGAGCTACTCCCTGGGAAGCGCGGAGCACCCCGAAAAGGTGGCGCTGCTCAGCGGTGTCAACTCGGGCGGCAAGACCACGCTACTGGATCTGATCTCTCAGATCGTCATCCTGGCGCACATGGGCCTGCCCGTGCCGGCGAGAGCCTGCCGCCTCTCCCTCTTTGAGGAGTTTTACTACTTCAGCAAAAGCCGCGGCACGCTCTCAGCCGGGGCGTTTGAGACAGCCATGAGGAAGTTCGCAGTGGTGGAGAACGAGAAAAGAAAGATCATCCTGGCGGATGAGCTGGAGGCCATCACTGAGCCGGGAGCCTCGGCGCGCATCATCGCCTGCATGCTGGATGAGCTGAACCGGCGCGGCTGCGTGGCCGTTTTCGTCAGCCACCTGGCCGAGGATGTACGCCGCTATGTGGAGACGCCGGTGCGCGTCGATGGCATCGAGGCGGAGGGGCTGGACGAGAACAACAACCTCTGCGTCTGCCGAAGCCCGCGCTACAACTATCTGGCCAAGAGCACTCCCGAGCTGATACTGGACCGGCTTGTGCGCTCCACCAAGGGGCCGGAGCAGGAGTTTTATGCCAGGCTGCTGGCGAAGTTTAAGTGAGGTGCTCCTTTTATATTCTAGAGCCAGACTATTTTTATGGAAATATGGCAGATAGTCGTGATCTGTATTCTCATGCTCCCTCTCTTTCTGATCGCCAACTACGTCGTCGTCAAGAAGGCGGCATCGGAGCGGAGGAGTCGCGACGATAGGATCGAGCGGGCCGTGGCTGCGAGCGTGGCAGCCAGCTACACGGACAAGAGCAAGCGCTTTGAAAGCTGGTCCAGGTACAAGGCGGCAAGGAAGAGAAAGAAGGAGTGAGGATTTTATTCGATTGTAAGAATTGTCACATCTATTAGCGATCCATCTCTTCCGGAACAAACTTCTTTTCTGCTCGAAGAAAACAGCCGACGCTCTTGGGCTCGCGCGCGTGCGTGGCTGCGCAGGTCCGGGCGGGCGCATGAAGGCGCGCCTCCCGCTCGCATGTGGATGAGCGGGCCTGCCCGAGATTGGCAGAGAATAGAAGATAGGGAGAAACGCGGCATAATTTTCTATTTTTTTTAGTATTGTATCCAAATTTAGAACAGATCCGTTCTAAAGATACTAACAGAAAAAATTAAATAAGACATTCGTATTATTGATCAGTATTAAAGATGCGGATTAATTCCAGGCGGCCGGTATACATGCCTACAGAATCTCATTTAGAACGCACCGATAAATACATTGTTTATATGGCATCAAAAAAGTATAATATATTGAAATGGTGTAATAACAATAGAATATTTCAATTATACCAGATAATACAGACCTTGTTTATATTGTTTTATATTATTCTCTTGCCGGCCGCGGCATCGTCTCTGAGCCTCCTTTGCCCGCCCGATGTAGATGTCTCGGGAGAAGGCGTCTATGAAATGAATTTTATTTCCAGCGATGATGCTCGCAGCTTGTCTGCACTGCTCCAAATTCCAGAAGGATTCATCTATGCGGGAAACGCAAAGATCATTTTGGACGGCACAAAATCATCATGTGAGCCTTACCAGAGCGATCAGTCTCTACAGTGGGACCTTTCGGGTGCACTAAAATCCTGCAGGCATATCATTGTCAACGAATGGGAGCCAAACCCTCCCGGCACGGATACGAAAAAGGAATGGGTTGAGCTATACAATCCAACGTCTCAAGCAGTCAATATCGGCGGGTGGAAGATTGTCGATGGCTACTATGGGAAATCGGTTTCCATTCCCCCAGATACAGTTATCGTGCCCGATGGCTACCAACTCCTCACCTGGACCAACGGCTCGTTGATCAACTCTTACCCAACCAGCATTTCCCTTTTGAATTCAGCGGGCATCGAGGTTGACCGCACATCATCCGTCAAGGATAATAAGAATAATAATCTCTGCTGGGCACGCAATCCCAATGGTAAGGACCTGGACAAAGATATGGACTGGAAATTTCAGGCGGCAACTCCAGGAAGTTCTAATGGAGGAAGCTCTGCAGATATTTATGCAGGTGAGGCTTTTCGTCTGCAATTCAATCTCACAGCAGGCTGCAGCGCACAGAGCCAGGCGCAATTATCGGCGGAGATGCTCTCCTCAGCAGGCAAAATTTTAGCGCCGACGCTTCCTTTAAACGTCAGAAGGGCAAACTTGAGCCTTTCCGCCTCACCGGATAGATTCGATATCGCTAAGGGCGATGAGATTACCTGGACCATTCAGCTGGAAAACGAGGGGGACGGAACGGCATACAGTGTCGTTGTCAATGTGACAATTGATCAGGGATTGCAGCTCGTAGACATAGATTCAACGAAAAGGGCGCAAAACTGGAGCTATGCATCCCTTGCACCAGGCCAGACTGAGCAAATCATCCTCAAAGCCAGAGCGGTATCCGCCCAGAGCAGCTACTCCAGCACCTTTCAAGCCCGCTGGGGCCCCGGCCCCTGCCAGGAGGTCAGCCAACACTCAAAGCTAGGGGCAAGAACCGCCCTTAAAAAGCTGCCTGACCAGCCTCGCAGCCTGACCGTGGGTGAAACCGTCGGCTTTGAAATATCTGCCGACCTGCCCCGCGGCGCTCACGATCTGTGGATCAACGATACCATTGCAAAGGGCCTGATCTACAACAAGAACAGCCTGTCCGTGCAGGGCCCTGCAGTGCAGCGCGAGATGGTTACAGAAAATTCAGACGGCACCCAGCAGATCGCATGGTTTTTTGGAGACGCAGGCCCCGCTGAGATCATAGAGATCACCTACAGCTGCCTGCTGGCAAACGCGCCCGAGAACCAGGACGGATCCGTCCTGGCAGGAACGACAGCTCGCATGAGCTGGCGAGATGGCGCAGCCCGCAAGGCCGACGCCGACGAGGCAGGCTCCCTGATCGTAGTCGAGCCCGATCTGGTGCTGGAGATGCAGTCCTTTCGGCCCTTTGCCGCTCCGGACGAAAGAATCTCCTTCACCCTTGTCCTCTACCACTCCGACCAGAGCCATACGCCTGCTTTTGACATAGATCTGCAGGCCATGCTGCCTGCTGATCTTGCCTACGAGCCGGGCTCGGCACAAGTCCTGGCTGGATCCACCGCCGCGTTTGATGATAAAGACCTCAGATGGCACCTGGAAGCCCTCGACCTGGATTGGAACGCCAGCCAAAAGACACTCCTGCGCTTCAATGTCACGGCTCGCGCCGCCGCGGGCGAGCTGATTGAGGGCCGCGCCCTTGTGACCTGGACCAGCCTGGCAGGCGCGAGCGCAGAGGAGCGCACGGGCGCCGGAGGGGTGAACGACTACCTGCGAGAGACATCAGACCCTGTGAATGTGAAAGTCATGAGACTCTCTTTGAGTAAGACAGCGGAACCCGATCCCGTTAAGGTAGGCGAGCTTCTCACCTACACCCTCACCTACGATTGCCTGGGCAACGAAGCACGTAACGTCACCATCCATGACGATCTGGATCCAGGTGTCACCTTCATTTCCGCCGACCCGACCCCGTCCATGATCAACCCCAGGAACATTACATGGAACATCTCCCGGCTTGCGCCCAATAGCTCAGACACCGTTCGCCTACAGGTACGCGTGAACGACGCTCTGCCAGACGGAGCACTGCTGCTAAATCACTTCACCATCAGTTGCGATGAACTGGAGACGAAATCGGGCAGCCTTTTCACCACTGTTCAGAACGGTACACATCTATCCGTCAACAAGACGCCGCTGCAAAAGGCGGTGCGTCGGGGCGAGGAAGTAAGCTACACCATAACGGTCTGCAACAACGGCGGCCAGCCCGCCACCAACGTCACCGTGCGCGATGTCTTCGACTCCACCGTTGTGCTCGTCTCCGCCTGGCCGGATATGGTTGAAGAAGGAGTCTGGCATTTCCCCGCTCTCGCGCCCGGTCAATGCGTGCAGATGGGCCTGACTGTGCGAGTTCCCAGAACGGACGTACTGTACCAGAGTCAGCAGAATGTCACAGGCCAGGGCTTCGTCCGCTCCTACCGCGACTACAGCACTCGCCGCCCGCCCGGCCTTCTCACCAATCGCGTCTACGTGTCCTCCGACCAGATGCAGCTCTCTGCATCAGCAAAGGTGAAAATACTGGAGGAAGAGGGAACGAAGCTTTCCCTGCGAGAGCACGGCAGCGGGGATTACGAAAATCGGGAAGATCTGCGCTTTCTCACCACCAACAAATCCATCCGGCTGGAGAGAAGCGTGAGGGCGAGCTATCATCCCACTACAATTTCTCTGCCAGCAAACGGCTTGCAGAAAGTCTCCTGCGCCTGGCACGAGGAGGTGCGGGCCAAGAACGGCATCACCAACACTTCCTTTGAAGAATCGTATCGATATTCCACAACCCTGGAAAGCGAGAGCCTCTTTGATCTGGACGAGAACCGATCGTTGATGCAGATAAAGTCCGGCCTTCAGGGATCAGCGCACCTGGGGACACTGAAGCGGCCGGCACCGGGGCAGAAAGGCGAGATCTTTTCTGTAGAGGACTATGCGGGAACTTTTCAGCTAGCGGAGAGCATCCACGACCTGGGCCAGGGCATGATGATGGACCGAACCGTCTCCGGACAGGGCTATGTTGCCAAAGATATTGGGGCCAGCGGCCAGCAGAGGAGCTACGAGTCCGGCACAGGATCCTATCGATCCCAGGAGAGGTGGGACACATTTTCCGGCTCCATGGCCAAGGACCTGGATGCTTCTTACGATTGCGTAAGCCACAAAGTCACGCCTTGCACTTTTCTGAACATATCTCAAAAGTGGTCTGAAGGAATGCGGATGCATAGCCCATCCAGCCTCATCGCCGAGGAGTACTCCAGCGCCACTCGACTGAAAAAGAAGGCAACTGCTGCGAGCCCAAGGGAGCTTGTGAGCGAGTCCAGCTTTTCCGGGATAGCGAAGCTGCGTACTCTTGTAGGCACGAACGGAACCCTTGCGGTGGACCTGGATGAGACGCTCATGGGCGACTACGACGTGTTGCGAAAAATCATCCTCGCCGGCCCTGCCAAATACGACCGACCGCACCTTTATCTTCGCAAAGACGGACAGCTGGTCAAGGACGTGGCCGCTTATATTATCACTATCACCAATGACGGCAACACCACCATTGGGCCGCTCTTTTTGCAAGACCTCTTCCCGCCCGGGGCCAGGTTCCTCAACGCCACCCTGCGGCCAAACCAGATCGACCAGAACTGCTCCAACTGGACACTGCTGCATCTTTCCATCGGCGATACAGTGAGCATCGGGATCAATTTGAACGTAGAGAAATGCGAGGGCGATATCATAAACCGGGCTATCGTCATGGGCAACTGCAGCTTGGGACAGGTGGTCGCGCAAAACCAGTCAGTCACCGACCGGGCCTGGCTGGGAGGCTGCCCACCCGCAAAGAGGGGCACAAGTACAAAGACGGACACTCTAGGAATAAGCTGCGCCTGCTGGGGACTGGAGAGCGCCAATGAGACCGATTATTTGGACGCAAGGCAGATGCAAATGCAGTGGTCTGGCGAAGAGGAGAGGGCCTGCCCCTTGAACTGCCCGGAGATCGAGCAGGCCCATGCCCCTGTGAAGAGCTGAAAATATATCAAAATTTGATCGGAAGTTAGAAGTAGCAGCAGGACATAATTATAATCATCAATGAGGTGAATTTCTTATGGAACCCAGGATTCTGAAGATCGGCGAGAAAGTAACAGGCAGATACAAGGATATGGAGATGGGCAAGAGCCGGAAATTCTTCCGCGTCAAGCTGGACAACGAAGAGTTTTATCTGCCCAAAGATGTGGGCAACTCCCTGCTCGTGAGCCACCAGAAGGGCAACGATAGATTCACAATCCAGCGCCAGTTGGATGTCTATGAGATCCGACCGCTCCTGCGGGAGACGGATTAGATAGAATATCGAATAAGGCCGGAACAAAAAGGCCATGAAAAGGTCACAGTTTTTTAGTTTTAAGACAGATATAGCTCAGGGGTGATAGATTATGTTAAAACTTATCAAAAAGATCATAAAGATTAAGCTGTTCGTGATTGGTTCGCTGGCACTCCTTTGGTTCGTGAAAAAAAAGCACCATTGCTGCCACAAAGAGGAAGAATAGATAACCATTTTTACGATAATCGAAACCGAACCGAAACAACGATATCAGGAATAGAGAACACATATTAGGCACGGGCTTGGTTCCGAGTCATTCCCGTTTGGCAAACTATAAAGAGTTACCAACCTTAACTCCGCTTTAAAATAGGGAAAGTTGCTGCATACCCCATGCCGAGAATAATTCCCCTGCCGGAAGAATGAGCATGGACTGCAGAAGGCCACTCAATAACCCAGAAAGGGCGCACTTCTGTGGCTTATGGATAGCTGCGGCTTGGTGTATCGGAGGTAGCAGCTTTGAAAGTGGAGCACCTGGAAGGCACATGAGGATACCTGCATGTTGTGGATGGCAAGGGGATGTAAACAGCGCACCTCCTATCTTACCAATCCTGTCCGAGCGAAGGCATGATTGACCCGAAGGCTTTTGATCGAATAAACTAACAACATTGGATATGAAAAATTGGAATATGCTATTGGCTGCATTTTTGCTGTTGAGTGCAATTGTTTTCGACACTCAATCGGCTTTGGCAGAAGAATCAGGCATGGCAAGTGCATCAATAAGTGCCTCATTTAACGAGACCGAACTCGTCTCCTTTGTCGAGTCCGCTGTGGCCTATGCGCATGAACATGGCAAAGACATGGCACTCAAGGAATTCAGCAATAAGACTGGCTCGTTTATCAATGGAGAGCTTTACATATTTGCATACGATTTCAATGGAACTTGCATTGCACATCCGTTCAAAACCGATTGGATAGGCGAGAACAAGCTGAACGAATCGGATTCCAACGGCGTTTTGTACGTTAGTGAGGGGATCAATGCCGCAAAAGAAGGAACAGGATTTCACTACCTCATCTTCCCTAATCCTGCTCACGATAATAAGAGTGAACTTAAAATCGCTTATGCGATGAAAGTAGATGATAACTGGTTCTTAGGCTCTGGGATATACCTCCCCAATATATCTGCATCTCTTGATCGGGCGGAAAGAAATGAGCTTGTTGCCTATGTGAATGAAGCATTACAGTTTGCGAAAGAGAATGGCAAGGAAAAGTCTCTGTCGGTTTTCAACGATCTAAACGGGACTTTCACAAGAGATGGACGTTATATATTTGCCCGTGACTACAATGGACAGAGTTTGGCCCTTCCTTACCAGCCTGAGATTATTGGTACAATCGGAATCGATGATCAAGATCCCAATGGAATCTATTTAATCCGCCAGCTCATCGATGTTGCCAAAAGAGGGAATGGTTTCACATATTACATCTATCCCGATCCAACCAGAAACATGACCGATACGCTAAAACTTAGTTATGTAGTGGACGTAGAAGGCACCTGGTTCCTGGGTTCTGGGATCTACGCGAAGGGTGAGGAAGCAAGCTGATTGAGTTTAAGTGAATATTGGGATTAATTCTAGCAAATATGGAGTGATGATTCATGAATACGAAGAAAAATCCTGGAAAAATGGTATTCAGCTTTGCGTCGGCTAGGGCGATTGCAGCTATTCTGCTTCTCTGCTCAATTGCTGCTTGCGGCCAGGCTGTACCTAATGGCAATCTATCTGCTACAGAATCTGAGACAGATATGCTCTTTAAGCTACTCCAGTTTCAGGCTGATGTGCAGGGGAACCTGAATGATCTGGATGTGGATGTGGCAAATGCATCTCAAAATATCTCAACAACGGGATTAGAAGGAACAGGTGCTCGCGAAGTCCTGAGCAAGCTGTTAGAAACTAACTCTAACCTGGTTGAAGCATCTACGTTCAGCAAGGATGGAAAGATCATTGTAACCGAATGCAAAGGATGCGATAGAAATGAGGGTGCCGATATAAGCGGCCAAGAACACGTAGCCCTCATATTGAGGACCAAGAACCCAACGTTCAGCAAGCAGTTCCTGCTGATGGAAGGATATAACGGCACTGCTCTGGAATATCCTGTGTTCTCTCCAAAAGGTGAGTTCTTGGGAGGTATAAGTGCAGTCATTGAACCAGATAAGTTGCTGAATGCGCTGGTAGCTCCTCTGCTTCAAAATGATATGTATAATCGGAGCGGCATTGCTAACTACACCTTCTGGGTAATGGATCGTGATGGTCCACTCCTCTATGACGAGGATACAAGCCAGATAGGAAAGAACCTATTCGAAGATCCGCTATACAAGCCGTTCCCTGACCTTCAAGAACTGGTGGAGCACAGGATTGTGGCCGAGAGGTCAGGACATGGGAATTATAGCTATTTCGAGGTCATTGGAGGCAATAAGGCGGTAGTGACAAAGGTGTGCTACTGGACAACGGCAGGGCTTCATGGTAGGGAATGGAGGCTTGTAATCACCAAGGTGGTGCAGTAAGCCCTTCCATTACTTTTTTTGATAATCGAAGGATTTGGAGCTCAGAATAGCACTGAATTGACATTAAGAAGGTATGCTGAATATGCATCCGGAATATTTTCTTTAGCCTGGATGAAGGCATCCAAATGAAGGCCGCTCAATCCCCCAGAGTGGCCGTCCCTCTATGGCTTCTCAGTGGGGCGGGCCTGCTAGTGTTACAGTTCCAAATTAACA
Organism: Methanothrix sp.; assembly: GCA_049663825.1. GTDB lineage: Archaea > Halobacteriota > Methanosarcinia > Methanotrichales > Methanotrichaceae > Methanothrix. The sequence continues at coordinate 16 of JBATEC010000200.1, read as the reverse complement.
TACCAATACCCCACCA
>JBATEC010000199.1:0-7511 GCA_049663825.1 Methanothrix sp. | reverse complement strand
AAATATGTTCGAGATATTTATTCTAATGATATTTGCATGCCGAGATTGGCAGATTTGCTCGCAAAAGTCGAGTAATTGATATCCTATTGAGCATGTACGCTTTTTCAGATGAAGATATTTCAAATCCAGGGAATACGACGATATCATTCTGATTCATTATCTGGCGAATGGCATCCACGCCATCCACACTTCCATGATTCGCGAAACCAATGACAGTTATGCCTTCTTCCTTACAAATACGAAGCAATTTTTGGTTATATTGTTCTTCAGTCATTTCATGGTCTGCGCCTCGGTAAGCAATATAACTAGCAGGATTCACTTGCAGCGCACACTTCCAAAAACGTGCCCGATTATATTTCTCGTTTATTATCCCACTCCTTCGCCTATTATCTTTCGTGCAGACCGCTTCTCTTCCAGCTTCAGATGACAATCATTGATCAGGTCGCCTTCAAACCTGTGATACCACGGCGCACCCTCTACATCCTTGCCACGGTCCTTGTTCCAGTTGATGTTGGGCTTTTCCCGCAGCACTCCCGCCCATTTCCATCCCACGTCGGCCACGCTCAAGAATGGCCGGATATTCAGCCGCACGCCATCGTTTAAGTCCAGGTCCAAGCTGAGGAGCTGCTGCTCCAGGGGCTTCCAGCGAACGAATATGTCGTAGGACGCTTCTCCACTAAGTATCAGTTCCAGCTGCTATTTCAACGACTTTGGAGAGTACTACGTCCTGGCACAAAAACTGATCGCTTCGTCCAAATTGCTGATCAGGTAGATCCGGTTATTTTTGACCGCATCCAGATTGCTCCAACCAGGCCGGCCTTCGATGCAGCTCTTAAGGATATCTGCAGCCACATCGGTGCTGTTCCAGCCAGCGCTTCCACCACCATGGCCAAAGACATTATTATCACGTCCGGGTTCTCTTTCAAGATGCACAGCAGAGCCAGCGGGTTATCCAGCTAAATGCTGATCTTCTTCAAAGTTACCATCCCTCCCACCAGGAACGCCAAAAAGAACGCCAGCAATATCAAGAATGATCCCCAGGGCAGGGGCTGATCTAGGGCCGCAGCCCGAAGAAAGAGGCTGGAATGAGTGAGGGGCAACGCATAAAGAGCATACTTTAATCCCACTGGCACCTGGGAGAGTGAGAAGAATGTCCCCCCGAGAAAGGTCATGGGCATCAGTATCAGGCTTCCGAAGACTGCCATATCCTCATGCGACCTGGCCAGCAGTGCCGCCTGCACCCCCAGAAAGGCGAAGGTCAGGCAGGTGAGAAGCAGGCCGAGCAGAAATTGCGGCCCGATATGGATATGAGGTGCGATCAGCATGGCCACGATGAGAAACGCCACGGAGCTCATGATGCCCCTCACCACCCCGATCAGGGCCTTTCCCATGAGAAGAGATGTCAGGCCTATGGGGGCCATAAGGCACTCGTCGAAACTCTTGAAGTACAGCCGGTCGACGTTGAGCCTCGTGCCGGCTCCGTTAAAGCTGGTGGTCATGGCAGTGAGGGCAATGATGCCCGGTATTACAAATTCCAGGTAGCTTGTCCCATTGAGATTGATCCCGCGGCCCAGGCCCCATCCGAAGGCCACCAGATAAAGAATCGGACTGACCAGGGTGGTGATGAGATATCTGGGTCCGCGGCGCTTCAAAGCCATGAGATCCGCCCACAGTATGCTGTAAGCATCTATCATGTTAATCCCCCTGAACCTTCTGGCCGGTAAATTCAATGAATACATCTTCCAGGTTCGATTCCCTCATGACTACGCGCTCCGTGCCGGGCAGGGTTTCAATGAACTGGGCGGCCTTGGCCCGGTCGGCAAAATACCTGTACTCGGTTCCGGCTCCGTTCAAATTCATCTCCACGGCGATCATGCCCAGCTTCTGGCGAAGGCTGAGAGGCGAACCTATGGCAATGATCCGGCCGTGATGAAGAACGCCTACCCTCTGGCATAAAGCCTCGGCCTCTTCAATATAATGCGTAGTCAAAAAGACGGTTGTGCCCTCGGAATTCATCCTGCGGATGAGATCCCAGACCTTCCGTCTCGTCTGAGCATCCAAACCCACGGTGGGCTCATCCAGAAAGAGAAGCTTCGGCCTGTGTATGAGAGCCCTGGCGATCATGGCCCTCCGTTTCATGCCGCCCGAGACATCATCTATGAGGTAGTCGGCATGGTCGGACAGCTCCACATAATCCAGAAGATCTGCAATCCTCTCTTTTCGTTCCTTCCTGGAGAGATGATGCAATCGAGCATGAAGCTGCAAATTCTCGCCGATGGTCAGGTCCCGGTTGAGGCTGAGGTGCTGCTGTACTATGCCGAACTCCGACTTAACACGGGCTGGATCTTTTGCCACATCAATGCCGTTGATCCTAACCAGCCCGGAGGACGGCTTGGTAAGGGTAGTTAGAATGCGAATGGTGGTGGTCTTGCCCGCCCCGTTCGGCCCTAAAAATCCGAATAGCTCTCCGTGGCCGACCTCCAGATCCAGGCCGTCAACCACTTTCTTTCCGGAATAGTCCTTGTTTAGGCCCGATATCTCAATCATTTTGCTCATAAATGCCTCTTGCAATCCAAAAAATGATCATATTATGTTATGGCGTATTCATTTATCGTCATGTTATCGAACATAATCCTCTGCTCTCCGTCCACAATGCCATAGAGCGCTTCCGGGCTTAAGCCTGATATGGAGTAGTACTTTCCTGCGCACTTCTCTGCGATCTCATGGCAATAGCCCAGCCGCATGTCCATGAAGGAGCTCTCCACAACCTCAGTATCAATGACGATGGTATGAATCCCGAGATGATGGGCCCTCTCCGAGATCTCCATCAGTTCGTCCTTGATCTTGCCGCCCATTCCCACATTTGCCCGGCCGTCTGAAATGAGGACCATCATGAGTTTGGTCTCTTCATCCTTTCTCAATTCGCCCTGCAATAGCTGCATAGCCCTGGAGAGGCCGGCGGATAGAGGCGTCTTGCCTCCTGTCGGAAGCTCTCGCAAGCATCTCAAAGCCAGATCAACGCTGGAGCAGGGCGGCAGTATGAGTTCGGCTTCCTTCCCTTTGAAGGCCACCATCCCAATCTTGTCCCTCTTCTGATAGGAATCCATGAGCATGGAGAGAACTGCGCCCTTGGCGCTCTCCATCCTCTGGTTGGCTCCCATGGAGCCGCTGGCATCCACTACGAAGAGAACTACGGCAGAGGTCTTCCCCACCCTCTCCTTTTCCCGGATATCCTCGCTCCTCACTTGAATGGCATTGGGGCCGAATCGAACCCTCTGATAGGGAGCAGCCGCTCTAATGGTGGCATCGATGGCGATATCTTTCCCTTCCAGGGGCATCCTCTGGCGCAGGTATCTTCCTCGATTTCGTAAAGCGAGAGTGTTCATTCTCCGGCCGCTGGTCTTTCGGCGGGCAATTCGGTCTCGCTTGCGGGGCATGGTTATGGCACGCGTATCGATAGGCGTGCCGATCTCGAAGACCTGCTCCTGGGGCTGGGCGGCCTGGGTTGTATTAGCGTCCTTTTGGTCGTCGGGCTCCTGAGGCTGTTGCTCATTTTTTTTTTGTTGCTGGGGATTTTGATGTTGATGCTTATGTTCAGGCTGGTTTTGGGACATAGACTTCTCCAGCTTGTCCTTGTTCAGGGTGGGCGGCTCAAAGGGCCTGCTCCTCATCCTGTGGGCCAGGGCCAGCTCCATGGCCTTTTTAGCATCCTCCTGGTTGACCTCTGTCCTGCCGTCAAAGGCGGCAATGGTCTTGGCGGTCCTGGTGATCACAATCTCAGCACGGTGTGTCTTCACGCCAAGATCGATACAGGTAGAAGCGATGGACCGAAGAAGATCATCGCTCATGGCAACTTTGCGAAGGATCTTGCGGGCCCGGGATATCTTCTCCTTCAATTCCGCCTGGCTTTTTTGGCTCATTTCCATAAATGCATCGGGATCGGCATCAAAGGCTTCTGCCATCTTGGCGATCTGCATCCTCTGATCCACATCGTCGATGCCGACAACGCTCACTTGCAGCCCAAATCGGTCCAGAAGCTGGGGCCGGATCTCCCCTTCCTCCGGGTTCATGGTTCCGACCAATATGAACTTGGAGGGATGGGCTACGGACACACCCTCACGCTCCACGATATTGACACCCATGGCAGCCGAGTCTAAGAGCACATCGGCCACATGGTCATCGAGGAGATTGACCTCATCTATGTAGAGGATGCCACGATTGCAGGCTGCCAAGATGCCCGGTTCCAGGGCCTTGATTCCTTCTTTGATGGCACGCTCAACATTCAGAGAGCCAACTACTCGGTCCTCTGTTGCACCCAACGGCAGATCGATGACAGGTGTCTTTTTATCTATTCCTTTTATCCGGTTTGCCTGGTTCTTCTCAAAACACAGGTCGCACATATCCTCTTCATTTTTTGGGTCGCAATTGAATGGGCAGTCTTCAACCACTTGAATATTCTCCAGCAGGTCGGCTAAAGAGCGCACGGCAGTCGATTTAGCAGTTCCCTTGTCGCCCCTGATCAGGACGCCGCCTATGCGGGGATTGATGGCATTTAGAATCAGGGAGAACTTCATGTCGTCCTGCCCAACGATAGCTGTAAATGGTATGGTCTTTCTCTTCAGATGGTGCATTATTATCTCCTTTTTTTAGCTTGTCGTTTTCGTATTTAAGGTTTTATGTTGTATTAAAAAGTACTAATTTTTTAAATTATTTTGTGCTAATTGTATGATGATATAATTTCTGCATAATATAAGTTTACAATTATCATATCAAATAGAATCGATTAATCTCAGTTAAACAATGTCATTGGATGAAAAAATGTTTTCGCAAAGGTTATAATCGCGTTCTATATATATGGAATACATCAACAGTAAATATTAAGCATATTAGAATGGTGTTCTGTGAAAAATAATATAATTTAGTAATACTATTACCAAAAGACTTATTAATATGAGCACAATACATCTACGCAGTTTTCAAAGATCGAATTTGGGGAATCGGCATGAAAATTATACATGGTTGCGTTTTATTTTTCTGCTTTTTCATTCTCTTGGGGCTTGCAGCCGCCTACCAGGCAATATCAGTTCCTGGGGACGCGAATGGCGACAAAGTGATCTCAGCGGAAGAATTGAAGATTGCAGAAAAGGATTTTAAGGACAAACGAATCGGCTCGGAAGAGCTTGAGGAGATCAGGCTCATTCATGAGAGCTATCCCAGGAGCATCAATGACTCGACTGGTAGCGAGATAACAATCTATAAGCCGATCAAAAGGATCGCGGTATTGACTACAGAAGACTATGAGATACTGCGCACCCTCAATTGTACAGATAAAATTGTCGCTGCCGGCAAATATGTTGTGCAGAGCAGGGAGCAGGGATGTGGAGACCTTTATGCGGATGGCGCTGGTTTTGTCAACATCGGATCTCCAGTATCATCGGTTGACTGGGAGGCCTTGATTAAATCCAGCCCGGACCTTGTCATGACATACATGAGCAGCCCCAAGCAGGAAGATCTGGATCAGAATCTCAAGGATACCAATATCACTGTGATCCGCTTGGATTCAGGAAACATATCTCAATATACCGATATCGTCGACAAGATTGGCTATCTTCTCGATCGAAATGATGAGGCAAAGAAATACAATAGGTTCTTTGAAGAGAAGCTCGGTAAATACCTGAATACTGTGTCGGCCATCCCCTCCAGTCAGAAGCCTGCAGTCTATATGGAAGCAGACTTCGGAGGCGGCCAGACTTATTACACCTGCGGCTCGGGTCATGCCCATAATGCTCTTCTCGTTGCGGCCGGCGGGAACAATATATTCTCAGAATTGCAGGGATTTGAGCAGGTTGATCCAGAATCCGTTGCCGTGAAGAATCCGGAAATCATTCTGCGCTACAAATATCTCAAGGACAGTCCGGGAATAGACAAAGATTTGAGCGACACCTCTGCTCTTGAGGCTTTAGTTAATGAGATGCTCGCCCGGACCGAATTGAACCAAACTGACGCAGTGAAAAACAATAAGGTTTACATGATCACCTGGGACTGCACCAAGGGTGGTGGAAGGTTCTATTTGGGCATGGGCTATTTAGGAAAATGGCTGCAGCCCGAGATATTCCAGGACTATAGCCCCCGCGAGGCATATCAGGAATACCTCAAGGAATTCCAGGGTGTAGATGTCGATGTAGTAAATAAGGGTGTCTTTGTCTATCCAGAGGAGTGAGCAAATGTCATCTGCGTATTCCAAGGAAAAGCCCAACGCAGATTTGAGGGCAGAGTATCAGAAGTTCATTGGCAAAAAGATGCTCTTTCTCATTTCTCTCATTTTTGGGATAATTCTATTGGCAGGCTATGCAGCCACGCAAGGTTCGGCTGACATCAGCGTTGTTGATGTTTACACAACCATCATAGCCAGGTTTTTGCCTGGCCACTTTGAGACCACCTGGTTCTCGGACACAATTGTCTGGGGCTTGCGGCTTCACCGCATTCTTCTGGCCATTGTGGGTGGTATCGGCCTCGCAGTTGCAGGAGCCGTAATGCAGGGCATCCTCAAGAATCCCCTGGCCAGCCCATTTACACTGGGCATTGCTTCTGCAGCGGGCTTTGGTGCCGCCTTGGCCATAGTCATGGGAGCAGGTTTCGTGGGGGGAGAGTACCTAATAATCGGCAACGCCTTCATCTTCACCCTTCTCGCCTCGATGAGCGTTTATGGCCTGGCAAAGTATAAGGGCATCACACCGGAGACTATGGTCCTTGCAGGTATAGCTATCATGTACCTGTTCTCGGCCATGACCTCCTTCCTGCAATACGTCGGCCATGCCGAGCAGGTGCAAGAGGTAGTCTTCTGGATGATGGGCTCTTTGGGGAGATCTTCCTGGGATAAGGTCTGGATCGTAACGGCCGTTATAGTCGCCAGTTTCCCCTATCTTCTTCTCAAGTCATGGGATATCAATGCCTTGGGAACAGGTGATGAAACCGCCAAGAGCCTGGGAGTTAACGTGGAGAAGACGCGTGTCATATGCATGGTACTGGTCTCAGTCATCACAGCGAGCGTTATCTGCTTCACGGGAACCATCGGCTTCATCGGCCTTGTCGCTCCGCATATTACCCGCATGGTGATTGGTGGGGACCACAGGTTTTTGCTTCCCGCCTCTGCACTGGTAGGAGGACTGCTGCTATTGGCTGCGGACACCGTGGCGAGAACCATAATGGCGCCCGTGATTCTGCCGGTGGGAATAATGACTGCCTTCCTAGGTGTCCCGTTCTTCGTTTATCTATTCCTGCGCCGGAAGAAGGAGTTCTGGTAAAAGCCGCCCTGGGTGTGCGGCTCCAGGGGGCCACTTTTTTTGGGCAGATGGTCCTAGTGGACTGTTTCTTATTAGTTTGATAGTATGTGTTTAGGTGCACCAGAGCAGTTCGATAGATGCTGTTTTTCGGATCAGTGAGTATATTATATAAAAACATGAATTAAATATAAATCGATATCGATCGCACGTGCATAAAAAATTGGCTCT
>JBATEC010000198.1:0-4667 GCA_049663825.1 Methanothrix sp. | reverse complement strand
GGCCCAGTCGCCCGAAGTGGCGGTAGGTGTCCACCACCACGCCCGCATAGCGGACGGCGGCCTCGCCAGCCGGGCCGATGCGAATGATGGACCTGCGGCCCACACCGCTCTCGCGATCGCGCAGGATCACGCCCGTGGTCTGAGCATCGATGCCCCAGATCGATGTGGCGTCATTGATCGTTACATTCGAGTCGTTAATGGAAATGTAAGAAGGCTGCTCTGCCCGGCCGCGGATGACCACTGCCTCATGCCCGGCAAACCTCAAGGCCAGAGAGAGCCTGCCTCCTGCGTAGGATTCGCCCAATTCTCCAGTTAGGGGCGATTTGAAGGTGGCCACGGTCTTGGTAGCCACAGGAAAGATGCCGTTGAGGGGACCAATCGAGAGAATCACCGGTGCGCCGGGCGAGAGAGGATCGGTGCCCGGGGAGCACTCCTCCTGTAGGAGCCGGATTCCCACGCCCGTTCCGCCCATCCATTTCTCGAAGAGTTCCTGCCGCTCTTCAACCCATGATTCTTCTTTTGAAAGATCTATGTAGAGAACTTTTCGCAGCATTTCATCCTCCCGAGGAAGGGACCTCCTCCAGCTTAAGCACGCCATGCGGGCAAAAGTCCACGCAGGCTCCGCAGTGAATGCATTTGATGGGCTTTTTCTCCTTGCCCAGAGTTACTGCGCCGACAAGGCAGGCCTTCTCGCAATTCCCACAGCCGACGCAGCGATCCTTGTGAAAGACCACACTGCCGTCCGGCCTCTTTTCCATGGCGCCGGTGGGGCAGGCCCTTGCACAGGGAGGATCCTGGCAGCCGCGGCAGACCACCACGCGAAAATCGCCCTCAATGCCGCCCTGCGTCTGCACCTTGATGGCGCTGTTTTGCAGAGAGACGGTGCCCGTGCGCGTGCGGCTGCAAGCAAACATGCAGCTAAGGCAGCCTATGCAGCGCTCGGGATGGGCCACCTTGAGGCGGCGGCGCTTCCTGGGCTTCTCCGGCGTTGTCGCCTCTTTCTCGGCGGGCTCAAGGACTGGATTTGCCTCTGCTTCTTTTATCTCTTCGGCCTGGCTCTCTGGCATATCATGACCACTCTTGTCAAAAATCGCTTTATTACCAATATTCAAATCCAAACTATAAAAACTGCTGGTTCATGGATATTAAAAAAAAAGAAAAAATGAAAAATAGCGAAGCGACTACTCCGCCTTCACGAACCTGTTCTCCAGCATCTTCATGACATGGGGGAGCGTGGTGTATTCCATGTCCACCATGGGCAGCCTATGCGGCTCGAAGGGGCCGTGCGCTCTCATGTAATCCGTGATCTCCAGGCACCTCTTGCGGGTCAGGTCGAAGGCCACGTCCTTGAAGAGGTCGACGGGACCGACGAAGTTGCCGTAAGCCATCTGGAAGCCGGCGGCAATGACTCTGGGTGGGCCGTCAAACCTTGTTGGGTGCGCCGTCTCAAAGGAGCAGGGCATGAGGGGTCCGTTATGGCTGCCGCGCATCCAGCCGCTGACCAGGTGGCCTAGTGCGAAGGGCTCCAGCACTTCTCCCAAAGCCGGCAGGCCTGACTGGCAGCGCACCAGGGCCACAGGATCGTCCTTGCCCACATAGGTTCCTGCTGTCTGGAAGAGCTTCTCAGTGCTCACCGCTGCCACCGCCTCCTGCTCGGAGATTTTGCTGTTCGGCTTGCAGAAGACTCTCTTGATCACATAGCGGCTCTTGGCACCAACCAACGCCAGCAGGTCGTACATCTCGCCTGGGCAGTCCATGAAGACCTTCTTATGCTCCATGATATCCCAGACCTCGAAGGTGAAGCCGTGGTGACACGCGGGATCTATCACCAGGCCGGCGGTGTTGAAGGGATCGGCAAACATCTTGAAGATGGGCAGATTGAAGGCCCCTGGCTCGGTCTTGTCCATCATGAAGGCTACGACGGGCTCGCTGGTGCGCTCATTGATCTCCATCTCCGCCACGCCCGGGCCCATGCCGCGAATGTTGCCCGAAAAGGCGTCCGCCAAAAGGTCCTGCCCTGCACCGTAGAGCTTTAGCCTCTTGGCAACAACGGTTGCCTCCTCGAAGGTCTCCCAGGCCAAGGCATGCACCTCGCCGTTGTCGCAGCCATTCTTGTGGCTCATGAGAAGCTCCAGGTCGTCGCCGCAGGCCATCACCTTAAAGTCTATCAGTGCGCCGGACTTCTTGGCCTCTGCAAGCTTCGACTCCGCAGTCTCAATCAATTCGGGATGGACCGAGGAGTGGCCGGGATAGCCGCCCACATCGGCCTTAATTAAGCTGATAGTGATCTTGGTCATCTTGGTCCCATCTGATGCTTCTATTGCTTCAGTCTTTCAGCGCCGTGGGCCATTTCAGCGGCACGTCAACCGGCTTGATGAATTGATCCAGGACTGGCCGGGTGCCGTTGACTTTGAGCCTATCAAATAAAAAGGCGAATTGCTTCTCCAGCTCGGAGCAGATTTCGTCGCGGACATCTGATGGCAGGTGCCACAGCTCCATTTTGAACGGTCCGAAGCCCTTTTTGCGTGTTTTGTAGATGAACTGCTCTTCGGTGTCCTTTTTTTTCCATTCGTCTTTCAAGTCATCTTTCAGATAATCATATATTTTTGCCCGCAGCTTCGCAGGGAAACCTTTGCTGTCATAGATCATGTTCTGGAAACCGGTAGCCAGGTGAATCTCGGCCGTTCCGGTGGCAGGAAAGCGGTCAAACGCCTCATCTGGCAGCGTTGAAGCGCCGTGCTGAACTGCTCCGGACAGGCCGTATTGCGTGCGGGAGGTCTCCGACAGCTTCGCCAGCACGTCAAAATCGATTTTGACCTTCGCAACCGTACCGTCTGCCAGGGGCACACCGCCATGCGTAGTTCCGGTCTGCACGCTGATCTTGCTGATTCCTTTGAATGCCTCGCCACGCTTTTTAAGCTCTTCCAGATAACCGTCCATGAAAACCTGCAATTCATCGACAGTGCTGTTCTTGCCGCCAACCTCGCCGATTTCGCCGCCTACTGACACCGTGATGCCTTCCGGCTCCAGATCGCGAATCAGAGTGGTTAACTCCGCCGCAAGCGTAAAGTTTGTTCTTTGCTGATCTTTGACTGTGGGCTGCGACAGATCAACCAGTGTGGAAGTATCGATATCGATATTGTAAAAACCGGCTACAATCGCTTCCATAATTAAATTCTTAACCGCCGAAGTTTCCTTTCCCGCGTCCGCCGCGAACTTTTTGGCATTTATCTGAAAATGATCGCCCTGTAAAAATACCGGGCCGCGCCAGCCGGATTTAACAGCCGCCGCAGTAACTGCGCAGGTGTATTCCAGCGGCCTTTGCTTTGTATAGCCTATTTCTGAACGGGCTATTTCAAAGAGAAAAGGCCCTACGTTCCCTTTGATCGCGGCACGGAATACAGCCTGCGCCACATCGTAGGTAATGCCGCGGATATTGATTGCCGGAACGGTAAATCCGCCAAGTTCCTTACGTCCCATGGCTTCGTAAAGGGATTGGATCGACGCAGAAATGATTCCTAAGCCAGCAGCTCCCCGACGAATCAGAAACCCCGCGATTTCCGAAGTTGCAGGGTCGGGACTGAAGACAGCCGTGTAGATTAAATCATCGATCAACTTTTCCCGAAACCTGGATTCATTCAAGACACGAACATCTCTGCCATCATAGGCTAGTACGAATTCGCATCCTTTCTTTAGCTGATCCATATTCTCGTAAATCATTGCTGCTCCTCTGAAATGTATTTATTGCGAGAGGAATTGCCCCGCCATTGTCACTTCCGCAGACGAGCCTATGTAGATAGGCGACCGTTGATTGACGGACGTCACTTTAAGGGAAAGAATATCCTCTTTTCCGTCCGTAGCCCTGCCCCCTGCCTGCTCCACGATAAATGCCATGGGCTGAAGTTCAAACAGCAACCGCAGCTTTCCCTGGGGCGATCTCTTCAATGCAGGATAGGTGAATACGCCTCCCCTCTTGATGATCACTTGATTGATGTCGGGAACAAAACCTCCGCTGTAGCGCAGCTTGTAGCCGTCTGTCTCCAGCTTATCGATATACTTGCGATGGTTATCCATCCAGTCCTTGCGCAGACCGCCAGGTGAAAAGATCGCTCCTTTCTCATTAAGCCGGATATTTTCCTCGGATAGGACATACTCTCCTTCGCGATCCAATACGAACTCATGCACGCCCTTTCCGGCCGAGTAAATCATAGTCATGAGCGGGCCATAAGTAATATAAAGAGCGGCAACCATCGAATTCCTTCCGCTGTCAAATATTGAATTTTTATGGATGCCTATGATCGTTCCGATGGCCAGATTGGTATCCACCAGGGAAGAACCGTCTAATGGGTCGGCGGTAACGATATATTTTTCCTGCCCTTCACCGATGGTGACTATATCTTTGAGCTCCTCTGAGGCATACTCGCGAACAAATCCTGAGTTGCGCAGCATATTTTTCAATATGTCGTCGGAAATACGGTCCAGCGCCAACTGATCCTCGCCGTAAGCATTCTTGAAGCCGGCCAGCTTGCGGTTGGATTCGTGGATCTTTGCGGAAATATATTTGCCGACCACGGCAATCTGCCAGATGAGTCGCCGCAATTCCACCTCGATGCCAACCATCCACATATGGCGCCTCAGATCAACGATGTATCGAGTGTGATCATTTA
>JBATEC010000197.1:0-6450 GCA_049663825.1 Methanothrix sp. | reverse complement strand
TGGCAGAAATTCAGGGATAACAAAAAAGCAAAGGTAAATTGGCAATTCACAACAGAGGATGCAAGGGTAAAACTATCTCGCCTTTATCCGACATTACAGAGTTGACGAGACACTAGGATACATTATTTAGTAAATCGGAGTATCTATGAGACTTAGAGTTGTCAGCGCAAGAAATGAGATTCCAAATCTCAACCCTAATGAAAAGACTGTTCACCTGGCTTTCCGCGCCAGCAATGTAGACTTCCTCAATCTGATGCAAAGATGCCCCCGGCTGAGGATGATTCAGGTACCGCCCTCCTACCGCAAGACCATGTCCAATGCCATTCAGGTATTCCTGGATATGCAGGGCATTGAGCTTCTGGAAGGAGATGTCTGGGGCCACCGAAAGGATCTGGATGAGTACTTCACCGTGGACGACACCACCATGGAAGAGATCCGCACCATGGCTGCCAGCGGTGCCAGCATGGACGATGTAGCCAATCAGATTCAGAAGAAGGCCAGAATCGGCCCGGAGCTGATCAAGTACATCGTCAAAAGCAAGATCATCGCTTGAAATTTGATTAGGAGCCGGATTGCCGATCAGGCTCCTTCCTCTATCATGATCTTTTTGCTATAGTCTTTCTGCAACGTTCGTTTTGGAAAAGTAAAAGAATCAAGTGAATCTTTGATATTACTATGATCAAAAAAATCATGATAGCCACCGATGGATCGGATACGAGCAAGAAGGCAGCAATGATTGGCATAGACATCGCGCACCGCGCCAACGGCAGCGTAACTGCGGTCTATGTCATGGATATATTGCGCCTCGCCCACCTGCCTGGATATGCTACCATGCCAGGATTAAAAGAGAAGGTTATAGGGCTTATGCAAGAAGAGGGGCAGCAAGCAACGCAGTTCGTTGAAGATCATGCACGGATATTGGGCGTACCCTGCCACAAGATAGTGGTGCAGGGCAGCCCTGGTGAGGAGCTTCTCAAGATCTCCCAGAGCCTGGGAATGGATATGCTCATCATGGGCAGCTTGGGCCGAACGGGTGTGGAAAAAATTCTATTGGGGAGCGTTGCCGAGAAAGTGGTTTTACAGTCCCCAATTCCTGTGCTCTTGGTTAAAGGAGATTAAAATCTATGAAAATCCCCACCATTTTGTCTGCTTTGAAGTATCCGTAAACAGGATAATTTCCTGGACCCGGAGTGAAATGCAGGCTATTGCCGCCGTCGCTTGCCACAATTAAGCCGGAGGCCACATTCAGATATCCGACGATCCTGTAGTCCGAATTAAGGGTTGCCGCACCGTGCATCATCTCGCGGCCCATTCCCATGCTCGATGCAAAGGGATCGCCGCCCACCCACGCATTCCCAATGCCTTTGTTAAAGAGATTCTCTGCAGCCGCTTCTACGGGACGCTTCTCAACCTGGGCCCCGCCAAGAGGAAGCATAGTCAGCAATAATGCCGCTACCAGTAAGACCAATATAGTCTTCGCATATATCCGCATATATTTTCACCTTCTATGATATATTTTGGATAGAATTAATGCACTTTAGGTTATGCATTCTGTATTTCTTGATTATGCTTTCTATCTCATATTGTTTTCCCTTCCAGTCGGGTCCTCCTGCCTGGCATCACAACGGCCTTCTGGGAAAGATTTATATTGCCCTTGTCCTGTTGTCAACCATCACTCAGGTTATGGTTTACAATCCGGGAGATGTATTCACGAATCAATCCGCCATCGTGATAGTGGTTTACCTGCTGGCCGTGCTGACGATTGGCGCCTGGGGGCTACGCTTGCGAGGCTTGGAGGATTTTCATTTAGCAGGTAGAAGCTTGCGAAAGGTCCTGCTCACAGGCACCTTCTGTGCCACAATTGTGGGGGCCTCTTCCACCATCGGCATGGCAGGCCTGGGATTTCGTAGCGGCCTAGCGGGGGCCTGGTGGATGCTCTCCGGCACCATCGGAATGCTAATCCTGTCGCTCTTTTTTGCGGAGAAGATCCGAAGGAAGGGATGTTACACTCTGCCGGAACTGGTGGGCTCTTTTTATGGCGAGAGGGTGAGGACTGCCGCCTCGCTTCTCATTGCCGTCTCCTGGGTTGGCGTGATCGCTGTGCAGATAGCCGCTGCCGGCAAGGTCCTCAGTGCCGTCTTTGGAGGAGACGGCACAACATTTATGGTTGCCTGCACCCTGGTATTCGTTCTCTATACAGCTCACGGAGGGCAAAGCTCCGTAGTGAGAACCGATCTGGTGCAGTTTCTGATAATAATAACCGGAATGGTTGTCTTATTTTTCGCGGCACTCCGTTCCGCAGGTGCGGGCCCGATTTTAAGCCAGAGCTTTCCCATATCGGCTCAAATGGGCGGCTGGGAGGTATTATCCATGATAATAGTAGTGGGATCGGCCTATCTGGTCGGCCCGGATATGTACTCGCGCCTGCTTTCCGCCTCCAGCCCCAGGGAGGCCAGGATTTCCGCATTATTCGCGGCCATCATCCTCATACCGCTGGCGTTTGTCATCACATCCCTGGGCGTGTTCTCCCGGTCTCTTTATCCCGCCACCCCTCCGGAAGGGGCCATTCTTTCGCTCATGACTGGACTTCTCTCGCCGGGAATGGTGGGACTGGTGGCCGCCGCTCTTCTGGCGGCTTTTATGTCATCGGCGGACACAAGCCTCATGACCGTCACATCCATCCTCACCTTCGATATCTACAAAAAGGCAAGGCCGACGGTAAGCCCGGCCCACCTGATGAACATCTCCAGGATGGTGGTCGTGCTCATTGGGGCGTCTGCCCTCCTCCTGGCGATCTCGCTGCCAGGCATCATCAAGGCCCTGCTCATCGCCTATACCATTTTTACCAGCGGCCTGCTCCTGCCAACCGTAGCCGGATTCTACAAAGAGCGGCTGGGCCTGACCTCGGGCGGAGCGCTCTGGGCGCTGGTGGGTGGGGGAACAACTGCCCTGTTCCTCGGTCAAAGCTACCCACTGCTGGGCATGGCCGTCTCACTGGCGCTGCTATTGGCTGTAAGCTATCTGGAAAGGCGGCATGCAAGAGGAAAGGCAAGGCAAGAGGTGTAGTTAGGAAAACTGAGGCGGCGCACCAGCTCAGCAGAGCTGCTGGGTAGCTATTAAATATAATAAGTGATGGTGCATCTCAGCATGGAAAAATCCATAAGCAGGCAGAGGGTTAGGAAGGCGTTGATTATCCTTTCATTCGTCCTATTGCCGGCTACCTTTGTTTACATATCCTGTCCGATAATAACACAAGGCGCATCAGAAGGGATTGTTACCGGTGGCCTGATCGTCTTTATTCTTCTCTTTCTCAGTTCACTATTCCTGGGCAGGATCTGGTGCGGATGGCTCTGTCCAGGTGGCGGCCTGCAAGAAATTTATTTTGATATAAATAATAAACCGGTTAAGGTAAGCAGGCTAGACTGGCTTAAGTATATCATATTCCTTGCAATTATTTTTATCCCCCTCATCTCTGCAATTCGCTCTGCCGGAGGATTAACTACCATTGATTTTTTTTATTACACAGATCATGGAATCTCAATTGCAAGACAGGGTGCATACATAATTTTCTTCGTCCAAATCGCTTTCTTTACCGTATTTGCCATACTGGGCGGAAAGCGCGGCTTTTGTCATTATTTCTGCCCGATTGCAGTGATAATGATCACAGGAAGGAAGATTCGAAATCTGATCCGCTGGCCGGCTCTTCACCTGTCAACTATTGAGAGCCGCTGCACGGACTGTAATAGATGCTCAAAAAACTGCCCCATGGGGCTAGATGTGAACATCATGGTAAGGCAAGGGCGTATGGAAAACACTGAGTGCATACTATGTGGCATCTGCGTGGATGTCTGCCCGAAACAAGCTATACGCTATGCATGGTAGCATATAGAAATAATATTTATAATTAATAAATCCAACCGCTCCTCCTACATCCCCTCCGCACACGTCCGCTCCTCGCAGCTCACGATCCGTCCATCCCGCAGGGTGTACATCTTCTCTGCCCGACGGGCCAGATCCAGATTATGCGTCACCACCACCAGTGTCAGACCCCTCTTATTCAGATCGGAAAAGAGACCGAAGATCATCTCCGAAGTTACTGAGTCCAGGTTTCCCGTGGGCTCGTCCGCCAGCACAATTTTGGGATCGTTGATGAGAGCCCGGCCTATGGCCACCCGCTGCATCTCGCCGCCCGACAACTGTCCGGGCAGGTGATCACCCCGATCGGCCAGCCCCACCATCTGCAATACCTCATCGATCCTCTTCGCACTGCGTTTATTTTTGCTAAAGAGCAGGGGCAGCTCAATGTTCTCGCGGGCTGTAAGCGTGGGCATGAGGTAGAACTGCTGGAAGACAAAGCCGATGTTCTCCCGGCGCAGCCTTACCAGCTCGCGTTCCTTCCGCCCCGCTATCTCGATGCCGTTCAGCCGCAGGCTGCCGCTGCTGGGGGCGTCCAGGCAGCCCAGCATATTCAAGAGAGCGGTCTTTCCCGAGCCGGAGGGGCCGATGATGGAGACAAACTCGCCCGCCTCGACGCAAAAGTCCACATCCTTGAGGGCCTGGATCTCCTCTCTGCCCCGCCTGTAGATCTTACCCAGCTCCCTGGCCTCAATTATGCCGCTCATTCAAAGCCACCCCGAATAGCCTCCATGGGCGAGAGCCTTGAGGATTTAAAGGCCGGATAAATGCCGCAGACCAGGCCCAGCAGCACTGAGAAGGCCAGGGCAAAGCCCACCAGCTCCGGGCTGTAAGAGATGAGCGATCCGCCCGGCGAGTAGGGCAGCATGCCCTTCACATAGCTCTCAATTATGCTTGATCCCACCACAGCCGCCACAGTGCCCAGAATGCCGCCGAGCAGAGTGATGAAGACCGTCTCTGCCAATACCATCTTGCCGATGTCCAGGCCCGATGCTCCAATGGCCTTCATCATGCCGAACTCCCGCGTCCGCTCATTCACGGACATGAGCAGAGTGTTGATGATGCCAAAGGCGCTGATGATAAGAGCAATGGCTATTACCGTGAGCAAGAGCGAGCGGGCCGAGCCGGCCAGGTTCATGATGGTGCCCATGATCTGGGTCATGGTGACCACCTGAATGTCCGGGATCTTTTCCATCTCCTGGGAGACGGCAGCGATGCGGCTCACATCTTCGACCTTGACGGCGATGGTAGTGATCATGCCCTGCTTATTGAAGACGCGCTGCGCCTCTTTTAGGGGGAAGAAGTGGAACTGGTCATCCTGGTCGCCTGTCCGGTCCAGGATGCCCACGATGGTGAAGTTCTCCTTCTTCGGCCCCACGGGCAGCACCTGGCCTACGCTCAGGTTCTCCTTGTCCGCCAGACCTCTGCCTACTAGCATGACGCCCTTCTCATTGTCGGAAAAGAATCTGCCCTCTACCGTCCACCAGGGCTTGAGCTCTCTTGTCTCTTCCATGTTGATGCCGTAGATGATGTGCGGCGTGCTGACACCGGTCTTTTCATCCTTTTTCATAAACTGATGCAAAAGCATGGGGGCGGCCAGCTTCACACCGGCAATTGAGCTCACATTCCGGTAATCGGAATCGGAGAGGTACTTGGGAATCACACCGCCATGCATGATCAAAGAGGCAGCCTCGTAGGGACAGCCCTTGGGCACGGCCAGAATGTGAACGCCCAGGCTGTTAACCTCTTTGGAGAGCTCCTTTTCGTAACCGGAATTCAGAGCCAGAAGGCTGAAGAGAACGGAGACTGCTATGGCCACGCCGAGAACGGTAAGCATGGTTCGCCCCCTCCTGCGCTGCAGGTTCTTGGCAGCCAGGGTAAAAAAGTTCATTGATAGAATTCTCCGTCGATCTCTACCATCTTGCCGATGATCTGAGGATCGCCGTTCTTGAGGGTCACCTCACCGTAGACCCTGGCATCTTCGCCGCTCTTCTGAGGTATGGCGAAGTTATTGGGCAGAATATCAACGTAAATGCTACCCGTTCCGTCATTCAGGACAAACCAGCAGCCTGCACCGCATTCCAGCTCGATCTTGCCCTCGACCACTACCATCTTGCCGTGATGGGCGGTCTCATTCTCTAGAATCTCGGAAATCTTCACTTCTTCTGCCTTAAGCTCGGCAGGTTCGTCCTTGGCTATGACGGTTTGCATGGCTAACGATGTCAATAGCAGCAGAAGCAACGATCCGGTTATTGTGCCAAATCTCACATTTATCACCTTTCGTTTCGCTTAGATACAGGTGCCGATATTGCGGCAATCAACGACTTTTTTGCCGGGCAAATGTATGCAAAGCAATACCCTGAATTTGTCAATCACAATTGTGAACAACATGAATACGACTATTATCGTATATAAGGATTATGTCCGAATGGTTCGGTTGTAGAGTCCCGAAACTCTTGACTTTATATACCCATCAAAAAGGCATGGGAAAGAAGAATAAGGTTGTAAAGCTAACAGAGAAGAAGATCAGATATA
>JBATEC010000196.1:0-3740 GCA_049663825.1 Methanothrix sp. | reverse complement strand
TGGTGGGGTATTGGTATGTTAATTTGGAACTGTAACACTAGGAGTAGGAGACACACTGATGAGAATCACCTCTGGAAGAAGGTCGGTGACATTTACAGAATGGGCAGACGTGTTTCCAGCATTTCCGTAATTAATAGTATAAGTTATGTTATCTCCCCGGTTGTAGGCGCTCTTATCTGCCGTCTTCCGGATCCAGAGGGAATGAACCACATCCGTCTCTAATGTCGCGTTTTTCCCTTCAAACTGAGTAGAACCTATTTTATAAGTTGCTTTATAAGTATTGATGATTTTAGAAATATCCATTGGGATTTTATCGTTTACTTTCACCGTTATGGTTATTGTGCCCTCCTCGCCGGGTTTCAAAACTTCCCGGTGCCACCAGAGATGATTTTCGAAGCTGTTATTCTGATGCGGATTAGCATTAAACTCAACCACGTAGGGGTCCAGCCAATCATGAATCGTCACATTGGTCTGGTTTATAAAACCCTCATTTCGATACGTTATGGTGTAGGTCAGATCCCTGCCGGGCGGCACAAAATCTGAGGAAGCTATCTTGGTGATATTCAACCCGCCTTGAATCAGCTCTGTCACTAATGTCCCAGTTTTTCCTGCGAACTGGAGGGAATTTATTTTATATTTATTGAATATTTTAGAAACAGTTACCGGAATCACATTCTTTGCCTTTACAGTTATGTTTATTATGCCACCCTCACCCGGGTTCAAATCTCCCAGGCGCCACAAGAGATCTCTTTGGGAGCTGCCGTTGACCAGATCAACGTATTGGTCCAGCCAATCATAGATAGTCACATCGGTCTGCTTTATAGAACCATTATTTCGATACATTATGAAATAGGTCAGGTTCCTGCCTGGCGATATGAAATTTGCGGAAGCGCTCTTGGTAATATTCAATTCGTTGCTGCCCACTGTGGTATTGATGATGCTGATTGACGATGTGTTTTCCAGGGCAGTCATCCCTACCTGATTGGTAATTTCCGATCCTGGCAAGGCAAGGGCACTCACCTTGGTATGGATTTGTATCCAGCCCGACTCCCCCATCTTGAGGTCGCCCAGACTCCATTGATTCGCAGTCCCCGTATCGGGTGAAGGGTCCGACGTGAGAAAGATAATGCTCTTGTTGTAAGTCTCCTTGATCACAACATCATGGGCATCTGCACCACCAGTATTTTCATAGCGAATGGTATAATTCAGCAGACCGCCCGGAGTTGCAAATTCCGGCTGCGTGGTCTTTGTGACACGCAAAACTGGCTTGGGCCGGAAGACCTCCAAAGTGAATGAATCCGAATCGGATACCTCTTTTCCGTCTCTGGTTTTGGCCGTCACTGTGGCCTTATTCTTGAGCAAATATCTCTCTATGTAGGGCTGATATCCAGGAGTTCTTCTATACTCCTTGCTCAAAATATTTCCCCGGCCGTCTACAATCAGTATCAGTGTATCTCCTGATCTATAATCGACAACCGTAATAGTATTATATCCTTTAGAGGGAAAATTGTACACTATTTTTAAGTACTCATTGGTTCCGGGAGGGGTATAAAAGAGTTCTTCAGAGTGGATCTTGCCAAATGCCGTATAATGCACAGTTAGCACGGCACCAGAGATGGGATCCAGGTAGATGGTTCTATTCAAATTGCCAATAGAGTCAGCCATTTTGCTGAAGGATTCGCCAGTCACTTCATTGCTGTAGTTATAATAGGTATAGTTTAATCCACCTCGGATTTCTTGGCTTGTGACCAGATCTGCTGCAAGCATATCGAATTGGCTCGCAAATCGACGCAGATTCTTCATAACAATCTCCAGGCGAACCTTCGTTTCCATCAGCCTTTGTATAGTCTCTGACAACTGCGTGGAACCTTTCTTGCTTTGCATGATGCGAAGCTGGGGATAATCGGAAGGATCTGAAATCTGACAATAGTATTCATACCACCATGATTCTCCAGGATCAAGCACCCCATTTCCATCATCCCCGGATTTATAAATCGGCAGGCTATCCGGCCCCCAGTTCTGCAGGTCGGTGAGATTCAAGTCCACCAGAGGCAGATTTCCCGGATTGGTTATATTATATGTGTATAATACATGGTCCATTATTCTGACGGGGGCCGTGAACAAGCAATCTTTTTTCAAGACGATCTTGGCCAACGATTTAGGGACCACGCGAAGATTATAGGTGTCATTATAATATTTGCAGCAACCATAGAAGTTGGTCATATTTAGCGATATGACCACGTTCTTTGGCGAATCGACTACAGGTGCAGTCCATCGAAACGATTTTTCAGTAGAGACCATTGGGCTTCCATCAGACGCGCTCCACTGGAAAGACACACCTTCTTGAGATACGTTATTGGCAGCAAAGTTGAAAATGCTCCCGGACTGCACCTCTTTTTCCATGGCTACCACGACTGAAGTGATGCCAAAAAATGCCAAGATCACAGCAGCGATCGCTAAGATTACAGATACCTTCTTTCGGGAACACGAACGCATGGAATGCCTAAATAAATCAGAACACATTATTGATCAATCTCATACTACCCAGCTAATAATCGCCATCGGCTCAGGGATAACGGTTATGTTCATGTTACAAGCAGCACGCTGCTTCAAATTGTTCCCGGCTTTTGCACCAGTAACATAAACCTGCAGATCATGCAGGCCCGGCCCAAAATCCTGCCAACCAATATCTATGCCCATCCCTTCATCCGACTCGTGTGGCTGTGGCCCTCCTTGGAACCCACTCCCATCGATCTTTATTCCGTCCAAATACCATTGAATTGAGCCCGGAATAAAGCCGGTCAAAGTGACTTTGTAGGTCTCGGTCTTGCTCAGACAGGCGTTATCCTGCCCGACAATAGTGCAAGGACAGACACTAACTACGATAGGCTGGCTGAAAAAAGCCTCCCTGCCGGATCGATCTCTTGCCAGCAATCCCACGGTATAGGTTCCAATACTATTGTAAGTGTGAGTCGGATTCTTCATCGCGCTATGAAATCCGTCGCCAAAATCCCAATCATAGGCATACGGTCCGGCACCTCCGGTCGTCTGGTCGACGAATTTAACATTACCAGAGCATTCCTGAAGATCCAGAGAGAAGAAGGCTGAAAGGGGCATCTCTGCCGAAAACTCAGCATCTGGTCCTCCGTAGCACTTTGTATTGCGATTGCTGCACTTGCGATTGGCCTGGCTGCAGCTTCTGCCTTTGGCCGTCTCCCAGCTCAGCACGAGCCTTTTGAGCTGAACCTCTTCACCCCTCGTCCAGACCAGATTATAGATGGGATAGTCTATGGTAGACTTTGCTTCTATTTCGTCCAGGACACAAAGGCCGTCGTCATAAAAAGATCGGCTTAATGTGCCATTGAGATACAGATCGGCCAGCAGGATGGCTGCATATCGTGGAGTATTGGCGTTATTATGAAATGTGGCCCAGAGATAACAGGATTGCCTTTCGCCCGGCACCGCAGAAAACTGATCATCACCCATATCATCGCCCAGCCACAGCCTTGATACCGTTACATCATTGGCCCGGCACTGGAATTTGCAGTCCGGCCAGTCCGCAGAGTAGGCAGACAGCATAGTCAGAGCAAGAAGGATGAGACTGAGGATGCTGGCCCGAATCATAGTCATAATCCACCTTTGCAAGATGCGAATCATTCTCCTTTTTTTCTCTATGTTTGCATATATTCGTATATATTTCTATTTAGTTCCACATTTATGATGTATTTATTATTTAATAC
>JBATEC010000195.1:0-10778 GCA_049663825.1 Methanothrix sp. | reverse complement strand
ATCCTTAGAGGAGTGAGTAGAATCAGGATACAGGGCCACTGTGAATTTTACAGCAATTGCGGCACGCTACCGCCTTCAGCTTATGAGCTAACTCGGTGGAGGCCTGGGCTTTCATGCTCATATCATGCGCAATATCAAGCATCACCATGTTGTTCATGCTATCGATTCAGCTCGTATATGTTTGTTATTGTGCATTAAATGTCTGGCTTCTTGCGATCATTACGGCGTTCAATTTAATATCCGATAGGAGATCCTCTTTTAAAATAGGGATGGCCTGGAATCTGGCCATCCTGCAAGCATGAGTTATGGTTGTGCAAACACAGGATCGCAAAGAGCCTATTTTTTATACTCCGCCGTGCATATATTCCCGTGGGGAGAATTGTCATGGGTATTACTACGAGGCTCTTTGGAAAGTCGGGCCCGCCCGTCACCCAGGTGGGCCTGGGCGGGGAGGGCGTGCTGCGCACGTATGGGCGAAGCTCGGAGGCCAGGGCCGTGATCGAAGAGGCTGCCGCCCAGGGCATAACCTATTTCGACTCGGCTCAGGCATACGCCTTCAGCCAGGGCTACTATGGCAATTTTTGGCGCGGCCATCAGGAACTGCGCTCAGGCATATTTCAGACCAGCAAGTCCGCCGCCCGCGACTACCAGGGCGCCAGGGCCGACCTGGCCGAGTCCCTGGATATAATGGGCCTGGAGAGCCGGGACCTTTGGCAGATTCACGACCTGCGGACTTTCCGGGATATCGAGGCTATAGAAGGGCCGGGCGGAGCCCTGCGGGCATTCGTAGAGGCCAAAGACGCGGGACTGGTGCGCTTTTTGGGCGTCACCGGCCACCATGCCCCGAAAATCCTGGAGCATGCCGTGAAAAACTGGCCGGTGGACAGCGTTCTTTTGCCAGTCAACCCGGCCGAAGCCGTCCTGGGCGGATTTCTTGACCGGGTAATGGCCGCTGCAAAGGATCGCTGCCTTGCTGTTATCGGCATGAAGGTGCTGGGCGGCTCGCACTACATCTCCCCACAGGACGGGGTGACGGCTGAGCTTCTCCTGCGCTTTGCCCTTTCCAGGGAGATCAGCACGGTCATCGTGGGCTGCTCCAGCCCCAGGGAGGTGCAGGCGCTGGCCCACGTGGGCAAGCAGTTTCAGCCCCTGACGGTCGAGGAGGAGAAGAAGCTGCTGGATCTTTTCCGGCCCCATGCCAGGAGGATGGCATACTACCGGGGAGCGATTTAGCGAAAGAAGGTGCGTGAGAATCTTATGGACATTCTGGCCATAAGAGTATCCAAATAGTAGTAATAGTTGGAAAGTGTACTCATCGCCAAAAGTATTATGGATGGAAATAAATGAACAGGAAATATACAATTATTGGAGCACTGCTTTGCTTAATGGCTTTAGCTCTGCTCCCAGGCGGTGTGTGTGCTGATGACGACGTACTTTTCCAGGTGTCAACGATTGATGCCCTGCTCCAGGGCGTCTTTGATGGCTTTTACAGCTTCGACGATCTCAAGACTCATGGCGATTTCGGCATAGGCACCTTCGATTCGCTCGACGGCGAGATGATTGCACTGGACGGGGATTACTATCAGGTCAAGGCGGACGGCGTGGCCTATACCGTGCAGGGCAATACGACAACGCCCTTTTCCACTGTGACTTACTTTAAAGCCGACCAGACTATAGAAATTCAGAACGCCAGCAACTTCACAGAGCTTTCCCGCCAGCTCGATGAAAAGCTGCCCTCCATAAATATGTTCTATGCCATAAGGATCGACGGCACTTTCCCCTACATCAAGACCAGGAGCATTCCTGAGCAGGAGAAGCCCTATCCGCGCCTGGCCGATGCCTCCAAGAATCAATCGGTCTTCGAGTTTTACAATACCACGGGAACTGTGGTGGGCGTCTGGGCGCCAGAATTTGCCAAGGGTCTGAATGTCGCAGGATACCACCTTCATTTCATAACAGCTGACAGAAAGGCAGGCGGGCATATCCTTGATCTTCAGATTGATGATGCACTGGTCGATGTGGACATCACACCCGGATTTGCCATGCAGCTTCCCACAACAGGCAATTTCTACAAGGTCGATCTGACCCAGGATCTGCAATCCGAGCTTGAGAAGGTCGAAAAGTGAAGGGCAAAGCAAAACATTTTTATTAGAAAAGCAAAATCGATTAAATGGAGGCAGACGGTGTCTCCTCTGTCCTATTTTTTCGGCAGATTTTAAGGATGCTCGGAGATTGATTACTAATATTATTGGGCCGCCCCAACGGTTAGTAACTTCAGGTTAGTATTATATACTTAGACCGGTCTACATGCATTTCGGATGAGCACTGATTACCGCACTCGACTGGATGAGGCAAAGTCCCTGCCTGATATCTTCGAACTGGTCAAATCATTGGTCTTGAAGAGCATGGGCAAGAGCCGGGGAGGGCTGATGCTGGGCATGGCCAACCTGGGAAATCACCCACAGGGCTTTTTCGGAGGCTTCTTCACCACAGGCACCAATGTCATCGTCCTCAATAAGATCCCGCTGCAAAGGATCAAGGAGACGCGCCCGGAGCTCTACAAGCCCTACGTCTTTCATGTGCTGATGCACGAATATATTCATTCCCTGGGCTACCTGGATGAAGCAGATGTAAAATCCAAGGTCTTTAAAATCGTGAGAGAGGCTCTGGGAGAAGAGCATCTGGCCACGCAGTTGGCAGCCAATGCGAGCGAATTCATCAAGCATCTGGCCTACCCGGATGTAACCTGGAAGCCGGAAGACGAGGGACTGGAACTTGTGCAGGGCTTTGACCGGTCGAGCGTGTCGTACATTGCTTAGGACAAAGCCAATTTGTTTTCCTATTTTTATGACAGGCAAACTCACTGCGTTTCGTCCCAAATTTCCGAGACACTATGCCAAGACATTCCAGGTTCCGGTGCCGATGGCAAATCCTTAATTATCAGGCAGATAAGAAATTAACGGTGAAAAACATGTCAAGATACCACAAGCTTGTGCTCTTATTCCTTGCAGTATCGATTCTCTCGATATCGGCTCTGGCTGAGAGCAATTACACATTGAACCTCACGACGGATAAGTTTCTGGGCTACTATCTGGTAAATCAGAGCGGCTTTGCTCTTTATTACTCCTCAGATGACGGCAGCGCGAGTGGTGCCAGCACCTGTTATGATGATTGCGCCTCCAAGTGGCCGCCCTTTTATGCCGAAACAATAACCGTGCCGGACAGTCTGAGAACCGTTGACTTTGCCACCATAACCAGAACCGATGGCTCAAAGCAGACGACATTCAAGGGCTGGCCGCTCTACTTCTCCACCAGGGACCAAGCCGCCGGAGATGTCTACGGAAACGGACGGGAAGATAATCGCTGGCATGTAGTTAACCCTCAGGACCTAACTCAGCTTTTCTAAAGTCCCAATAAGGATGGACAGCTTGAAGCCATAGACAAGAGCTGCCATCCTTTTGCTAACACATTTAGTTTAGGAAATCAGCATGCGAGAAGATCTTAAATCCACCAATATCGTAATCTGTACACGGCAGGCACATGGCCTAAGTCGGATTTGCTCTTAGATCATGATGGAAATCTAGTTATTCATGCTTGGATATGTTCCATTTGTGAAAGCACGAAAGTCCTTTTTCTTTCTCCTGGAAAGTGCCCCCTATGGCAGCGAGAAGGCATTCGGCCTGCTCAATGCCGCAGCGGTGAGCAGCAAGATGGATGTAGCCGTGGGCCTTTACGGGGACGGCGTCTACCTGGCCCTGGCCGGTCAGGACAGCAGAGCTTTGGGGCTGCCCAATCACTCCGATATCCTTTACGCCTATCCTGAGATGAGGATCTTGGCCCATGAACTATCCATGGCAGATCGGGGCCTTATGAGCGCGGGCCTGGTGGAGAGGGTAGAGTTGATGGACGAGGAGATGTTCTTGGAGGAGATGCTGCAATCGGATGGCATTATACTATTATGAGGGTATTTCTTTTAACAAAAACGCCACAAAGCGAGCGCACAAGACTGTGCCTGCGACTTGTGGCCAAATCTCCGGACGCGGTAGTCTATCTGGCAGGGGACGGAGTCTATAATCTGCGGGACAAGGCTGAAGCCGGGAAAGCCGGTCAGTCCTACCGGACCGCCCAGGCCGGCCAGGGAGATGACGATCAGTCTTTGGCGGAACTCGTGCCCAGGCATAGAATTATGGCCTGCCGAGAAGACCTGGAGGCAAGAAGCGTCCCTTCTGATGGAAAGGCAACAGTGCCCGCAGATTTTTATGAGAATCTGGTGGATGACATGATGAGAGAAGGCAACCGGATCTATGCCTTTTAGCCTTTGGCTAACCTCAGGTCATCATAATTCTCTGTGAACTGTGGTGGTGGAATGAGTAGTTGGCCACGGGTTAACGGCTGACGATACTACTCTACCACCTCAGGCAATCACCACAGCCACCAGAAGTGCATGAAGGACTCACGGATGATTCGGCTCTAGCCTTTGATCAGGCCCTCGTCGCAGAACACCTTCCTAGCCTCCTCAAATGACAGGTCGGAAGGGGGAATGATGATATCCGAGGGTAAGATCTCGACCGGATCAAGGGGCTCGGCCAGCTCTTTAACGGTGGAAATCAAACTGGCCAGATCTCTGGCATACTCTTTCTTGTTGCCCTGGGAGACATGATTTACAATTTTGTTGTCGATCTTGTTTACCCTATCCACCAGATTGTCGTCCAGCCGAAACTGCCCGTCACCTAATATCCTGATGATCATTTCTTCATCTCCTCCTTCATTTTGGCCAGCATATCATTGACGCTGCTGCTCGCCTTTGCTTTGGCCAGCTCCCGGTCCAGATCATCGCTTCCGGAGTAATCGGTTAATGTTCCCGACTCGAGAAGCTCATCTAAGGCTGCCGAGCGGGCTTTCATGCTCTCCGTCTTCTCCTCTGCCCTCTGTACGGCCATGCCCACATCGGCCATCTCCTCGCTGATGCCTGTCACGGACTCGGTGATCTTTACCTGTGCATCTGCCGCAGAATACTGGGCTTTGATGGTCTCCTTCTTGGTGCGGAAGGCCTCCACCTTTGTGGCCAGGCGGCTCTCGGCATCCATGAGCTTCTGCTGCTGCTCTTGCAGGTCGGCGATCTGCTGGTCCAGCGTTGCCGACTGCGCCTGCAGGGAGGCCTTGTTCTCCAGAGCCTTTCGAGCCAGATCCTCGCGACCAGCCTGCAATGCCTCTTTGGCCTGGCCATCCAGCTTGTCCAGGCTCATCTGCAGCTTTGCCTTTTGCAGCTCGAGCCTCTTCTTGGAGGTGGTGACCTCGGCTACGCCCCTTTTGACATTTTGCAGGAGAGCAAGCTGCTTTTCGTAGGACACGTCCAGGGTTTCCCTGGGGTCCTCGATCTTATCCATGATCTTATTCATCTTTGCCTGCACTACTGTGCTCATACGATCTAAGAAACCCATATCACACTCTCCTATAGCTTCGTTATTGAATTTGTGTTCGATAAATTCGATAATATGTAAATTGCAGGATATAGAATAGTCTCCAAACTATTTATAGTCTGCTCGGTGGTTGGTGAGGAGAGAAGTTTGTTAGGACCGAAAATAGGGAAAAATTATTAATCTTCGCTTCCTCGGTCAGCCTTCCGGAGTGCGGCCTGACCTGCTATATCGTATGCCTTTTTGAGCAAGACGGCCAAATTTACCGGGCCAATTGAGATAGGGGCATCTCCAAGTATTTTTAGGACTGCATTCTCTACCGACGGACTCCTGGGATTGATCTCCAGCAAATCAAGCTCGCTTCCCTTTTGCCAGAAGCAATCCAGGCATTCTTCCAGAGACCTGGCCTTATCATCGATAAGAGAAATGGAAATAGGCACGGAGCCGGAATCATTCTTGGACTTTTCTTCAGCCCCGTCAGAGCGGAAACTACGCAGGGCCTCGACTATCTCCTCCCTGGATTTGCCCCGAAGCTTGAAGATGAGAAAAGGATCATGATCGAACTGCTCCGCTAAGAGATAATAGACCGCAGCTATGTGCTTGCAGGGGTTGGACCAATCTGGACAGGAGCAATCAGTTTTCAGATCCGCACACTTCTCAGGAAAAAGAGATATTCCGCAGTCGGAAAATGCTTCCTCGATGTTCTGCGGCATCTCGCCTGAGAGCAGGCGGGCTGAGAATACCGCTTTAGAGGCCATGGCAGCTATGGCTTTATCCCAATCTTTCGGAGAGAATGGTGACAGTTTTATCGATACATCATAGGGCTTTGGATATGAACCCTGGACGCGGGCCTGCACAACTCCCGGCTCGACATCGATGGAGATGACCTGGCCTTTTCGGGCATAGGATTTTCCACGAGTCAGCCGGGCGCCCATATCGAAAGACTCGAGAACGCCGACAAAGCGTTTTGACCACCAGGTTTCTCCGATGGAGCCGCGCTTGCTCTTAGCCTTCAGGCCGTTTTTGACCTCCTTTGGCGATGTCTTTTCGTAGTACATCCAGTAAGGGCCCATTAATCATCATCTCCGTTGCTCACGGCATCCCGCCGCAAGGAGAGCATATCTCTCAGCGCCTCATTGGAAAGCTCAGTCAGCCAGGCTTCGCCCGTACCTATTACCGATTCAGCCAGG
The DNA here is from genome assembly GCA_049663825.1 of Methanothrix sp. Classification (GTDB taxonomy): domain Archaea; phylum Halobacteriota; class Methanosarcinia; order Methanotrichales; family Methanotrichaceae; genus Methanothrix. The sequence continues at coordinate 4,171 of JBATEC010000195.1, read as the reverse complement.
GCCTTCTTCTGCTCTATCATTTCGTCTATTTGCTCTTCCAGAGTGCCGAGACACACGAACTTGTGGACAAAGACGTTCTTCTTCTGCCCAATACGAAAGGCGCGATCTGTTGCCTGATTTTCCACGGCTGGGTTCCACCATCGATCAAAGTGAAAGACGTGGCTGGCTGCGGTCAGGTTGAGGCCGAAGCCGCCTGCCTTTAAAGAGAGTATAAATATGGGCGATCCTCCCGCCTGGAACCTCTGAACCATATCATCCCTCTGCTTTCGGGAGATCCCTCCGTGTAAGAACAGGGCTTCGACTCCCAGCTTCTCCTGGAGATGGTGTCTGAGCATGGCCCCCATTCCGGCATATTGGGTGAAGATCAAGGCTCTATCGCCACCGGCCAGGACCTCATAAAGCATCTCCTCCAGGCGGGAGAGCTTTCCGGAACGGTCCGTAAGGGCGCTTCCATCCTGCAAGAATAAGGCGGGATGGTTGCAGATCTGCTTCAGCTTGGTCAGAGCGGCCAGGATCTGACCTCTGCGCTCTATGCCTTCCAGCGATTCTATGCGGTCGAGCAGCTCCTTGACCACTGCGGCATAAAGCGATGCCTGCTCAGCGGTGAGGCTGTAGTTGACCCGCATCTCCACCTTCTCGGGCAGGTCCTGGATAACGGTTGGATCGGTCTTAAGCCGGCGCAGGACAAACGGCTGAATTAAGGAGCGAAGAGTCTCGGAGCAGCTCTTATTTTTGTATTTTTCAATTGGCAGCACGAAACTTTTGCGGAAGGATTGAAAGGACCCAAGGTATCCGGGATTGAGAAAGTCCATGATGGACCATAGCTCGGATAGCCTGTTCTCGACAGGAGTGCCGGTGAGGGCGATCTTATGCTCTGATCGGAACCGTTTTATGGATTGGGTCTGCCTGGCGGCCCGATTCTTGATGTTCTGTGCCTCATCCAGGATCACATGGCTCCAGGAGACGGCAGACAGATGCTCCTCGTCCCTCTGGGCGAGAGCATAAGTGGTGATGACCACGTCTCTGCCTGTCGCCTCCTGCAAGAAGCCGGGACCTGTGAGCCTATTTTGGCCGTGATGCACCAGGACCCGCAGGCAGGGGGCAAAACGCTCCAGCTCCTTTTGCCAGTTGCCGGCCACGGACATGGGGCAGATGAGAAGAGCTGGCGGTATGCGGTCTTTGGAACAATCCTTTTTCTCTCGTTCACGCAGGAGAAAAGCAATCAGCTCCACAGTCTTTCCAAGGCCCATATCGTCCGCCAGACATGCTCCCAGACCTATCCTGTGCAGGTATTCCAACCAGGAGACGCCTCGTAGCTGGTAAGGGCGTAATGTGCCACGGAACTCTTGGGGAGGCGGGACCTCCACCATATTGCCGGGATGAGATAGGGCTTCAAGCATTTGCTCGATCTGGCCCTCTGCCTGAACCCCGAGAACGGGTAGGGTTGAATCAACGCCGGGAAGACTCTGACCGGGAAGGATTTGGCCCAGGCGCAAAGCATCAGCCAGGGTCATCTCTCGGTCACGGTTCTTCTGGAAGAAGGCAATGGCGGCCTCGATCTCTGTGGATCGAAGCTCCATCCACTCCCCCCTTATCTGAATGAGGGGGACTTTGAGGCGGGACAGCTCGGCGAACTCGGCCTTCGTGATGATATCGCCGCCTAAAGAGAGCTGCCAGTCGTAACTGACCAGAGAGTCGAGTCCGAAGAAGGCCGGTCCGACCTGGCCATCCTTTTTTACCGCACCTTTGAGCTGCAGCTTTATGCCCAGGCGAGAGCCGGGCTTCTCCCACCAGGAAGGCAGCAGCACCCCGAAACCATTCTGTTCCAGGAGAGGAGCCGACTCTCGCAGGAAGGAATAGGCTTCCTCGGTTTGCATCTCCAGGCCGGTGGGGCGAGCGCTCTCCAGGCACTTCTCCATCTGAGGAACGATCCGAGATGCTTTGCCAAGATCGGCCAGGAGCTGCTCTTGAGGATTTTTCAGCCTCTTCTTGAGGAAGGTGAGGGCACGAGATTTGGTCTGCCATACCTCTTTTGCCGGAACAAGCAAGCTTTTGTCATCTTTGGCCTGGAGGAAGAAAGCGAGACACCAGGCGGCATCTTCTTGGCCTGGAGCTTCCAGGCGAAAGCAGGTGCGAAAGGGCACGTCCTCAATTTTCGGATGGATTTGCGCAGTCCAGGAATCCATCATTGAAGAGAAGGTGGCCAGCTCGGAAGAAGAGGCTGACAGGCCGACCTCTTCGGTGAGGGCCGTCAGGAATTGAATCGGCAAAGGAACGTTCCTGGGCCTGCGGCCCCGCCGGGCGGGCAGAAGGCTGACCCCATCCAGGCTGTTATGCACAAGTGCGTTCACCGCGCTATTCACAAAGCTGTGGACCAGGCTGGAGGTGATAGCCATCGCTGCTTCCTCGGGTGGCAGGGAAGGCAAGGGCGACAGGCCGCGACAACTGGGCGGCAGGGACCGGCTGAAGATATTGAGGCGCTCTTGATCCGGCTCGTCGATCACCGCCTTCCAGAAGGCTCTGCTTTTTTGGACGGCGGGCACAAACTGCTCTCGGGATACAAGCTCCAGAGAAAAGAGGGCCAGCTGTGACCAGAAGAGCATGGAGTCGGCATAAGCTATGCCATGAGGTGGATGGGTGGGCAATTCCAGGAGAAGATCGAGGGCAAAGCTGCTCTCCCCGCCCAGGGCCGGCACGGTGTAGGTGCCCAGCAGAGATGGTTTTTCAGATAGGTAGGCCTCCTGCAAAAGCCAGGGGGAAGGAAGAGGCCCAAAGTTGCTAGCGGGAAGGCGAAGAGACAGCGCCTCCACCCGGCAGCCGTCGCCGCTCCAGGAGAATGTCTGCATAAGAAGGTCTTTGAGCTCTATGCCGGATAGGGCAAAAGGATGAGGCTGTGGTGGGCGCTGTTTCTTACGATTGCCTGATCTGCCGGCAGAAGAGAGTGGCAGATCTGAGGATTCGGCCCAAATGTAGAAAGTTTCCGTGTCCCAAAGGGAGTGTAAGACCAGCATGTACTCGAGCCTCTACCGGATGCAATGGGCGAAAGCTGCTATGCAGCATCGTTTGCAGTACTAGGATCGCTTGGCGTTGCCTGGCATCTGAAGCTGAAAGTATTGCCATTTTCGTAGTTCATCGTCAAGAGAAACGTGTCCCCTGATTCAACGCATAAAGTGCCGGATCCGTTTACGAGATCTGCCTCGTCCCAGCCTTCAAAAGAGAAAATCAGGGTCACGCTAACATTATCCCGCTCAAATCGGCCATCTATGTAGCCATCCTGGGAGCCGAACTGATAGCTTCCCGTTACCTCGTTTTTTTCATTTACTTGTATCAGAAGATGAGGATCTGGTGATTGGCAGAGATAATCTTCCACCATATCCACTGCCTCGATGACTTTCCATTTACCAGCGAATTCGCTTTCTATTACCATCTAGATCCTCCATGAGAATTGTCGGCGATCTTTGCAGTCCATGAGATATGGCTTTTTCCCCCAAATTTAGAGGAGTATCTTCCCGGCCAGGGTTATGCGCACCTCTTTGGTCTTGCCCCGGGCGAATACATCCAGAGCGCCAATCTCACTACCATGGCCGGTCGGGCCGGATGCCAGGAGCACGACACAGGGCCGTACCCCAGGAGAGGCTCGGGCTCAAGCTCTGGAAGGTATTGTCAAATAGCAGCTAACAGGATCTTTACCAGAAAAAATCAAGAAAAAGAGATGATACGGTCACATGCAACCCCAATTAAATCCTTCTACAATCCATCCCCACCAGGCATCAAGCCCAGGCCCCCAGAGTTTGCTGCAGGCCAAAAATGAAGCGTTGGGTCGATTTTCTATTTTCCCAGTATTTCATACAATATCTTCATGCCTTTGGTGAAGGGAGGCATTCCTGACGTTAGCAGAACCACTCTCAGGACATCCACAATCTCGTCCTTGGTGATTCCCAGCTCCTTCATGCCGCTCATCATCTGCTTCTTGGTGGCCCGGTCGTCGGAGGCGGCGGCATTGATGCCGATGGCAATCAGCTTCTGGGCCTTGTAGTCCAGGGCTTTGCCGGTGTATATGGCCTCGTTCATTCCCACAATGGCTTTGTAGAGGTCGGGATATTCGGTCTTGGTCCTGGCCATGCCTTCGCCAAAGAAAACTTCTTCTTTCATTCTTGATTCACCTTAATCC
>JBATEC010000194.1:0-3977 GCA_049663825.1 Methanothrix sp. | reverse complement strand
TATATCTGATCTTCTTCTCTGTTAGCTTTACAACCTTATTCTTCTTTCCCATGCCTTTTTGATGGGTATATAAAGTCAAGAGTTTCGGGACTCTACAGTAAGAAGAGCTTCGCGTATTGTCATCATTATTACCATCAATGCAGCCGATTTTTCTTCCTAGAAAAATTTTCGGCCTTCGTGGATCTTAATTAAATTGCTATTGTTGCAGGGAATGGACTGTTGCCCATCGCGAGAGGAGATCATTTTTTCATCTAACTGCCTTTCTATTTAATTCTAAATGAATACCATGTAGCTTGCTGTACAGGTGAGCTGCCATCGTTTCACAGCGTTAATTTTCGAATCAGTATCATCATTTAGGGAGACGATACCAATCAATAGAGAAATGATGCCAAACAGGAAAGCTAAGAAGTGTTTTATCAATACGGCTTTATTTATATCAGTTCGTGTAAACCGGTCGGCAAAAAATCAGTTATCTTAAACTATTTCGCGACATATCAGCTAACAAGTTAGCAGGCAGAGAAACTGAGGTTCCATTGGAAACCATACGGTCTCTCTTGATCCGTGCATTTTCTTGTCGTGATTGCTCTTTATCTCAGAAGATCCAGCGAAAAGTACCCGAAGAGCATAACGTGTGTGATGAGTTATCTGAGTTCGTATATGCTCTCTCTTTGAGCTAAAAGACTACATATAGCCGTTATATGGAAACAGAAGCTTCAAGCTACGGGTATGGTCTCAAGCTGGCTGGCAACATTCCAGATCAAAGTTCTGGTGTGAAGAGGAATATTGGGATCATTGCTTATCTCGTCAAGTATGGAGATGGCAGATGCGGCCTTGATTGCTTCGCTTGTGTTCTCGTTCATGAGGATAGATTTGACGTTCTCTGCGGAGCGCCTGATGTTCCTCGGTACGGCATCATCGCTCATAATACGTTCTAATACCTCAACGCATTGCTTAAGGACATTTTCAGCTGTCGTAGAATCACCACCCGTGTTTCTGGGAAAAAGGTTAATGACGATATTCGTCTTAATCAGTTGAGCAGTGATGATATGGTCGTTGTATTTAAACGTATGTGGCACGCAGGTGATAAGACATGGATGAGGATGAAGTTCTTAGCAAGATAACCAGGCTTCTGGAGCAGGGCTGCACTATGTTGGCCACGCATCATGACTGTGGCGCGCCTCTTTTTCGCTGCAAGGGCGAGGTTGTCTGTCCTGTCTGCTCCTTTGCCGATGAACCTGATTTGTCGGCAAGAGCGCAGCCTTCAGGCTTATCTGAGATGGAACCGGACGAAAAATCAATTTTCGATCGCGCGCATTTGCAGGAGAGAGGAGAAATAGATGATATAGAATTGAGAGCTGCAATAGGCAATCTACGTGCTTCTCTCTTACACCGGCTGCGAGAGCTTGCAGTAGCTTTCGAAGATGAGCAAGATCTGGATAAGCTGAAAAAACAGCTTGACTGCCTGGAAGGATTGCTGCGGGTGTTCCGGTCCTTGCAGGGGTGATCTCTCATACCTTCGTTTTATTTCGGCCCAAATGCCGGAATTTCCGAATCTCCACTGGAAATAAAGGGGTTGATCAATTGTCAATAAAATTTTTTAGTAAGTGTGGTATATCTCTAATTTTATTTTCCCTTATCCTGGCGTTGTTCTGCATGACGGGCTGCCTGGAGCAATCTCCCGAGCTCTCTGTGACATATTCTGTGCCACAGGATCAACCGGTAAATCCAGCTTTGCAGATTGATTTTGATGCAGAACTACGAAGCGACCTTTTTAGTGCGCGGGGCAATATTATGCTCCCCGGCAATAGCTCGCTTGCTTATCTAATGCTCAATGCCACCCTTTGTCAGGGAAAGAGAGTGCTATTTAACACCAAATACCTGCTGATGCAGCTCGATCCGAACCGTGATCGCAGCTTTGAGATCACCAAGAATGTAAAAATTCCGGCTGGCGAATATGATTGCATTTTGGAGGCTAAGGGTCCTCAAGGCGTTTTGGCTGAAGAGAGCAGGAGAGTCAGCCTTGTGTCCAGGCAAGAGCCGGTATTCGAGCAAGTACCATGGCCTGTGGATCTGGATGAAGAAGTCTTCCGGCAGGAAAATGAGGATGTGCGGCCCAAAGAAAAGAGAACTGTTCAAGAAAAGATCTCAAATGATGTGGCGGGAAAGGAGGATACTGCTGCTATGGCGCAGAGGGCATCTACCAGTGCGGGTGGCTCTTTGCAGGAGTCAACGACCTTGTCTAAGGGAAATGGAACGTTCATGGGCAGCATTACCTCGAAAAAGTACCATCGTCTGGACTGTCGCTATGCTCTCAAGATAAAGCCGGAGAACCGCATCTACTTCCAGAGTGTCGAGGATGCAGAGGGGCAGGGTTATCTCCCATGCAAGAGCTGTAATCCCTAAAATTCGCCTATGAAAACACAGGACAGGCCTGGAGCCTGGGGCGGGCAGGCCGTATTGGCCCGGTCGATCCTTTCCTCCGGATAGCCCAGGTCGGTGAGAGCGGCCACCTCTCTATGCAGGCCCAGCGATTCCAGATATCGGCAGAGACTCTGCAGGTTTGTCCCGTCATCCGTAAGCAGAAAGACGCATTTTCCCCGGCGCAGTTCAAAGGCTATGGCATCCGGGTCCAGGCTGCGGCCATGTACTGTGATGGGAACCACATTGACCTGGCTGATTTTTAAGCGGGCACAGGCCACCTGCAGGCTGGAGATACCGGGGATTACCCTGCCTTTGAGATATCCCAGGCCGGAGAGCATGGGGTCACCCGTGCTTAAAACCACTGCGTCCTCCGCAAGATCTTGCAGCTTCTTGTAGTCCTCAATGATTCTGACTGTGCTGCCCGGATTTATGTGTTCTCTGACCAGATCGATGGCTCTCTTTGATCCGTAGATGAGCCTGGCCTCGGCTACGGCCTGTGCGGCCTGTGCTGTCAGCATCTGCGGGCCGGCGCCTACTCCTACTATGATCATGATTTTGCCTGCTCCATATTTGCCTTGTTTCTCTTGCCTGCGTTATGATTTATCTATTATGGCACATCTGCCAGGATGTTTCCGTCTTTGTGCAGCAGAACTATGCGAGTTTCAGGCAGCTTCTCTTTGGCCATCTGCAAAGCCTTGGCGATGTTCCGATGCTGTGGCTCCATCTCTACCATCTCTGCCACAGTGCCATAGCCAGTTTTATCCAGGATCTGGGGCCAGGCCCATTTGAGAATGAGGGCGGGCAGTCCGCAGAGGATGCTCTCCTGGTCTTTCTCAAATTCCAGTCGGTGAAGCTGGCTTCCCATAAGCACAGCTTTGTGGTCCGGAAAGAGAATTCGTCCGAACTTAAGGCCTGTTCTGCCTGTGGTAACGAGCACCTTCCTGGCCGCTTTGAGCTCCCAGGCCCGGTCGCCGATGAAGTGATCATTCCAGGGTTCCACAAAGCCGGTCGATCCCAGGATGGAGATGCCTCCCACTATGCCCAGGCGGGGGTTGAGGGTCTTAGTGGCCAGTTCTTCCCCGCGGGGAACTGACAGTTCTACTTCTGCACCTGTCAGGCCCGTCTCTTGCAGCGCCTGCCGGATGGCCAGCATGATCTGCTTTCTGGCTGACGGGCTGATGGCGGGCCTTCCTACCTCATCGCATAGCCCCCTGGAAAAAATTCTGCCTACTCCTTTTCCTGTGGTGAGAGTCGTCTCCTCTGCCGGCCTGGCCTGGGCCGCAATCTCCAGGCCGGCTGTGACATCGAATTGATGATCGCCGCCATCTTTAACGGCTATGCAAAAGCCGCCCTTGGCAACGACTGGCAAGGATACGAGGATGCCGGCAGGGGTTGCAACCTCCAGGTTATGGACCGATCCTTTCAGGGATAGCACGGCTCCCTTGCAGGCTCCCGTAGCTGTCGTTCCTGTGGTCAGGCCGCGTCTGCAAAGAAGGCCGCTGGAGAGGATGACCCATCTGCCGCTCTGGATCTTCTGCAGAGCCTGAGGATCTGGG
>JBATEC010000193.1:0-2421 GCA_049663825.1 Methanothrix sp. | reverse complement strand
ATTAAAATATTGCCATGTTATTTTGGAAGCTGAACACTAGGGTCAGGCTATTACTATCAAGAATAAGGATATTACTATCATGACTATTTCTAGCCAAGAATGCGCCAGTGCACATTTAATTAAACTTAAATAGTTAAAAATAACAGTAATCTTTTGGAGCCTTCCCCCCTGGGGGAATCCCTTTCGCCCCGAAGGCTCATGCTCCCTTTCAAATCAATTTAACAGGATAAAGTGAAAAGGCGGCGGCATACCTGCAGAGCAAGCTGCTGGGCATCATGAAATTAAAGCTATAGAGATTTTTATTTTCAGAAGTGATTAAAGTAGCCCCATATTTTCAAGCTGCCTCCTAACGATCTGCTCGCCTTCTTCGCACTCCTCCGGCGTTTTTCCGCCCGTGATCACCAGTTTGCCGGAGCTGAAGATGAGCACTACTACCTTGGGCTTCTTGATCCGGTAAACCAGACCCGGAAACTGCTCTGGCTCATATTCGATGTTCTCCAGGCCCAGGCCCAGGGCGACGGCGTTTAAATTCAAGTCCGTTTTCAGGTCTGCGGAGGCCACAATATTTTGAACATGGATCACGGGGTCCATATCGATCGTCTCTAAGCCTATAGACTTGAGCGTCTTGGCCAGGGCAATTATGACAGTGCGAACATCCTCGATGTTCCTGGAGCCGGTGCACACTATCTTGCCAGAAGTGAATATTAGAAAAGCAGCTTTAGGGGCCTTGACTCTGTAGACGAGGCCGGGAAACTTTTTCTTGTTGTAAACCGCGCCCTCCAGCTCGGTTTCGATCTTGGGCAGGTCGAACGCTTCCGTCAGCTTGGTAGATGCCACTACGTTCACGATATCTATTGTGGACTTCATACGAACGTAGTATCTTCAATCACTCCTTATAAAGTGCCGCATTGGGCCTGTGGTAAGCCTTGTGAGAAAAAGCGACTGCTCATTTGCGCCGCGAGCAGCCAAGTTTTGCGTTTAAATAGAAAACAAAGTGAGCTCCACAGCTATCTGCCGCAATTCGGGCGCACAGTAGCTTAAACATAGAGCTGTTACATCAAAGTCAATAGCAGTGCTGCTCCCCTCGCGTGACGCCCTGTATGAGCCACACGCTATAGGCACACCTGCAATTCGGATCGACTATCGCTCGCAGGCGAAGCCTTCGGTGGGGATAACAAGCAGGTTTGGGAAGCCGGGGAGAAAATCGACCCGGGGCATCTTCCCGAATACAAAGCTCAATCTTGTGGCTTCGTGCATTTGCAGAGGCAATTATTCGTTGAAGCGGCTCCCATCAGATAGCCTCCGAATCCAGTGACCCATAGCACTACTGGGTAGGCGATAAGTCTCTCCTCCCCGCCTCTGCCAAATGCCAGCCAGAATGGCGACGTCTCGCCCAGAAAAAATGCTGAGAATAACACGGTTAGCGAAAGGATGCCAATCACCGCGGAGATGCAGGCGAAAGACCTTCTTTCCAGCCTATAAGCCGCCATGGCTGATAACGATGATGCTACAAACGTGACCAAGGCCACCAATCCGTGAATAATTCCTGCATCTCCGGGGAATATTCCAACGCTCATTGCAGCCGCGCCGAAAAGGGCAAAAAGAAGACTAAAAAGCCGCTCTCCATTTGCGCGATAAATAACAAATGCACTAATAATTATCATCAGACCCAGAAGAAATGTCGTAGCATTGAACATAATGGCTGATGGCTGGACGGGCAGTAAATTTGGAGGAATTGTTGATGCCAGGTCGCTCAGATCATTCGCCCTGGTGCTGTAACCAGGAAATAGAGTCTCAGCTGCCATTACAGTCATAAACCATTGCAGACCACCGACGAAGAGAAGCGCACCTGCTAGATTTGAATTTCTTAACTTTGATGCCAAAGTCGTTCCTCCTTCAATGGGCCACATTTGTGCGGGATGATATATTATTTTGCCTTTGCTAATTCTTTCATATTCCTTACCGGAAGGATATTTCGGGCCTGACGGAATCACAGCGCTCGCGCGTGGTGGCAAGGCTGCCCACGAGGGCCGGGGCGGTGTGGAGTACGCGGGAATGCGGCAAAAGGGGGCATGGGAGTCCAAGAACCCCAAATCCTTACATACTTAGGGATCAACTACTAGCCAAGAGGATCTTAGACATGATGGAACTTAGCGATGAGGACCGAAAGCTCATTGAGCGTCTTGCTCCTATGCTTGAAGACAACCTGAAGTATAAGATAGTGCGCAGCATAATTGACGCTCTTGAAGAGACATCTTATCCACCGGAAGAGATGATACAAGAAGATTTTATAAGAGACATTGAAGAAGCCGAGAACGATATCAAAGAGAGTAAGTGCAAGAGATACAGCTGTGATGCGTTTAAGAAGCAATTCTCATCCAAGGCAGATTAAATGGACTTCCTATGCAAGAATCCTATGAT
>JBATEC010000192.1:0-4573 GCA_049663825.1 Methanothrix sp. | reverse complement strand
CCTCAATACCAACAAAGAGGCTCTGCATAAACCACCCATCTACTTCTCTCGCAGCAAAAACGGAACTTCCGTCGAGGTTGCTCTGCAGTACAACAACTCTTACAGCGAGAACATCTTCTCTTACGCTAACAACATCAACACTCGCGAAGGTGGCACTCACCTCATGGGCTTTCGCGCCGCCCTGACCAAGACGGTCAATGAATACGCCCGAGATAACAAGATCTTCAAAGGCGAGGTCAAGCTGGGTGGAGAAGATCTACGCGAGGGGTTGGTTGCGGTCATCAGCGTGAAGCTTCCCGATCCGCAGTTCGAGGGCCAGACCAAGACGCGATTGGGAAACAGCTCCATCCGGGGCATAATCGAGTCCATGGTCTCTGAGGGCCTGGCCGAGTTCTTCGAGGAAAATCCCATAGTTGCCACCACCATTGTGGAGAAGGCCGGCGAAGCCCTGCGCGCCCGCGAGGCGGCAAGAAAGGCCAAGGAATTAACCCGCCGCAAGAATGCTCTGGGCTCGGGAGGACTTCCGGGAAAATTGGCAGACTGCTCCAACACCGATCCCTCAAAATGCGAGATCTACATCGTGGAAGGCGAATCGGCAGGCGGAAGCGCCAAGCAGGGCAGAAACCGGCATTTTCAGGCCATACTGCCTCTGCGCGGCAAGATCCTCAATGTGGAGAGGGCAAGGCTTGACAAGATTCTCAAGAACGCCGAGATTCGCAATATGATTGTGGCTTTCGGCACGGGCATCGGCGATGACTTCGATATCGGTAAAGCTCGGTATCACAAGGTAGTAATAATGACCGATGCCGATGTGGACGGCTCGCATATTCGCACCCTCCTGCTGACATTCATCTACCGATACATGAAGCCGCTCATCGATGCAGGCTACGTCTTTATCGCCCAGCCGCCCCTCTACCAGGTCAAGAAGGGAAAGACCGTCAGCTATGCCTACACGGATGAGCAGCTCAACAATCTGGTGAAGGGCCTGGCCAAGCCTGCTATTCAGAGGTACAAGGGTCTGGGAGAGATGAATTCGGAGCAACTGTGGGATACGACCATGGACCCGGAGAAGAGGACCATGCTGAAAGTGACGCTTGAGGACGCAGTGGAAGCGGATCGCATCTTCACCATCCTCATGGGCGACCAGGTGGAACCCAGACGCGAGTTCATAGAGACGCACGCCAAGTATGTGAAGAATCTTGATGTTTGATTGAGGTGGCTTTGACAGAAGTACTGGTTAACATCACTGAGGAGATGAAATCCTCCTACATTGATTATGCTATGAGTGTGATCGTAGCCCGGGCTTTGCCGGACGTAAGAGACGGCCTCAAGCCCGTTCATCGGCGCATACTCTATGCCATGAATGAGCAGGGCATGACCCACGACCAGCCCTACAAGAAATCGGCGCGTGTCGTGGGTGATGTCATGGGTAAGTTCCATCCTCACGGGGATGCTGCCATCTATGAGACCATGGTGCGCATGGCTCAGACCTTTTCCATGCGCTATCCTTTGATCGACGGCCAGGGCAACTTCGGATCGGTTGATGGAGACCCGGCTGCAGCCATGCGTTACACAGAGGTGCGCCTATCCAAGATCGCAGAGGAGATGCTGGCGGACATTGAAAAGAACACGGTTGACTTTACACCCAACTACGACGGCTCACTCAAAGAGCCAGTTGTGCTGCCGGCAAAGCTGCCCGACCTTCTTCTCAACGGCTCCACAGGCATTGCCGTGGGCATGGCCACCAATATTCCCCCCCATAACCTGACGGAGCTATGCGGGGCCATCATTCATCTCATTGACGAGCCCCAGGCCACTATTTCCGAGCTGATGCACATTTTGCCAGGACCCGATTTTCCTACAGGTGCTTACATCGTAGGCAGGGCAGGAATTGAGGCTGCCTATCTGACCGGCAAGGGCAGCATTATGATGCAGGCCAAGTCGGTGATTGAGGAAGGGACAAGAAGCACTAAGATAATCTTCAATGAGCTTCCCTACCAGGTCAATAAGGCCAAGCTTATTGAGGATATGGCAGAGATGGTCAAAGGCGGTCGTCTGGAGGGCATATCCGATCTGCGGGATGAGTCGGATAGAGACGGCATTCGCATGGTGGTGGAGGTCAAGAGCGGATTTAATGTTCATGTGGTCTTAAATCAACTGTATAAGCACACGGCACTTCAGACCAGCTACGGCATCAACAACATGGTTTTAGTGGACGGCCTGCCCAAGATGGTCTCTTTGAAGGATACTTTGGAGCAGTACATCCACTACCGCTCAATAGTGGTGGAGAGGCGCACCAGGTTCGAGCTTGATGCTGCAGAGAAGAGGGCTCATATCCTGGCAGGTCTGCTCATCGCTCTGCGGAACATAGATGAGGTAATAAGAATAATCAAGGCGGCACATTCTCCAGTCGAGGCAAAAGACGCCCTGATGCAGGCTTTCTCCCTGAGTGAGGAGCAGGCCAAGGCTATTTTGGACATGAGGCTGCAGCGGCTCACCGGTCTCGAGCAGGAGAAGATCGTCTCCGAGGCGGAAGAGCTGGAAAAGCTTATCGCCAAATTGAGGAAGATCCTCGCCAGCAACCTGGAGATTTTGAGCATCATCAAAGAAGAGCTGACATATCTCATCAATACCTACGGAGATGAGCGGCGCACCCAGATCATCGAAGCGGAGGGCGAGGTTTCCCGGGAGGATCTCATCCAGGAGGAAGAGGTGGCAGTAACCATCACCTCTTCCGGGTACATCAAACGCCAGCCCCTCACGGCTTATCGCATGCAGCGGCGCGGCGGTCGAGGAGTCATTGGTGCTGAGACCAAGAACGAGGAGTTTGTAACCGACGTCTTTACCGCCTCCACCAAGGATTATCTGCTCTTCTTCACGGACAAAGGCAAGGCCCACTGGCTCAAGGTCTACGAGGTTCCTTCCCTGGGACGGGCAACTCGGGGAAAGTCCATTGTCAATCTCCTGCAACTGGAGCCCGATGAGAAGATCACAGGCGCCATACCGGTGAAGAGCTTCGAGTCCGGCTTCATAATACTGGTAACCCGGAGCGGAAGCATTGTCAAGATGCCTTTGCAGGCTTTTTCCAATCCCAGGAAGGGCGGCATCAAGGCCGTAAACCTGAAGGGCGATAGCCTGGTCTCGGCTAAGCTCACAGACGGAAGTAAGGAGCTATTGGTTGCCACAAAGTATGGCAAAGCCATCCGCTTCAAGGAGGACGACGTGCGCGCCTCCAATCGAGGAACCATGGGTGTAAAGGCCATCAGCCTGAACATGGGAGACGAGCTCATCAGCATGGATGTGATCCGACCGAGTGCGAATTTCACATTGCTCACCATCACCAATCAGGGCTACGGCAAAAGGACAGAACTGGAGGAGTATCCCCAGCAGAGACGCGGCGGCAAAGGTGTCAAGAACATCGATGCCAGAAAGGGCTTCGTCTGCTGCACCACCACCGTCTCAGAGGACGATGAGCTGCTGGTTACCACCAGGGACGGAGTGGTGATAAGAATTCTGACCAGCGAGATCCGGGTGCAGGGCCGCTCCACACAGGGCGTGCGCATCATGAATGTCAAGCCCGGGGACGAGGTGGCGGCGGTGGCCAGGATTACCTGAGCCTCCGCGCCATCTATTTATATTTAAATACTCGTTGCAATGTGTCCATCACGAAATTGGGGCACTCGTCATGGCTGGCCGGCAGCCTGCCGCTTACTGTGAAAAGAAGAGATCTACCTCTTTATAGCTACAACATGTGCCAGTACTTCCGGCAGCATAGCCAAGACCGCCAGGGCCAGCATAAGCACCTGGTTCTGATCGCAAGGCTAAATGTTTGTAGAATGATCAATCATTCAAGATTGCCAAAAATTAGATGTTGGCAAGATGGCCATGCCAGTTGGCAGGCCACCATGATCGCGTTTGCTGGCTGCAATACACTGCATTTCGCTTATTGCCTATCTTCCGCCTCGCTGCTGGTTGCCGGGTTCACGTCCATTTCCCGCCTGGCCGTTATCCATGCCCTGGCCCATTGGTCCCTGGTCGTTCATACCCATCATTCCATGGTCCATCATGCCATCGCCCATCATGCCTGGGCCCATCCTATCCATTTTCATCTCCTTAATCTGGGCTAAAGTCATGTTGCCGAGCTTGTCCATCTGCTTTTGGCGAAGCTCGTCAATCTGGGCGGAGGTCATGTTGTTAAGCTGTGCACTCTTCTCTTCACGCAGCTCTTTGATCTGGTTTAAGGTCATGTTATCGAAATTTTCCCTTGTAGCATCATCTACCAGGAGCATCCAGTTGTGCGGTCCATCAAAACCGCCTCTCTGCAAGGAGGCATTGCATCGATCTTTGTTGTTCGAATCCGGTCCAACAGCCATGGCCGGTGCCAGGGAAAGGCAGACCACAGCCAGTGCCATAACGGCCAATGCGATTTTTGTTTTCATATCTTTATACCTCGCAACTTTAATCTTCGAGAATGTCCGGAGATTCGATCGCTTGCGACATTCTCTGAGCATCACCCTGTCTGGAACGATAGAAAAAGATGTGACCGAACGAACGGTTCTTGAGTGTCCTAAAT
>JBATEC010000191.1:0-5363 GCA_049663825.1 Methanothrix sp. | reverse complement strand
GACGTTACCGGCGGCATGAGAGGAAATCTGCTGGAACTTTTGGATCTGGCCGATTTGGGAATAGACTCCATGATATTTAATGCCGGCATAAAAGGAAATATTGCCCGGGCCCTAAATGGCGAATGCGTGGGAACTAGAATTGGGAGGGCGAATTGACCACATCCAGTCGCAAGCTCGATCACATCAGAATCTGTATGGATAAACCGGTAGATGCGAAAAAGCGGCCCTTTCAAGATCTGGTGCTGCTGCATAAGGCTCTGCCGGAGATCGACGAGGCAGATATCGATACATCCAGCGTTTTCCTGGGGAGAAAGCTGAAGGCACCCTTTATGATCAGTGCCATGACCGGAGGCCATCCCGAGGTTAAGCAGATCAATGTTCGCCTGGGAGAGGCGGCTTCACAGCTGGGCATTGCTTTGGGAGTGGGCTCACAGAGGGCGGCAATAGAAGACGGAAGGCTGGAGGACACCTTCTCTGCAGTCAGGGATGCCGCGCCGGACATTCCCATCATCGGCAACATCGGAGCCGTGCAACTGAAAAGATACGGGCCGGAGATCTTAGAGCGGCTGGCTGAGATGATAGATGCGGATGCCATTGCCATTCATTTGAACTTCTTGCAGGAGAGCATTCAGCCGGAAGGAGACAAAGATGCCGGCGGAGTGCTGGAGATCCTGAAATCGGTGGCTAGAGGATCGGTGCCGATCATGGTTAAGGAGACAGGGGCCGGTATATCCAGGGAAGTGGCCCAGGATCTGGTCTCGGCTGGAGTGAAGATGATTGACGTCTCGGGCGTTGGAGGCCTCTCCTGGGCCAGCGTTGAGTCTTTTCGTGCTGAAGAGGTCGGGGACGATGAGTTGGAGCAGATGGGAAGGCTATTTGAAAGCTGGGGAATTCCAACGCCCGTGAGCATTGTCGAGTGCAAAGCTGCGGGAGCCTTTGTCATCTCCTCGGGAGGAGTGCGAAGCGGCCTGGATGCAGCCAAGAGCCTGGCTCTGGGCGCCAGCCTGGCGGGCACTGCCCTTCCCTTGCTAAGGCCAGCCACAAAAGACAAAGAAGCGATTGTTAGGGTTATGAATGCATATATCCGCGCGCTGAGGATCACAATGTTTCTCACCGGATGCAAAGAAGTGACGCAGCTTGCAAAAGTTCCTCTCGTGGTTCTAGGAAGGACCGGAGAGTGGCTGCAGGCGCGGGGTTTCGATTTAAGAGCATTTTCTGTTTATAGAGAGTTGGCAAAATGAAGGATATTTCAATAATCGCTGTGGGCGGCTACAATGAAATTGGCCGCAATATGACGGCGATAAGGATCGGAAAAGATATCGTTGTAATGGATATGGGAATTCGGCTGGATCGGGTGCAGATTCATGAGGACACAGACGTGGAATCGCTGCATGCTGCCGACCTGATCAACATGGGGGCCATTCCCGACGACAGCATCATGGAAAACGTTGACGGAACGGTAAGGGCTATCGCCTGCACGCATGGTCACCTTGATCACATTGGAGCCATCTCCAAGCTGGCCCACAAGTATCATGCACCCATCATCGCCTCGCCGTTCACAGCGGACCTCATCAATCAGGAGATAAAGTCCGAGAAGATCTTCGGGGTAAAAAATCCCCTGCACGTAATGAAAGCGGGAGAACGATTCCAGGTTACGCAGGACATCGAGCTGGAGTTCATCCGCGTGCAGCACAGCATTGTGGACTGCGTCTTCGCGGCCATTCATACTCCCAAGGGCATCATAATTTACGCCAATGATTTCAAGATCGACCGGTCTCCGACTTTAGGCGAGCCGCCAGACTTCGCCCGGCTGAGAGCCTTGGGAAAACAGGGCGTGCTGGCGCTCATCACAGAGACCACCAATGCTTCCATCTCCGGAAAGACGCCTTCCGAGAAGATAGCCAAGGACCTGGTCTGGGATGTGCTCCTCGGCACCGAAGAGTCGAAATCCGGTGTCATGGTCACCACATTCTCCTCACACATTGCCCGCATCAGGGCCATAATCGAGGCCGCTCACAAGATGGGACGTAAACCCGTGCTCCTGGGCCGTTCTATGGAAAAGTATTGGGGCACTGCGGTGAGAACGGGCTACGCTGGCCAGGGTGAAGTGACGGTCTTTGGCAGGCGCAAGTCGGTGGACAAAGCCCTGAAGAGGATCATGACAGAGGGCAAGGACAAGTATCTGCCCATCATGACCGGCCACCAGGGTGAACCGGGAGCCATCTTGAGCCGGGTGGCCAATGGCGAGACCGACTATAATGTGGAGTCAGGGGACAAGGTCATCTTCTCCGCAGGTATCATACCCCAGCCGCTCAACGAGTCCAACCGGCATACTGTTGTCACCAAGCTCAAGATGCGGGGTGGCAGGATTTATGATAACGTGCATGTCTCGGGGCATGCCTGCCGGGAAGATCACTGGGAGCTTCTGCGCATGATTCAGCCGGAGCATGTCATACCCAGCCACGGAAACCTGGTCAGCCACAGCAGCTATCTCATGATGGCCGAAGAGACGGGATACTCGCTCGGATCCAATTTCCATTTGGTGAGAAACGGCCAGGAACTCTTGATCGACTAGAGAATGGAGTGAAGCTAGAATGGCGAAGACTATTGCGAAAGAGCTGGACAGAGAGCTGCAAATGCGAGCTGCCCTGGTGACGGAAGCCATCGAGGAGTTCTTGCCCGTAGTGCATCCACGCCCCCTCTACGAAGCTGGCCGGCATCTGGTGGATGCCGGTGGAAAGAGGCTGCGCCCAACCATGTTGCTGCTGGCGGGAGAAGCAGCGGACGGAAACGCAGAGGCTCTAGCTCCCGCCGCGGTATCCATTGAGCTGATTCATAACTTCACGCTCATTCATGACGACATCATGGACAATGCCGATGTACGACGCGGGCGTCCCGCTGTGCACAAGCTCTGGGGTCAGTCGGGCGCCATCCTCGCAGGCGATACCCTCTACTCTAAGGCCTTTCAGGTGCTGGGCATGACTAAAGCCCGTTCCGATCTCCTTTTGGGGGCCATGAATATGCTTTCTCAGACCTGCACTGCCATCTGCGAAGGCCAGTGGCTGGACATGGAGTTTGAGGCAAAAGAGCGCGTCTCCGAGGCCGAGTATATGGAGATGATTGAGAAGAAGACAGGGGTTCTCTACGGCGCTTCGGCCGGCATGGGGGCGCTTTTGGCCGGGGCCTCTCCCAGTGTGGTCGCAGCGCTGGATGAATTTGGCAGGCTGACAGGCATGGGCTTTCAACTGCAAGATGATGTCATAGATCTCATCACCCCAGAGAAAGTCTCAGGAAAGCGGCAGGGCGGAGACCTGATCGAGGCCAAGAAGACATTGATCATGATCCACGCCTTTGCCCACGACGTCCCAGTAAAGGTATTCGGCAAGAAGGATGCTACGCCTGAGCAGATTTCTGAGTCCATCTCCCTTCTTGAGAAGAGCAGGTCGATCGAGTACGCCAGGTCTAGGGCGGAGGAGATGGTTGCCAGAGGCAAAAAGGCCCTGCAAGTACTGCCGGACTCAAAGGCAAAATCCACGCTGCTCGAACTGGCCGACTACATGATCAGAAGACAATATTAGGAGTCGTTCATGATGCATAGCCATGATCTAAAAGGGCACGATTTAACCGGGCACGAGGTAGAGCACCTCCTGCACCACTGGATAGAGCACAACGAGAGCCACAGCGCCTCTTTTCGGGAGAGAGCAGCGCAGATTGCCAAGGTGAGCGAGCTGGCGGCCCAGGATGTTAGCCAGGCTGCAGCCCTCATGGATCAGTGCACGGAAATGCTCAAAAAAGCTATGAAAGATATTTAGGAGGTTTTACAATGGAATTAGTCTACACTTATGCAATGGAGAGCAGCAAAGATATGCAGAAGATGATGGATGAGGAGTTCTGGAAGCGGCTGGGGCCCACCGTGCGCGAGTGCAAGGCCATGGGGCTGGAAAAAGAGGGCATGTGCATCTACATCAAAGCCAAAGACGAGCTGGCCGGCGAAGCCCGAAAACTGCTCGCCGATACGGCGGCCAAGGAGCTGAAGGGCGAGGAAGGTGAGGTGCTGCTCAAGGCTTTCCGGGACGAAGCTGAGGCGGCAGAGGCGGGGATGGGGGCGATGTTTGGATAGGTTATATTTTATCCAATTTTCCTTTTAAGATGCATGATTATTACCACTATTTTATTTTGATTAATCCCAGAATACTTGTTTTAAAAAAAGGTAAAAAAATCTCTTGCATGCTCATTTACTGTACATGCGTGGGCATGGACGTGTGCGAGCGGGCGTGGCTGTAGCCCGGAGGAAGGGTAGCGTACTTTCTTTTCTGTAAAATGATATTAAGGCCCTATATCCAATACGTCTTTGGAAAGAAGGAGGATACAGAGCCATGGAGATATTTGAACTGCTGGAAGATTATCTTATCGATCAAGATGATGGTCTGAAGAAGCTAATGACTTGGTTCTTTAACCTGGTCATGCAGCTGGAGGCAATACAGCAATCCGGTGCAGAGCCCTATGAGCGAAATGATACGCGAACAGCTCAACGCAATGGCTATAAAGATCGATCTCTCAAGACGCGCGTTGGCGAACTGATTCTAAAAAAACCTCTGTTCAGGGATCGTTCATTTAAATCCTGTGTTTTTGATAAATATTCCCGCGTAGAGTTGGCTTTGACAAATGCGATAGCAGAGTCATACCTGCAGGGCGTTTCAACAAGACGAATTCGAGAAATAGTATCTCACTTAGGCGTTGAACGTCTTTCTGCGTCTACAGTATCCCGGATAGCCAAGGAG
The DNA here is from genome assembly GCA_049663825.1 of Methanothrix sp. GTDB lineage: Archaea > Halobacteriota > Methanosarcinia > Methanotrichales > Methanotrichaceae > Methanothrix. The sequence continues at coordinate 582 of JBATEC010000191.1, read as the reverse complement.
CTAGATGAAAAGGTGACGGAATTCCTTAAAAGACCTATCGAACGTCCAATGCCGTATATCTACGTTGATGCAAGCTACTTCAAAGTCCGTGATAGTGGAAAGTATGTTACAAAGGCATTTCTTATCATCACAGGAATTCGTGATGACGGATACCGCGAGATCCTTGGAGCCAAGATTACTGACAGTGAAAGCGAAGGCTTTTGGTCCGGGTTCTTTGATGAGCTAATTGATCGTGGTTTAAAAGATGTTAAATTGGTCGTTTCAGATGGCCATAAAGGGATACAAAGTGCAGTTCAGTCAAGATTCTTAGGTGCTGCCTGGCAAATGTGTCAGGTTCATTTCAGCCGCACAGTGCTGAATAATATTCCAAATAAAGATAAGGAAGAGGTAGCAAAAAAGCTTAGACAAGGATTCGAATATGAATCCAAGATGGCAGAATTAGCTGTAGAACTTAGGCTGAAGAGATATTCAAAGGCGGCGGATACAATTGACCGGTTTAGTCAGGACATCTGGAATCACAGGGCTTTTCCAAAAGAGCATTGGAGGAAGATTAGAACCACCAACGGACTGGAAAGGATCAAC
>JBATEC010000190.1:0-16854 GCA_049663825.1 Methanothrix sp. | reverse complement strand
CAACATGGGGACAGAAAGGCTTGAACAGTCTCCAAATGCTAACTACAATGCTGGCCAGCTAAACACATACCCGATTACTTTTTAAGTTGCGACAATAGACTTGTGAGCCAGGCTAAGAAATTAGAATTGAAAATGACGATATTAAACCCCGTGGATTACATTAGACTGGAGGATCAATGACCGAAAGGGCCAAGGCAATTGACGAATCTGAACTTAGAGTTCGTGGAGTGGATGCTTTGAATAAGGCTTTAGGCCCCGCAGAAGCTCTTAGATTCCTAGCCCTCTTCCACCGTGAGCCAACCGATTACGTTGAAGTTTCAAAAAAGCTTTACGAAAATCAGAGTGTGGAAGATATCTTCAAGCGGGCCAAAGAACACTGGCGAGGCTGAAGAATAGAATCCCAACATTTCCGGAACCATTTAGATTCACGCAGATGGGCGATTCCACCACCCCTGCGCCCGAACGCGCCCGCCTGGGGGCGCAGCTGCAGCAGCTCTACGCCGAGGGCAAATTCACGGAGATCGGGCCCCTGGTAGACGCCTGCCTGCCCAAAGACGGGGAAGGCAATTTCATCGCCGAACAGGAAAAGTCGGATGTGGTGCACGACCTTCTCGCCTTCCTGGCGGAGCGGATGCTGGAGATGAACAAAGAGAAGCAGAAGGAGATCAAAGGCTTCCTGGGCTGGCTGGAAGGATACGTCGGAGCCAAGGTGGAGGAACTCACACCCAAGACAAAGCTGCAGAGCTACTACGAGCACGATTACGCGGGCTTTTTGGCGGTGCTCAAGAAGAACGGCAAGAAGCTGCAAGTCGATCCGGCCAGACGGGAGCCGGCGGAGACGCTGCGGGCCGAGTTCGAGGGGTCGATGGGCAAGCTCGCGCCCTTGAGGGAGCGAATCCTGAAGACGGACGAGCTGATCGATGCGACGGTGTACAGGCTGTACGCTCTGACGGAAGAAGAGATCGGGATTGTGAAAGGAAGCAACCGCAAGTAAATCATTTATTTCTTTTTATAGACCTTATCATGATGGCATAGATCTATAAAAGTCACTTTTTTCTCTACGTCGTTGATTCTAAAGGTTAAGACAAATGATTTCTCAATATGGACTCTTCTTCGTCCCTTTAAATCGTATTTTAATGGCTTATAATGATGCGTATTTTTTGCTATGTCTTCCATCTTCTTGAAAGCCGCTTCGTAGAGCTTTTTGTCTTTTTTATGGGCCTTTTCCAAAAGAGATATCAGCCCTTCTTCTAAACGGTAAACGTAAGATGGCACATTCAATTCTCCTCTTTTTCAATCCGTTTCCTTAAAGAAGCGATATCGGAGAATTCTTCAAATTTGCTATTTCCTTCCAGCTCGTCGAGATGGACCAAGTATTCTTCTCGAACTTCCAAGTCAGAATCACTATGCATATCGGCTAGAGCCTGAATTTGTCCTTCCATCTCCCCCACCTTATTCTTGAGAACCCTGAGGTCGTCCATTATCGAGCTGATTATGCTCATCTCTTCCGCTTCGATCATATCAATGCCCCTTCTTATTCTCGTAACATTTATATTTAAAACTTGCCGGTTCAAAGCGAAAAAGCCTTTGAATTCCACTATGATGGTCGATTCCACAACCCCTGCGCCCGCCTGGGGGCACAGTTACAGCAGCTCTACGCCGAGAGCAAGTTCACGGAAATCCTGGCTCCCTGGCAAAGGCCTGCCCAAAGACGAGGCTGACAACTTCATCGTAAGCCAGGAGCGTTCGGATGTAGTGCACGATTCACCAGGCCTTCCAGGCAGAGAGGATGCAGGAGATGAACCCGGCAGAAGCAAACGGAGATCAAAGGCTTCCTGGGCTGGCTGGAGGGCTACCTGGGGATCATAGGTGGAGGACCTCACGCCCAAGACCAAATTGCAGAGCTACTACGAGCACGATTACGATGGATTTTTGGCGGCACTCAAGAAGAACGGCAAGAAGCTGCAAGTCGATCCGGCCAGACGGGAGCCGGGCGAAACCCTCAAAGCCGAGTTTGAGGGATAGATGGGCAAACTGGGGATGCGGAGAGAGAGGATCATTTAGATCTTACTTATGTTGGCAACGCGAAGTCTTGGCCAATAAAGACTAAAAAGACTCCAGCTGATTTCCGAGGTTTGAATAGATGCAGAGCTTTGATTTATTTGCGGGTAAAAATAGATACATAATAAGGAGAACATTATGAGGACTGATATAATAATTATATTAATAGTTTTATCAATATTTTATATAATTGCGGCTGATGATTCCATTGCGAAATCGTCTGCAGTCTCAACTTCGGATAAGCCACCAGCTAAAATTGCGTCTTATGAAGATAACGAGGTCAAAATCCTAAGGGTCGATTCATCCGCATTTCCGAGAATAAAGGTCACTATTCTTATTAATAGATTCTGTGCTATTGCAGGGAGCTTAAAGAAAGAAGATTTCACAGTTAAGGAGAACGATACAGAGGTCATTATTGATGACTTTTATCAAACAGGCAATGCCTCAGGCCAAAAGCTTGACCTCGCAATAGTCTTTGATGAAACAACTAGCATGGATGAGGAAATAAATGCCTTGAAAATAAAGGTCAAAGACCTGACCCAAAAAATTAATTCCAGCAAGGTTGACGCTAGATATTCTCTGGTAGCATTCAATGAAACCAATGCAGTAACTATGATCAACTGGACAAATGATGTCACTATTTTTAAAAATACTATAAGCAAGATATCATTATCAGGCGGGAATCCTGAACTGCCAGAAAACTCTCTTGAAGGAATAGAGAGAGTGCTGTCTTCTGGATTTAGACCTGAAGCTCAGAAAGTCATAGTCGTAGTGACAGATGAACCATCGCAACAAAAAGGTTACGGGAAAAACAATTCAAATTATGCAATGGAAGATGTAAGACGTGATTTATTGAACGCAGGTACTATCCTGATAGCCGTATCTCCAGACTTCAGCAATCCAACCGTTGATCCAGGTGTGCCACGTTCGATTCTATCGAATTATGCAGATATGAGAGTTCTGGCTAATGAAACAGGTAGCCTTTGGATTGATTCAAAAATCGCGGATTTTTCAACCATACTGGAGCAGATCGAAGCGATACTTACCGGGATATATGTAATTGAGTATACATCGCCGAATCAGGCACCATTTGAAAGAAGGATTGTTCTGGTTTCAGTTGGTGTGCCGGAATGCGTAGCAGATAGCGTCTCGGATTCCTATACATCCCCAGAAAGTATCACTTGTCCCAATGAATCTATAGAAATTTACAGCCGAAGGTCAAATCAAGTCTCTTCCTTAGGCACATCTTTCTCGACGATCACCAATTTGCGCGTATCTCCTGATGGAACTCAGATTCTCTTTCCTGTGGAGACATTAAGCAGTTCGAGCAAGGCGATAGACTATTTTGGCGAGATTTATGCTATTGATACCAAGACAAATAGGCCGGGATTTATAGAATATGGACGTTGTGCAGACTGGTCACCGGATGGAAACCGCATCGTTTATTTGGGTAACAAGGAGGATTTAATATCAACATCGGAGCCAGACACAGGAAACACCACATTCTTTGATACTCAAGTGTACATATTGGATAAACAGGATAATAAGGTGGCAATTATGGATTCTAGCAAACCATTAAATGGCATAGTATGGTCTCCCGATGGCAATGAAATGGCTTTTTCTTTAAAAGAACTTGGATTCACTTATATATATCTAATTGATATTAACGGATCAGAAGTAAAGAAGTTAACTAATGAATCATTATCACCCGCATCATCCCCTAAGTGGTCGCCAGACGGATTAAAGATAGCTTTTTATTCAAACTCCACCGGAAATGGCGATATCTATGTAATGGATGTGGATGGATCCAATGTTAAACAATTAACGGGAAGCGGTATCAAAGAAATCCCAGAAGATTGGTCGCACGATGGAAAGAAGATCCTTTATAGTGCAGGCAATAGTCTCTTAGAAATGAATGTCGACGGCAGACAAAAGCAAGAAATAATTAATAGTGATCGTTTTATATCAGCAGCTGCATTCTCTATAGATGATAAAAGTGTCTATTATTCAAACTCTACTAAGATATATAAGTTTTGTAGATCTAAAAATACAGGCATTGCATCGCACATAGACCATACAGAAAATACAATAGAAGAGAGCATGAAGGAAATGATATACAATTTTGCCAGCTAATATGAGGAGAATTTATGTGGCAGGCAGATGAAAAATAAATCAACATTGGCATAAATTTACAGTTATCTATCCTGTCGAAAACTTTTTGGCTGGAAGGACCAGTTTTAATAAATGACTAGGAAGGATTTAATGTTGGGTAAAATGATAGCAGTATCCGTAGCTTGTATTATCCTTATTTCCTGCAACTCACTTGCAGAAGATGATAGTGCGACAATAGGACCATATGATATATCCTTTGATTTAGGAATTCCACATAGCTCATATGGTGTTCTAACAGAAGCCCCTGAAAAGACCGGAGATGACAAAGTAACAACATATGATATAACAATAAAGAATGAAGAAGTTAAAGGCCAACTTATTAAAATATCAATTAGTGAATATAAAAAAGAACAATTCTTTGGCACGGATAATGTGCAATCATTGAAATCAACTTTGAGCAAGGACCCCGATATCAAGAATATAGAAATCGTCCCAAGCACGATCGATGGTGCAAATGGATCAATTGCCTCATACGAAATGTCCATTTCAGGATCTTATCGGAAATTATACTCAGCATTATATCATCCAACATTTGATCCGAACCGTGTGCTGGTTCTAATAATTTCCTCATATCCCTGGGATGGAGGAACTGAGCAGCTTATCAATACGCTGCACATCACGAAATCGATTGCGTTTATTATTCCTGTTACAGGGCAACGAAATGCATCCGATTGGGTAGACCAAAGCGTGGCTCTTATTAAGCAAAGCAAGTATGATGAAGCTATTCAAGCATGCGATAAGGCGATAGAGCTTGAACCTGAATATGCAATGCCATGGAATAACAAAGGTTCAGCTTTGGCTGTCCAGGGAAAATATAACGAGTCAATCCCGGCATATGATAAGGCTATCGAGCTCGATCCCAAATTTGCCTGGCCATGGAATAACAAAGGTTCATCTCTTGCTTCCCAGGGCAAATATAACGAGTCAATCCCGGCATATGATAAGGCTATCGAGCTTGACCCTAAATATGCAATGGCCTGGAATAACAAAGCCATATCTCTAAATTACCTGGGTAAGTACAATGATGCTCTCAAAGCTTATGAAGAGGCGATCAGACTGGATCCGGATCTTTCCTCCGCCTGGAATGACAAAGCATGGATATTATATGTATTAGGAGAATACGACGAATCCTTGAAAGCTGCTAATAAGTCAATAGAACTCGATCCAGAATTTGCAATGCCATGGAACAATAAAGGATTAGCTTTTGCCTCTCAAGGCAAATACAACGAATCAATTCAGGCATGCAACAGAGCTATCGAGCTCGATCGCAATTTTGCCTTGCCCTGGTCCAACAAAGGCGTCGCTCTATGTCGTCAGGGAAATTATGCTGAGGCCATCAAAGCATATGATGAGGCAATCAGGTTGGACCCAGATCTGGCCTCAGTATGGGACAACAAAGGAGAAGCTCTTCGAATGCAAGGCAAGCACGATGAGGCCATCCTAGCTCTTGATAAAGCTCTCGAGCTTGATCCAAAGCTCGCCGATGCCTGGAACAATAAAGGAGAGGCTCTTAAGGCTCTCGGAAGAAGTGATGAATCCAATGCGGCCTTAAATAAAGCTAAAGAACTAGGATACAATAATAGCGTTTCAGAGCAATCACTAGTCCTTAAGACTAATTGCACGCAATCAAATCTAATAGCTATCGATGAGTTTGAACCTGCAGCGTCTTCACGAGACTCAGGGAATGAAAAGATTTCCACAATACCTGGCGCAGAGCTGTCATCAGATCGCACGGATGCAGGGATTAGCACTCAGGAAGACTCACACGATCGCGCGATTGCATTCCTTAATCATGGTAATGAGCTCTATAATCAAGGCAAGTATGATGAAGCGATCGATGCTTACGATAGATCCATAGAGCTCGATCCACAGAATCCCGAGGCATGGCAAGGCAAAGGCTATGCACTTAATAAGCTAGGTAGGAATACAGAAGCAAATGAGTGTTTTTGGAAAGCGACAGGGTTGAATGCAGGATATGCCAATGATCGGAAGCGATGGGTCTATGATAGCCAATCCAAAGAGATGAAACTCAAAGGGACTACTATGGATGCTGCATTGGAACTTGCTCGCTCTAAAACATCAAGCAATACTGTAGCATTGAATCCCTACACTTAGAGGAGAGGCTAAAGCAATCTACGAACACGATTACGATAGCTTCTCGGGTGTGTTCAAAAAGAATAAAGCCCATGACAGATGGGCTTGTAGCAGATTGGGCTGTGCCCAAAAAACCGTCATTTTTCCGCGTCCCACCGAAAGACCTAATTACCTTAGTCGCGAAATAACAAGTATCCGGCGCTGCAAAATAAAGCGCAATTTGAGCGAGGGAGCGGTTGGTTGTGGCATTACAAAGCATCAAATTACCCAGATCCAAGTCGGGCGTACCTGGATATGATGAACTGGTCGATGGCGGTTTTCATAAAGGTACCGTAAACACCATCACAGGATCTTCCGGTACGGGCAAAACCGTCTTTGCCGGCCAGTTCATAAATTACGGCATCAAGATGGGCGAAAAGGGAATGATCATAACCCCCTCGGAGAGCGCAGAGTACCTGAAGCGAGAGATGATGTCCTCCTTCGGATGGGACTTCTCGGCGATGGAAAAAGAGGGAAAACTCGTCATCGTCGATGTCACCGACCCGGTTTTGCGCCTGCAAAAGAGCATAGATGTCGATCCGGTGGATTTTCTAATAAACTTTCGAAAACTGGTAGAGAGAAAGCTGGAGGAGGTCAAGCCCGCCCGGCTCTTCATAGACGACCTGACTGCCTTCTTCATGGCCGTAGAGCAGCCCTTTAAAATTCGGTCCCTGACCGACGACCTCTTCGGCACCGTTCGTGCCAGCGGCGTGACATCGGTCATCACCATCGGCACGGCTTTTGGCACCAACCAGTTCCTGGAGTACGGAGCGGACTCGGCCACCATGCTCAGCCGTGAGCGCATCGGCAATACACTCATCAGGTCGATATATGTCATGAAGATGCGCGGCTCAAAGATCGCCAACAGTATCAGGGTCCTGGACATATCCGATGAGGGGATCTCCGTGTCCTCGCTCTCGCCCTATTCCTGAGTGCAAATGAAATCTGAAGGTGCATAAATGATAGAAAGATGGATCGTCCTGGCTGCAGAGGAAGCAGGTCCCGTCTCGAATAAGATGGGCGGCATCTGGAATGTGGTGGATGCCGAGGCTGTGATGCTGGCCCGGCTGGTGGCACGAGGTGATATTGAAAGCGGCCTGCACATCCTGGTAGCCGGTCCCAACTATCCCACTTCCGGAGGAGACTGGAATACAGGCAGAAACCGGATCACAGATCTCACGGGACTCGATAAGCTGGAGAGAGGGCCAGAACTAGAGGCCGTTTTAGCGGCACTGAATGCTTCCGGCATTGAGACAGTTACCGGGCAAAGAAAGGTAGAAGGCGTTCCCATCGGCTACGTGCTCTTCAATACCAATTACTATCAGTCTCACACGATGCGCTGGAATAATCAGGAGATGACCCAGAATAACGCCATCAAGACGGAGGCCTTTGATCTGGTGGGCCTTGATTCCATGAACTTCGAGAGAGCTCACTATGGCTCTGAGTACAACCACTACCTGAATCTCTCCTATGCCGTATCCGAGCTGGTGAAAGGCCTGGCCCGCGTCTCGGAAGAGATGACGCAAAAGTACACAGACAGGGCCGTATCGGAATTTGCCAAGTCGGTAATGCCCAAAGTAAGAGTCTCTATGCACTGCCATGAGTTTGGAGTCTTCTATGCGGCAGCCAGGCTGAAAAAGCTGGGCGTGCCGGTTAGATCTGTCTGCACATTGCATGCTACAGTTCCCGGTCGCACTGCGGGCTACAAATCTCTGCAAAAGGTAGCCCAGAGCGACTCAAAAATGGAGCCCGGCACGCCTCTGGGCTTTGCCGCCTTGGAGGCTTTAGCCCGCTATGCCGATGCGGTTACATTCGTGGGCGATTCGACCATGAAAGAGGCCATGCTCTTTTACCGCTTGAAGGGCATTGTCGTCCGGAATGGAATTGATGTGGAGACAGAGGAGATAGACTGGGATAAAAAAGAGCGCTGCCGGGCAAGGATCCAGCAGTTTCTGGCCGACAATCTCTACAAAAACCGCGACGGCAAGAGCGTAAAGCGGGAGAACATAATTCCGGTCTTCACCATCTCCCGCATAGAGATCGAGAATAAAGGATATATTCAACTCCTTGATGCCCTGGTGCTTCAGGATCACCTGCTCAAGCATAGATTAACCGGCCAGCGTCATGCCGAGGAGGCAAGAGTGGTATGCTTCCTGATAGCCGCGCACGGCCCTAAAGATAAGGAGAAGCTGCCGGAGGGATTTCCTATCAATCTCACGCCGGAAGTTCTGGTGGGCGAGGAGATCCGCCTGGAGAATATGATCAAAGAGCGCAGCCTGGATGAGTCGGAATTGGTCTCCGGCGAGAGGATGGTGGCGGCACTGCTCTATCCTCAGTGGGTGGGACCGAACGATGGCGGCCTGGAAATGAGAGCGGATGAGATCATGGCCGGCTGTGTTGCCGGTATATTTCCCTCCCAATATGAGCCATTCCTCCTCACCGCTCTGGAAGCGGGCAGGGAAGGCACACCCAATATCGTCAGCCGGTCGGCAGGATACAGCGATGCTTTAAAGAAGATCAAACGCCGCGTGCCGGGCCTGGGTGGCGTGGTGATTGTGGACAACATCGAGGCTCAGCCCCAGGAGACGGTCCTGGATTATGCCCTGGCCCTGGACTACTTCACCTGGACCTACCTGGAGGACGAGGTCAAATACCGGCTGCTCTGCGAAGAATCCTTTTCCCTGGCCAGGCAGTTTAGCTGGAAGGAGCCGGTACTGGAGTATTACAGTAACCTGGTGGCGTAATCCGGATGTGAGAAAGAAATGAGAATTGCCTACATGAGTCTTGAGTTTCCGCCCAGGATCTTCGGCGGCCTTGGCGTGTACGTGGACGAAATATCCAGAGAAATGGTCCGCCAGGGCGAAAAAATCTCGGTATTTACATTGGGAGACGGCAAACTGAAGAGGTACCAGGATATGGATGGAGTAGAGGTGTTCAGGGAGACTCCCGTCCCGATCAGGGATGGTCTGGAGATTTTCCTCTCCCCTGAGACCCTTTCCTGGGGAGAAGGCCTTTACTTACTACTGGACCTATTCAGCCTAAACCAGCTAGCTGCGGCGAGACTCATGGAAAATGGGCCTTTCGATCTCTGCGTGGCTCACGACTGGCTCGGCCTCCTGGGAGCCATGGCAGTTAAGAGAGAAGGCGTTCCCATGATTTATCATGTCCATGGCCTGGAGACAGGTCGTTCGGATAATCCCAATCCTCAGCTTGTGAATCTGGAAAAAAAAGGTGCCGAAGTAGCGGATCTGATCATTACAGTTTCAGAGGCCATGAAGCAGGAGCTGGTCTGCCAGGGAGTCAGGTCGGAAAAGGTTCGAGTATGCTACCACGGCGTGGACGCTGCGTTTTTCAATCCAGATCGGGCTGATCTCAAGCGGCTAGCCGCCCTGCGAAAGAGATACGGCTTTACAAAAGATGATGTCATCGTGCTCTTCATGGGCCGGTTGGAGAGTGTAAAAGGGATTGTACAGCTATTTTCTGCCATTCCCGATGTTCTGGCAAAGCACCCCAAGTTGAAGCTGTTAGTGGTGGGCAAGGGCAGCCTGGAGAGCTGGGCTCATTCGGAAGCGAAACGGATTGGCTGCATCACGCTGGTCACGGACTTCCTGGATGCCGAGGATAAGATGCACCATTATGCTCTGGCGGATTTGTGCGTGTTCCCAAGCCTTTACGAGCCCTTTGGCATCGTCGCTCTCGAAGCAGCGGCCATGGGCAAGGCGGCTGTGGTGGGTGCATCCGGCACATCCGGTCTGGCGGAGATTGTAAAAAACCCGGCCACGGCTCGGCCTACGGGCGTTCATGTCAATGCTCGCGATCCCAGGGATATCGCCTGGGGCATCAATTTCGCCCTGGAAGACCTGGAACGACTCAAATCCTGGGGAAATAACGCCAGGAACAGGGTGCTGGAAGAGTTCACCTGGCAGAAAGCCGCAGAGAAGACCCTGGCAATTTATAGGGAAGTGGCTTGACGAAAGAAGATAAGAGGAGACGCAGGCGATGCCGGAGCTGAGAAAGCACTACTTTCTGGATGAATACTGCATCATCGCCGCCGAGCGCAGGAAGAGGCCGTCTGATTTCCAGATAGCAAAGGCGGCTCCAGGAGACAGGACCGTTTGCCAGTTTTGTGCGGGGAACGAGGAGATGACTCCGCCGGCCGACGCAGTCTACACGAAGCTGGGAGTATTAACCGATGGCCCGGAGAGGATTTCCGGTTGGCAGATGCGTGTCTTTCCCAATGTTTTCCCGGCTATGGTCCCGTGCCCTGCGCCCGCCACGACGGAATGGATTGCCCTGCCCGGACAAGGCTTTCATGAGGTAATTGTAGACAGCCCTCTGCACGGAGAAAATCCCGCGGACTTTGATAAGGAGCACATGGAAAAGCTCATCTTAGTCTACCGGGATCGCTATATCCATTACTGCAAAAACAGCCTTGTAAAATATGTATCCATATTCAAGAATTGGGGCATGGAGGCTGGAGCATCATTATCTCACAGCCATTCTCAGCTCGTCACCCTACCTATTCTTCCGCCCTTGATAAAAAGAGAACGGGACGCCATCAGCCGTAGAGCGCGCTGTCCGTTCTGCAATATCGTAGCGCAAGAGAAGAAGTCATGTCGGCTCATCGAAGAGAACGAAAACTGGATCCTAATTGCACCCTTCTATTCACAGGCACCCTATGAAACCTGGATTTTGCCGAAGAGGCATTTAGCCAACCTAAAAGAGATGAATGAAGCAGAAGGAAAAAGCCTTGCAGCTCTATTAAAGCGGGCCATGGGAGCCATGCAATCCGTCTTGAACGACCCGTCCTATAACTGCATGATCTTCCAGCTTCCTTCAGGCTACCACCTCAACATCAGAATTCAGCCGGCCATTTCCAAAATTGCGGGCTTTGAGAGGAGCACGGGAGTGTACATCAACACCATTGCTCCGGAAGATGCAGCATCGGAGCTTTCGGCATAGGCTAAAGGCGATCTAAGAGCGCCGAAAAGTTAATCAATTATCCGGCTGTAAAGAATCGCAATTTGCTTATTTCATTCCTAATGTATTTCATAAATCATATCGAACAGACAAATGACCAATAACTATCGCTGCAAGGCGAGACAATACCGGTGAAGAATAGATGCGAATTGGAATGCTCTCCTGGGAGAGCTTATACTCAATAAAGGTCGGCGGGGTGGCCCCATGTGTATCAGAGATCTCCGAAGCGCTGGCCAGAAGGGGCCATGAAGTACATGTATTTACGCGCAGAGGCGATTTTGAGTCCTACGACAAGATAAATGGCGTCCATTACCAGAGAGTGGATGTGAACAGCTCAGGGGACGTGCTGGCTCAGATGAATAACATGTGTGATGCCCTTTACGATCGCTTCGGAGCGGTGCAAAGGCTCTTCGGCAAATTCGATATCATGCATGGTCATGATTGGCATCCGGTGACGGCATTGACCCGCATAAAGCGGGACTATGGTCTGCCTTTCCTTCTGACTATGCACAGCACGGAATGGGGCAGAAATGGAAACCACTTCGGTTACGGCATATCTCAGGAGATATCCCATAGGGAGTGGCTGGGCTGCTATGAGGCTTCCATGGTGATTGTGACAACCAGGCGCATGCAAGACGAGCTGATGTGGATATACAGCCTGCCCGAAGACAAGATCAGCATTATACCGAACGGCATAATTATGGGAAAGATGAGGAAGGGCCTTGACGCCGGTCGGGTCAAAGAGAAGTACGGCATACATCCCATGGCGCCCTTGGTGCTCTTCTGCGGCAGGATGAGCACCCAGAAGGGACCGGACCTCCTGGTAGAGGCTGTGCCCCATATCTTGAGAAACAGATCCGATGCTCGTTTTGTCTTCATAGGAGAGGGAGGCATGAGGCCGGGCTGCGAGAGGAGAGCTCGCGAGATTGGTGTAGCGGATGCCTGCCGATTCCTGGGATACACCTCCAGCACCGAAAAAGAAGAGCTGGTCAATGCCTGCGATCTCATGTGCGTTCCCAGCAGAAACGAGCCTTTCGGCGTTGTGGTCCTGGAGGCATGGGATGCCTGCAAACCGGTAGTGGCGACTGAAGCGGTGAGCATAATTAATAACTTTGAGGACGGCCTTCTGGCCTATATTCAGCCGGAGTCCATCGCCTGGTGCATAAACCGGCTGCTCGCCAATCCTGAGGAGATGAAGAAGCTGGCCCGGGCAGGATGCAGCCGGATCGATGCCGAGTTTAGCTGGGATCGCATTGCCAAGAGGACGGAAGACGTTTATGAAGAGGCGAGAAAACACGGCCAACCGAAAGGTTCTTGAAGGGTGAGTAGCACAAGGGGCTCTTGGCGCCTCGATAGCTTAGCCCGGTATAGCGCGTCCTTGGTAAGGACGAGGTCGCGGGTTCGAATCCCGTCCGAGGCTTTAATTTTTCTGTTTCGATTGATCTTATGTTGGGGGAGTTCATACGGATAAGAAATGCATATTAATTATCGACGACGATCGAGGCATACTCGATGGCTTCAAGCTTCTTTTAGAGAGGAAGGGTTACCTAATCGATACGGCAGAGACCGGCAGTGAAGCCATAGAAAATGTGCGCGGTAAATATTTCAACCTGGCATTGATTGACATCAAGCTTCCTGATATGGACGGTACCGCCCTTCTCACCGAATTTCGCGAGCTCAACCCGGAGATGAAAAAGATCATCATTACGGGTCTTTCCACTCGAGAAAATGCCATTGAATGCCTAAACCTTGGAGCAAATGCATATCTAGAAAAGCCGGTGACTCCAGGAAAATTGCTGGAATTTGTGGCAAAAGAATTGGCAGAACAGGAATATGAGATCAAGTATCATGAGGATATTGTGAATAACTTGCTGCGTTCCCGTAAGTAATTTTTCTTTATTTAAGTTTTTGTTGAGATCTGCCTCGCCCTGACATCGGCTGCCAATAAACATAATGCTACAACATAAAAATAATGTTTAGACGCTCCTGCTATTGCACGCCTTCCAGGCTCTCAGCACCTCCGCCACCGACCAGGCCTGAGAGATGCATCCGCCCGGCCGCTGGGGGCTGTCGCCATCAAAGACCTCGGGCAGGGTGTTTATCCCGCCGGTACGAATGGTTATTAGGGGCTGGAGGAGTTCTCTGGCCTGGGCCAGGACCGGCTCTGATCTGCCTTTCAGGGAGAGCAAAGCATCAATGTACGGCCCCATGAGCCAGGGCCAGACGGTGCCCTGGTGATAGGCTCCATCCCTGCGGCGAGGGTCGCCATCATATCTGCCTGCATAACGCGGATCGCGGGGCGAGAGCGTTCTCAGGCCGAAAGGCGTGAGCAATTCCCTTGTTACAACATCAAGAATGCTCTTTCTCATAACCATCGGCAGCAGATCGGGAATTCCTGCCGCGATAATCTGGTTAGGCCGGATGGAGGCATCCTCATGGTCAATCACATCATAAAGGCAGCCGTTCTCACTATTCCAAAACCTCTGGTAGCTCTGCTTAACCCTCTCGGCCAGCTCTATAAACCCAGGGTCCAGTGATTCGTCCAGAGCCACGAAAAGCTTCTGCATATCAATCAAGGTAGAATACCAGAGAGCATTTATCTCACAGCATTTTCCCGTCCGCGGCGATACCGGCCTGCCATCCAGTCGCGCATCCATCCAGGTGAGCGCGGGCCCCGATACGATAAGACCATCCTCGGCCCCTCCAAAGTCCTCTCCCGACCGAGAATAGCGACGAAATACCTCCAGCAGCCTGTGCCAGAGCTGCCCGACAAATTGCCCGTCTTTAGAATATTCAAAATAGCTGCCTACAGCCCGAACAAACCACAGGGATGCGTCCACTGTATTGTAAGAGCCGGCCCCCAGGTCGTTAGGCAAAACGCCGTCTTTCATGGCGAATGCAAAGGATTTCAAGACCTGCCTGGCATCCTCAAAGCGCCCTGTGCAGAGCAAGAGACCGGGCAGGGAGATCATGGCATCCCTTCCCCAATCATCAAACCAGTGGTATCCGGCGATAAGGCTCTTGCCTTGACCTCTTTTCACCAGGAAGGCGTCCGCTGCCCTCGCCAGGTCCGGTAGGGGAGCCTTCAGGCTTTCCAGGCGCTCATTTTCTTTTTTATGCTCCGCCCTCCAGTCCGGCATGCCGGTCCTCCAGGTAGATGCAGCAATGGCAAAGGCGGCATCTCCAGAGAGCTCGATCTCGAAATGGCCCGGAGAGAAGAGATCCTCCTTCCAGGCCAAGCCCCGACGTCGCTCCTCTTCGTACTCGAAGTTATTGTAAATCATCTCCTGCGGCATATAGGCAGGACCGTCCGAGAAGAGCATGAGGCGAATGTCCGGGCGAAGACTTGATCTGAGAATTGTTCCCGCACCAAGCGGTTCCTGCTTCATGCCCGGCAGGAGAGATGCAGCGTGAAAGCTCCTGCTGTGCACCAGTGGAACGAGACGCATCGTTCCCTTCCCATTTTTGATTTTGTAGCTGATGATGGTGGTGTTCTCACCGCGGATCATGAAAACGGTCTTCTCGACCCGGGCACCTCCTATCCGATAGCAGAACCTGGGGGTTGGGTCCGAAAGAAACTCCTGCAGGTATTTGAATCCCAGGGGATGGATCAGGCCGGGATATTGATGATTGGCCAAAAGGGCACCCCCGATCTCCTCGTCCAGGGAACTGAGCAATAGCCAGCGGTCCCCCGGAGGCTCTAGTGCCGCCACAAGAAGGCCGTGATAGGCCCGCGTGTTGGCGCCCACGGCTGTGGAGGAGGCATAGCCGCCCAGACCGTTGGCCAGCAGCCACTCGCGGCTCGCGCCCTCTTCATAGCTATGGGGACGAAAGGAAAAACCAGCCATCATTTGTCCTCCCTGAGAGCAACGTCCACAGCAGTTATCAGGCTTTTTCGCAGTCTTTCTCCCTTGAAGCTCTTTGATTTGGCCAGCTGCTCTGCGAGAAGATCATCTGCAAGGCTGGTCTTTGCCCAGAGGGCCAGATCCCCCTGACTGTTATGGTATTGCAATGATTCGAGCGATACGGTTTTTAGAATATTTTGCAGACCCACTAAACTCCAGGCGACCTCTCCCGTGAACTGATCCACGCCTGTGGCAAAGCGGAAGGGCGAATCCGCCAGATGAATCTTCTTCTTGAGGCGGTAGTGCAGGTCGCATAGAACACTGAAGTAGGTGACGGAGGCATCATAAGGAATGCCGTAAGGGCTGAAGTAGCTGTGCACCTCTCCCGGGCCTCCCCCATGAGTGAAGATGTAATAGAGATGATCGGAAAGGCCGAGCGTTCTCCAGATCCAGAGGAGGTCCTCGTCCCGGCTCTCCTTGACAGGGGCCTCCAGCCTCTTTTGGTAGATGAAGCAGGCCTGCTGCAGAGCATTACCAAGCCAGCAGCTCGTATCCCTCTCCAGATCCGCCCAGGAGACATAATCCGGCACGGAAAGCTCCTTTTGCGGCGGTATCTCCCGGGCAATCTCAGCGGGCGTGGCGAAGCGGAGGTTCTCATGCTTTCCGACCTCATCCGGCAGGTGGCGCAAAAACTCGAAGATGCCCGTGTCCACCCACTGATGCTCGCCAAATGTCTCATAGTCGCAGAAGATGTTTATGCACTGGCCTGGGGTGGCGGCGAGCCAGCCGGCATACTTGTCGGCAGTGAGTGGGTACTCTTCCCAGCTGTGCAATGAGAAACGAAAGCCGATGTCGTCGGTGAGCTTGTAGTTTCGCAGAAGCAAAGAGATGCCGGTCTTGGGTGGCCGGTAAACGTAGTTGGGATCGGCAACCACGCCCTCGGTAAAGACTGCCCTGTATCCCAGGCTTTCGACCATTCCGGCAATCTCATCATTGTAAATCAGCTCCGTATTCTCGAAGGTGGTAGGGTGCAGCCCAAAAATGTCCCAGATGAGCTCCTTATGCATTCTGACCTGCTCGAAAAACTCGCTTTTATCCTCGTACAGGCTGGCCAACGAATGATAATAGGTCTGCCCCATCACCTCCACCCCTCCCGTCTCCACCAGCCTGACAAATGAGTCCAAAACCTCGGGACGATAGGCACGGCACTGCTCCAAGAAGATACAGGAGAAGCTGTAAGCGACCTTAAAGGGCCTGTCTGATCCCTCATGCTTTCTAATGCTCTCTAAGATCACCTTGTTGGCAGGCAGATAGCATTTGTCGGATACGCGCTCAAAGATCCTCCGGTTCTCAGAATCATCAAAATAAAATTCCCGCAAATTGGGCACAACCTCCTTCAAGGGAGATCCGTCCCAGAAGAAATTTTTCTTGAGGCGGATGGGCTGGTGAACCTCAAAGCATAGGGATACAAGGGTCATGTTTTCTATATCAGGCTGCAAAATATTTACATCCTTCGCGCGGCCTTCTCAATTATCCCCAAATGAGCAAAAAGTATAAATCCTTGAATGGACTTCTTAATTGCTTCCAGTGGGGGAATTAGTAAATGGTATTTGGAATGACAATGATCAAAGTTAGCTCTGGCCAGGAAAGATCGGTTTATGAC
>JBATEC010000189.1:0-12879 GCA_049663825.1 Methanothrix sp. | reverse complement strand
TTGACATAGCCCAAAATCATAGTCATGGGCTCTATCATGGTCTTGCCCATCTTCTTGGAGAACTCTCCCAGACGGTTTTGAAGGGCTGTGAGGGGGTCGCCTTTTACCAGATCCTCGGCGTTGATACCCTTCGCCTGCTTCTCAGCACTTTTTATGCGGCTGCTCGCACTCCCGCCTTTAATTCCTATGTCGGCGAGGAGCTGCTTCTCCCCTCGCCCGAGATTCTTTTTCGTGAGAAGGTCGGCCAGATCAGCAGAGCTTGATATGCCTTTGGACTTGAGGTACTCAGAATCCTGTGAGAATAGTTTCTCTATTGACTCGGTGGCCGACTCTGCCTTTGTGCCCCTCAAGCGGGTCCTGCTCAGAATGCTGTCTGCTATATTCAAGCGCTGGCTGCCCGTGGTATACCCGAGTCCCTGTGCCCCCTGCACAAACGTATCCAGCTGCTTGGTATCGAGATGCTTACGATCCATCTTGCGATAGATCGATGCTGTGATATTCTGCGAGTCAGATGCCTTCAGCCAGGCCATGCCCGCCACCATGCCGCCTGTCAGGAGACCAGTGATGGCGCCGAACTTGTCCCGGAGCTTATCTGTGAAACTTCCGACGCCCTCAAGCTTGGACTTCATCTTGTCCATAGCGGTTGCGGACTTCTCACCTTCCGCACCTATCTTCTTAGTAGCCGAGGCGGTTTTGTCCGCGATGCCGGCCGACCGACCCATAGCGTTATTCCAACTGTTGGTCGTACTTGTGGTGTCGTTGACTTTCTTCTGGATATTGCCCAGTGCCTGGCCTACATTAGTCGTCTTGAGATCCAGTCCGATCACATGACTGCCTTTTGAAATGGATGTGATTCTCTTGTGGATCTCATCGAACTTTCGAGAGAAATTATCTAAGAGATCGAAACGAGTTGTAAAAGTCTTTTCGTTGCCGCCCATGTGGTCCTCACAGTCTCTTGTTCAGGCATGCTTCAATAGTTCCGGCAAATTCAGCGTCCATCTCTTTCATTTGCCTTCTTCGCTCCAGCAATTCCCCGTAGCGATCCTCTTTCGAAGAGCGCCTCGGGCTGTCCTTGATCTCAGCGCCGGCCAAACGAGCCTGGAACTTGATCTGCTCGTAGGCCACCAGGGCAACGAAGAGCTCCTGATTGGCCGTCAGATCATCGGCATTGCCACCGGCCAGTCGGTAGCCCGCCACATGCTCGAGATATTTTAGCTGCCCCTCGGGGCTTCGGAAAAATCCTCGGTTTTCTCCTCCTTGGGCTCGGAGGCTGCTATGATGTCCTGGCCGACCTGCAGTATAACATCATGATCGAGGTCGTCGATTATCTTGGCAATTCCCGGCGTGATGACGGCCACCCTGCAAGCCTCCAGAGCGAGCGCAAAGTTTCCGGCCAGGTCTTCGGGGCCCACGTGGATCTTGTTTGTGATGCTCCTGAATTCCCGGCCCCGGAGTGTCCGGACCCTGATGGCCTTGCCGTCATAGGCAGGATTGGCAGATTTTATTATCACGATTCGTTCGCTCTTCATGCCGAGGCCGATGTCCTCGACCGAAATTTCGATCGGCGTAGAATTGTTTTCCATGCTATTATCCTCAAAAACAGTTTTTATTATTAATCACAAAAATAAATAGTAGTAGGGGCCGCATGTAGTGCCCGTAGCGGCCTTTTTTCCTAGATTACCTAAGTAGATTTGACCTTATATCACAGCGTGGTCTCCGTACTTCCACCGGCGAGCCATCCAATCGTAAGACCGCTTGGCTAGAGATCCCTGTGAAGAGCTCATGGCGTGGTGATTCAGCTTGCAGCCGGAGAACATCGCCCAGATCTCACCGCCCACGACCTCCTCAGCACCGCTCGGCAAAATGCGTCCGGTGTACTCCCTCTCATGATATTCGATAGCGAAGGGCAGAGCGCTGCCTTGCTCGGATGGATTGATGAGAAGCGCATACAGCAGATACTCCCACTTACGAGCATCTGTCATGGTGTAGCCTAGCTCCTCCCAGTCCGAAGGCAGGCCCTCAACCAGCCAGCCTGTCTCGAGAGTGCCTTTGGCGTCTGTGTTGCCCTCTGTGATGTTTGCCGGGAGTCTGGATCCGGAGTAGTGCTCAGCCGTCATCTCCTTCGTGACATCATATGAGGTCCCCGTGAAGGGTACGAAGACATAGCCCCCAGGGGACTTGATCTTCACCTGGATGTCCGAGGGATACTTTGAGAAGACATTGCTAATTGTGTCAGGCATTGTATTTCACCCCCCTGCCTAGGCCACCTGGGCCGATGCTATGATGCCGTTGTAGTAGTCCACGACAACCTGCTTGATATGGCCTACATTCTCAGCCTCAAGCTTGACCCTCATCAGCCCTTTGTTGCCTTCTTCCCTGCCGGACGTCACCTGCAGAGTGTAGGCATCTATGGCGCGCGGGCCGTCGTCATTCGCAGATACCAGCCGGTCCAGCACGTTGGCTAGATCCTCTCGGAATGTAGCTCTGACTGAGGGGGTATTCTTGGCGAAGTAGATCATGTCAGTGTAGTACTTGATGACCCATGTCATGTAGTTGATCGTGCGCACGTCCACGCACTCCCGATACTGATCCTCTCGTGCCGTGTTCCTGCCGTAGAAGCTGAAGATGCCGGCGTTGGTCTTCACCAATACATCCAGGCGGTTATTGTGCAGTGCCCGGACGGTCTCGCGCCTGTAATAGTTCAGCAGGCCCAACTCAGACAGGCCCTGCAGAGACATGGCAGTCACGCGCCTGGCGCACGACGTCCCGAGGGATGCTGTAGCTTCCTGAGCGGCTCTGGCCACCGTCGCATCCAGCCGGAAAGGCGACGATGTATCTGCAGGATTCATGACCACAGATAGCTCATAGTTGGCGAAGTTGCTCACCATCCGGCCGGCTACTGCGGGATCCTCGTTCGCATCCAGGCCGATGAAGCCCATGAAAGGATAGAAGTTTCTCTTGGCCTCGTTGAGCTTGCCCGCAAGTACGGGTATGAGGTCATATCTCCCCGCTTGCACTGTATTGGCGCAGAAGACGCATGTGGTGATGTTCACCATGCTGTCCTCTATGTAGGCGAAGAGGATATCCATGGCTTCGGCCCAGTCTGCGGTGGTGATTGCAGAACCGTCCGAGCCACCCACGAGCTGATACTGCCCATTTGCGGGCAGGTGAGTGGCGCCGGCGTCCGGGGTGAAGCCCAGAACGGAATGGTACATCAGGGCGGCCTGAATGGCCACCAGATCTTCCAGGCTGTCTATGGCAGGGTGGTTGACAGATCCGTCATGAATCGTCAGCTTGCGAGTCTTCCTGAGCAGGTTGCATGCTATGGCATCTATTCCATCCCTCGGGGCTTCCCCTGCGAAGAATGCCAGGGATCCCAGGGACTTGTTGACGTAGACCTTTCCGGATGCCAGATCACCCGGTGAGTAGACAATTGTCTTTGCGGTATCCGCTACCATGACTACGTTGTCGGCATCCTCGATGATGTCATTGAACTGCAGGAAATACGGGCCTACCGTACCGTCTCCCGGAAACTCCTCTACGCAGTGAGCATCGAACGTGCCGTCTGCGATATCAACGAAAGCGGAATTGCCGCTGATGCCGCTGTTGGGGCTGGTCAGAACGCCCAGGTTGCCGTAGTGCTCCAGAGAGGACGTCACCAGATCACCGGCTCCAGGGCCTTCGTCTGTGAAGAAGAGCAGCGTGCCGTTCTCCTGATCTAAATAGACCGTTCCAGTAGCGAGAGATGCTAAGGCATAGACGATATCTCTATTATCAATCTCGCTGAGGGCAACGCTGTTGGCTACATTCTGAGTATAGCATTTGCTCGCCAGCTGATATGGTCCCTCGCTGCCGCTGCCGTAGAATGTCTCTGTGTCGGTGACTACAAGACCGTCGTGCAGATACTTCTTGGCGGCCTGATGCCCGGCGCCCATCACGCGGATGAAGTATCCGGCCGGCAGGCCATTGGCGAATGCCACCTGGCCCGCTCTCGCCAGTGGGCCGCTCTTGAAATAGAGACTGGTCTCGTAGCTGCTTGTCAGAGGCATGACTGTCATGCCAGGCCCATGTGAAGCCTCGCCCAGGGCGGCCATGGTATTCGTGCCGAGCTGGACCGCCGTAACGCCCATGATGCCAAAGCGTATCGTCAGGCCGACTGGGTATGAAATATCTCCTATCTGTTCGATTATTTCGCCCATATATTCAGGCCCCCTGCAGTATGCCCCAGGTGCGGAGCTGCTCTCGATCAACTATTAGGGTGCGCTCCTGCCCCGCGGCGACCTTTCCCGAGTGTATCGCCCAGACGATTCCCTTCTGGGTGATTGCCCCGTCGCCTTTGAAATTAATTAATGTACCTCGTTCACGAACCATGGTTTCACTCCTCGATTATGACGTCTAAAGAATAGGTTTTCGTGCTCAGTTTCTCGATCATAGCATCCAAAGAATAGGTTTTTATGAGGCGAAGGGCAGAGACTTCAGAAGGATATATCATAACTGGATCGTCTGCCCCGATGGTGACCTCAACTTCCCGAATGACGGGAACTTTTGTAATCCAGATGAATTCATACTCTACGAAAAAGTCAATATTATATCGTTGAACGTAAGCCTTCCCAGCTATCTGGTAGGGTGCAAGAATCTCAGGCGGATCGGCTCCCCGAAACTGCATCCTATCCTGTATGGGATTGATGGACAGCTCCTTGGTAAATAGCTCCTGCGAGAACGTGCTCGCCAGTGCCCTGGCTTCGGTCAGGCCCACGGCCTCGATGACTGCGGATATGCGAGCCTTGCAACGCTGGCCTCGGGCTACGTCCATCATACCTTCATCGGGGTTGTACTTCTCCCAAAGCTGTCCCGCCTCAGTGATGGGTATGCCTTCTGTGATCGGGGTGATGAGCACAATGGGAAAGTCGGGCAGGTTGACGAACTGTCTGGTGCGATGCACTGTCAGAGCGACACCATCCAGAAGAGCCGGGATGCCGGCATAGATCCTCTCCCATTGCGCTGGAGAAAGCGTCATACGAGCATCTCCTTGGAGCTAAATGCTCCATGTGATTGAGAGGGCACAACAAGGTCAAAGAACTGCGGTATCTTGTGCTCCATCATAGAGAGTCGTTCTCCGAGCTTGTATTCTACTATGATGACATCGCAAAGGTAAGATGCGCTTACCTTATCATGCAACAGGGTATTGAGATGGTAGATCGCCCGGGGCCTGGCCCAAATGTAGGTGTCCAGGTCGTACAGAACGGGAACATCAAGCGCCACGATAGCGTCTAGCGATTCTTCTTCAGTGGTCTGCCCCTCGAGAGTCCGATCGAGCAGATAACTCTTGGAAGTCATGCCTTCTACGAGGGCGTCAATGTCATAAGGCAGGGATATCTGCTGCTCGATCAGAGCATCCAGAGACTCCTCTTCAGACTCCGCCTTCTCAACCAGGGCGTCCAGGGATTCAGATACCTGCCTGGCAGTCGGGCCGGCGTGCTCAATCACAGCATCGAATTCATAGCTTTGACATTGCCTGCGAGATTGCTCAACATAATCATAGCTGCCGTAATTGTTGCAGGCCGGGCCCACCCAGGTAAGCTTTGCGAAATTGTCATCCATCATGGAGCCGCTGCATATTCCACCCCCTTCTGCATTCCCTATCTGGATCTTATTGAGATCGACATCAGTCCATGTCTCTCCACCGTCGTTGGTGTACTTCAGACTCGGTATGGGCTTCCCGGTTGCCGGGTCTAATCGGGTCTGGGCCGAAAAAGTCAGCTTGTCGTTATAGTTCTGCCCCAATACAGCAACATTGTAGCTATCTATGTGTGTCTCGCCTTCTGATGGGGTGAGGTACTGTTGGAATATGGGTTTCCAGTGATTGTTTTTCGCAAGGACGGGATTTGATGTCCAGGTCTTCAGCGTCCAGGCAAATAGCTCTGTAGAACCTACTACCGGCCGAACATCGTTCATCTTCAGGATAAATACGACATCGTCTCCCTCTGGGCCATCGATAGACGATATCAGGATTTGGCTGATTAGGAATCCTGGGTTGGTAGTCATGGGCCACAGGCGGTCATATACTAGACTCTGCGGCGGCCGGAAGATCAATGAAGCCAGGCCCGGATAGTATTCCCAGTATGCCACTACCCCAAACGTCAGGCCGCCATCATCAGATCTTACCAGGAAGGGACCGTTTGCAGCGAAGACCCTACCATTGGCTCCAGAGATGCAAGGGATTGATGGGCCTGTGTAGTATCCACTCATTGAGTAATAATATGTAGTATGCCGGACAGAATGCATATCACAGACACGTGTCCAACTCCGTGCAATGTTCGTAGACCTCCAGATATAACGCCCATCAGTGCACATCAGCACATCCCCGCCGCCTATGTTGCAGAAGGCCGGGGCGTTGGGTGCTGTGGGCAGGTCCAGGACCAGGTCCCAGGTAGTGCCCGCATTAACGGTCTCATAGAATCCGAGGGATGTATTCAGAACAGCGCGCCCAAAGGTGATTAAGACAATATCATAGATCACTTCGCCGGGCGCTGCGAGAAAGACCCTTGCCCAGTCGATGCCATAATTCTTGCTGCGATAAATAGCCCAGCGGCCATCCTTTCTTTGTGCCAGTGCCAGGTGGGTTCTGCCGTAGATATGGAAACCTTTCTTGATCTCCTCAAGGTCGTCCGGAAAGGGTGCCGATCTCCACCACTGTCTGAATGAGGTGGTGTCAAAGGTGCCCAGAAGATAAGGCAGATTGGGCAGGCTGACCAGCACCACTGGCGTCATTGAACTCATGCAGCCACCAGATCTACAGACAGCAGATAGGAGCCACGCCTGGCCCCTTCGGTGATTAAGTCAATATTATAATATCTCGGGAGATTCTTTTCGAGTACAGCGTCCACGTATTCAGACTTAGAACGCCTCTCTAATGCAATAGCATCATTCTGATACGTCGCGCTATGGCCAATCTCAACCAGGGCGTCCAACTGCTGTAGCTTGGCTGGATTTATGGTGAGCAGTGCATCCATCCGAGAGCTGATTGTGTGGCCCTCTTCCAGATAAGCATCCAGATCCACTGTAGCGGCATTCCGTTCGAAGATATCCACATTGAGCAGGTACAGGGAATACTTTGATCCGGTCACTCCTGCATCCATAAGATATGGGAAGTTCTTTTTGCCGTTGATATTGGTATCCAGAAGATAGCTGATCCAGGGGAAGGCAGTGGACCAAGATACCCCGGCAGCGATCATGTCATCCATCGCACCCTTTACAGCCGCGTACTGTTCTTGTGCCCGCCTCATAGCTGTATAGGAGTTCCAGCACAGCCGCACCTCTCCCGGCCAATAAGTCTCCAGCCTGGCTGCCCCCCTCATACCCAGGATGTGATCCAGGATAGACTCACATTCAGGTTTTGTGCCGCTCGACTTCATGATGGCCAAACGAGCGGCCAGACGCACCCTGAAATCTTCTGTAGTTTCGTTGTACCGTCGCTTGAGACCCAAGATCTTCGCCCAATATAGATCCAGATCATCCGAGACGGCATTCTGTAGGGAGAGGCGCAGGCCCATGAGGGATATGCTCTCTGAGAGGCGCTCAAGCTCCTGGCCGTAGGACCATACGATGGCGTTTATGATGCTTTCCTGGAATCTCGGATCATTTCGCCCCAGGACAAGCACGACGTCCAGCATGTAGCTGGCGAAGAGATTGTAATCGAGTATTGAACTGTCTAATAAATATTGAGTGGTATGCGCATCACCCACGATGGCATCCATCTCATACGATGTAGGCTTTCCGGGCAACTCGATAATAGCATCGAGGGTATAGTGCTGCAGGAAATCCTCGATAAGATCCTGATCAAAAAGCCCTTCATCGAAGATCATCAACTACCTCTGGCGCTTATAATCCAATATTATGTGCCGCTCGCTTCCGATATTCAGAACGTAGTGAGTGAAGAGTTTCTCTTCACAAAACTCCCCTATGCATCGGATCTGCCGGATGCCTCTTGGGAGGGTGTTCTCGCAGACAGGGCACCTGATCTGCTTCTTGATAGGATCTATGAGGGGCTTTTCGACCAGAGTGTCGCATGTCCCGCAGTACCACTGGTTCTTTGCCAGGCAGCGAGGGCATATGGCAATATCGGCGTCGAACTCCGCTTCGCAGAACCCGCAGATGCGGCGCGGGAAGAGCATGAGCGTGCCCTTCCGGTAGAGTTCGGATCGTTCACCAGGAGCAACCTCAAAGGTTAGGATCGGAAGGTTCGATGCTTCGGCCACATCCTTATTGGCCCTGATGAGTTCAGCCAAGCGTGGCGTAATGGCAGAGAAAAGTATCTGGGCCACGGGGCCCGGATAGGCCTCGTAGCCGCAATACTCCCCCGTCTTTGGGTCAAACTGTGAAAGTGCCCTGCCGTCTGGCAGCACGCGCACCCAGAAGCGACGGAAGTGTGGGCGAGCCATAAATGCCTAGAATATGCTGTAGGTCACGATGGCTGCCTTGGCAGTCTTCCGGCCATATTGAGATGTTGGAACGGTTCGCAGGTCGAATACCCATGCCTTGCTGTAGAAGTCGTCTGTGTATGGACCAGAGTCGATCAGCAACGGGCTATCCGCAAGGCAGTCATCGAAATCCATCTCGGGCATAGCCTCCTCCCGATAGAATGGATGGCCGTTCGTTGGGTCCGCTATGCTGTGGCCAGTTGTGCCGACAGTACCAGTAGCTACTGCATACTGATTAGAGCCATGAAGCGCGACGTCGATGGGCAGGCCGTTGTCGCCAATGTCCTTATGTCCCACGAATAGGCCGCCTCCGTTCGCAGAATCCAGCCCCCAGTCTTGGGCAAAATTGCCGTCTCCGTGAAGGTAGATATCCCGGACTTGATTGAAATCGCCAGTGATTCCGAGGCAATCCGTGCACCTGAAGCTATCGTAGACCGCTCCGGCCGGTGGTACTTTGCAGGGGTTATTCAGATTCGGTTCAGCATCCTGCGTACAAAACCTTGCGACCTTATTGGTCAAAGGGGATTTGACGCCAGGATTCCCATAGATTCTATATATCGCAGCAACTTCCGCCATAACATTACTCCAGACAAAATAAGATATTAGAACGCCATTCTTTCAGTGGGCTCAACAAACTGCATACCCCATCTTTTGGGACTCTGGGCCGGGGTAGGGTAACCCGGTGGTGCGATGATAACATCCAGCCTCAGAGAGGCACGATTGCACCGCTCCACAGCCGCATCACACATGTAGATGAAAAGCGATTCCAACCCTACCACCCTAACTGCCTTTCAATCTGCTTCCAAATCTCTTCGGCCATTTCATCTTGAACTTTTGGAAGAACTTCATCAACGACCGGCCGCAAGACCGGACGGGGTGGGATGAACCATGCTCTGCTCTCTTCTATGCTAGAAGTTTCGGTAGGCTCGACCCCAAAATATTCAGCTCTCTTGCGTCTGCCCTTCCCCGGTCTGTTCTCCCAGGGGACACCGTGCTCCAGGATGGACGCCCTCTTGGCAATCTCCTCTTCGAAGATGCCTACTTCGCCTATGATCTGTCCCCCCTCCTCTATCTGCCTGTGAGTCACATGGCCGATCATCTCTCCTGTATCAATGAGCGTCTTGGAAGATCCTTTCTGGGCAATAGTAGATGGTGCGTTGGGGGGCGGAACATTGGAATGATACTTCTTTACGAACGCGTTTTCGATCTTCTGCAGGGCCCGTTGATGCAGGCTCTTGAAATCGATTGAGATCTCTGACATAAAGTCACCGTGTGAGGCCGATTAACTGAGCGCCGCGCTGCTGGATTGGCCTGATATCAACAGTCCAATCTCCAGACCATCCAGACGCCATACCCAGCACATCGGTGGCTTTGACTTTTACGATGTAGGCTGCGGGAGTGGCCCAGCTATGTGAAGCGCTTCCCTGCTGCCCCGAAGAAAGCCAGCCCGTGTTCGATGTCTGTCCATCCCCCCAGTCGAAGGTATAATAGATGTTGTCGCCTTCTGGATCGGATGCGGTAGCTGCAAAACTGTAAGACGTCCCCGGTGCACCTGTACTAACGCCAGAGGGGGTGGTTGGTGTATTTGGTGCCTGGTCGTTTGTATAATGAACAACAACCGTCACATCAGATGCAGTTGCACTCCAACCACCCGATCTCGCGTGAAGAGCTACACCTGCCTGTAATGCATTGACTTCAGCTTTCGTCCAAGCTACGCCCGTGACTGGATTTGTGACCCATGTCTGGCTGAATGTTGTTCGATTTCCGTCTCCTGGTAAAGCATATTCTGTGCCATACACAGTAGAGGAATTTGTGGTCAGTGCTATTTTGCCATAACTACCGGCACCTTCGTCAACCGCGCCGTATCCTTTAAAAAATACAGATACTGCATTTATCCTTAATATGTTACCAGAACTGATATCGTTTAGTGCATTGATAAAATTCACGTATGTAGCTGATGTAGTATAACCCGATCCGCCTGATAATAAAACTTCTTGGTATGTACCATATGGTGTATAATCAACCACCATATACAATTGGGTACATTTTATTATCCATCCGCCTGAATTGCTTGATAATCCTAAACATACCGATAATGATGCAACGGAAGCCGGTGTCCACGCTGCCCCAGTACTTGGATCGGTATACCAGGTGTCTGTATACGTGGTCCATCCTGTCGGTGGATTTTGAGTTGTGCCCCAATATATGGTCGATAATCCTTGTATCCGCAATCCGGTTTTGCTTTGACCAGAATTATTTTGCAATGAAACGCATCTTGATACTAAAGACACTGAATTTATAGTACCAAGACGAAATGCGGGTATCTGAAATTCATCAATTTGTACTCCCGCTCCACTCGCACAAGCGACATAAGTAGAAGCATCATCCTGAGACAGTAATTTGTCATAATGACTGCCAGAACTAGGATATTGGGTAGGTATACCGGCACTAATATTAGCATTTGGATAAATAATTATAGTCGCCAATACTATAACCCCCCACAAAGATATTGCCGGACACCTACGTAGGCTCCAGAGTTAGCGTGCAGACAATCTGCTTGACGATCGCGATCCCCGAGAGTACGATGGTTAGGTAATCGTCAGCCGCTACGGCAATATTCAGGCCCGTTTCTTTCATGTCTGTAGCTGTGGATATGGCAAAGGCATCCACCAACGTCCCCCGTGCTGCGCCTCGTGCATGTTTATAGAGCGTGCATGTTACCGAGCCGGCCAGAGGCGCACCCGTCGAATCGAAACTCCTAATCTGTGCGGCTACAATCTTGCTGGCTATGGGAATTGGGTAGGCACATGCACTTGCCAGCAACACCGATATGCCATCCCCAAACGCAAAGGCGACGTTGAACGGGCAAGTTGTCCAGGCCGGATCGTTTGCGCCCTGGACGAGAACCTGGCCTGCCGTGCCTTTGGCTAGAGCGGCTGGCGCCGATGCCCCCCTATATGGAATCTGGCCGCGGGTGGTGAGAAGGGCGGTAAAGGGATCGACCGCCCAGGCCGGATCGTTTGCGCCCTGCGATAGCACGTACCCCAACGCGCCCTTTGCCAATCGCGACCACGCGCTTGCTCCACGATAGAGGATGTCTCCTTGGGCAGGAGACCCGACGAAGTCCAGGATCTCTGATAGTGTGCATTCCTCGCCTGCCCCTGCCCCTGCGGTCTTGCGGCCCAGTATCTTCGTTGTAGCAGCAAACTGCACCGCTGTAGATGCTGGCAGGGGCGAAGGCAGCACGATGCCCAGATTTGCTATGCCGCCCGTGGAATAGTGACCATAAACAATGTTCTCGATTCCGGAATTACTGACTCGAGCTATACCAAGAAGGATCTGCGAGGCGCTCGCAAGTTCTGGTGGCAGGGGCTGAGCGTTCTCCAGGAAGTCGGATATTACCGTCGGCGTGTCCTCGGTGCCCGCTATGCGCTTCAATGTCGTATCCGATACATCGTATACTATGAGATCGAAACGCAGCATACCTGGAGAAGCTATCGGGACGCCTGTCAACGAGCCGCCGGCATAAGCACCCACGGCATTGACATTGCGATAGGTGCCCGCAGACACTGCCACCGAGCTGGACGATGCTCTGGAGGGCACCATGCCGCTCATGATACCGATGCCAGAAGCGGCCACGCGGGTGGCTTGGAAGAAGACCGAATGGGCACGCAGGCGGTCACCTTTTCGAGGGAAGAGGGTTGTCGGCATGATTTACCAGTCCGAATCGAGATTGGATAATTTCAGGGCTTCTGGATAATATTCTAAGTCAGACGGCATCGGAGTCTCCCCTTGGCTCGCCGATAGAGGGGTGTTGCGCACCTGATCCAGCGTTTCGTCCGAGGTTTGCTTCAGACTGCGAAGCTTCTCGACCACCTGCCTGGCAAGAGGATTAGCTATCGGATTAAAGACCCCCTGCTGGTCGAACGAGCCTGGCAGGGTTTCGACAATTCGATCTGCGTAAATCTGGTAAGCCAGGTAGATCGCAAAATTGAGTTTTGCCAGGGCAACGACATCAGCACTCGCCCCAGAAATGACGGCTAGAGGGGTGATAAACGTCTCCGACCGGGCTATTGCGCTCTCTATGCCCTCATCCGAGAGAGAGTTAACATCGATATTCGTGCCTGCCCGGACAGATGCTGCTAAAATGACCATGGACCCCCCCTCACCTAAAGATTGACATTCACTTATCCCTTCTTAGCTAGCTTGCCGAAGTTCGAAGCCTGCAGCACACCGCTCTTGATCATCTGTAGCATCTCCGGGCTCATGCGCGTCCCATAGGTCGGTCCGGCTGTGATGATCTGGCCATCAGGCAGCTGCATCTGCATAGCAGCTTTTACCTTCCCTGCCCGGAAATCCTGGGCAGCTTGTGCCATGAAGGGCTTGGAGAACTTTGAGC
>JBATEC010000188.1:0-15204 GCA_049663825.1 Methanothrix sp. | reverse complement strand
TAAAGATTGATCCGAAGGACGCTGAGGATGTACCTGCGAACAAAATATGGCAATTTGAATCAAAAGAAAAAACGATATTGAGCATCGCTCTTAATTCATTAGATATGACCTCAATATTTCATAAAACGTATAATTTAGGAGAGGATGATAATAAGAAATTTAGGCATACCATAGAACATGTCGTCGGCACATTCATTGATTTAGTCAATTTACCAATAATTAACAGGATTGGTTTAAGATATGTTGATTATTGTCCATTGCCGACAAAAGACAATGCGACAATTAAGGCGTTTTATAATTCAAAATTTCCGTTGGATAAGTTCGAAACTGCGGATGCTGAGATCATGGCATTTAGAACTATTATAAAAAAGGGAAAGCATTATCTAGGCTATGCTGAGTCACTAAAGCAGATCGATGGTGAAAATAAATTAATCCTCGATTTTGATGCATTTGCGACGGATATAGATGCATCTGATTATTTGGCAACAACTGATGAGCTGCACGATATGATCTCAGAAGAGTATGCAGCAACTATTCGAGAACCGATCTATGAATATATGAAGCAAAACCCATTGGTGTGATATGAATCAATCGGAAGTCTTCGAATTGGATGAACCAATTAGAACGGGCTGTAAAAAAGAGGAAGCAATTATAGTATACCCGTTTGATAAATATAAAATAGAGGTCAAAGTTGATGTCAATGGCAAATTTCTTGGGATTACAGGAGTACGGATCAAAACGGATTTTATCCCATTTATGCAAAGATTAGGCCAGACTGGGTACCTCGATTTAAGCAAAGTCTATTCAGAAGATTCCGAAGAAGATATTGAATAGCAGAGAATACTATGTTTTATGCAGAAACGTCAAGCGGTAGGCTAAGGCTAGGAGATATCGTAACAGGATACGTGACCGCAATTCCTAAGCAACAGGAACCAATCACGAGCAGCTTTGTGAATTACAATATAGATGTTGCATTACCGCTTCATCTTGTTGTGCTAACTCCATGTTGTTCCATTGGTGAAAAAACGTTATCAGTAGTGCCACTTGAATCGATTATAGAAGCAAAGAGAAAAACGTTCTTTAAAAATAAAAATTATAGAAAGGATATGACCCTGCTAAATCTGCCGCATTTGCCTAAAGATTGGCGTGAGTTGGGTGAAAATGTATCATTTGATGCGGGCGACATGCCATTATACACATATGATCATCTATTTTTTTATGCAGAAGACTCGCGGCTTCCAAGATATACCGTAAAAATGAAGAGTGATGACGCGAAAATTGAATTTGAAGCAAGATATTATTTGATTGATTTTAGAAACATTTGTAAGATAAAATGTGACTGCATTGCTTCAGAGGATGAAGGGAAGCCCAATTTTGAAAACCTCCTAACAAAGATGATGAGTTCGAAGATACTAGAACTCTCAATCGATGCTCGTTCAGATCTGAGAAAGAAAATTGCTTTTTATTTTTCAAGAGTGCCAAAAGAGGATCAGATCGAATAGTTTCAAACAGCGGCAGAGCTGCGAGCAGGTGGAGATGTGCTAAATACAGATCATTAATTTGGCTCTTCGCTATTATGTGTGGCTAACCTCAAGACATCATGAATGGAATCTAGAGCGAAGATCAAGGAATCCGCACGCAGGATGACTAACCACTCAATCGACATAATCTGATTGGCATCCAAGTGGATTTGATCCTCCCGTTTCACCCACACAAAATAGCGAGGAACCATTAATTTATTCTAATTTAAGAATCATGATGCCTGCGAGCTTGAAAAAGTTAAGAGAACCCTCATCGGGATAATCTTCGCGATAAACCACTCGTGTTATTCCTGCATTGATGAGCATTTTTGTGCATATTGTGCAAGGCTTGTGCGTGCAATAAAGAGTTGCACCTTCTATGCATACACCATGTATAGCCGCTTGAACTATTGCATTCTGCTCCGAATGAACCGCGCGACAGAGTTCGTGATGAGTACCACTAGGTAAATTTGCGCGTGGGCAACCGGTTTCTTCGCAGTGGGGAAGCCCTTTAGGCACGCCATTGTATCCGGTTGACAGAATCTGTTTATCCTTAACAAAAATGGCCCCTGCTTTCCTGCGCAAGCACGTAGATCTACTTGCCACTACCTCTGCAATCTCCATGAAGTAGTTGTCCAGCTCAGGTCGGCTCATCATTGCACCTATCTTAATCTAAATATTTTTAACCTTTTTGCTGTCATTGAAGGTTGCTGCTTTTTGCGCGGCGGAAGATTAATATTCTTTTCCCTACGCGATTGAGGGTTATGTCTATTCACTGGGCTGACGTCATCGCCGAGAAGCTCGAAAAGAGCGGCCCTCACACCATTGCCACGGGCATAACCCCCTCCGGGCCGGTTCATATCGGAAACATGCGCGAGGTCATGACGGCAGAGGCCGTCTACCGCGCCCTTCTGGACAGAGGTGTAGAGGCTAAACTCATCTACATCGCCGACACCTACGACCGCCTGCGCAGGCTCTACCCCTTCTTGCCGGAGAGCTTCACAGAGCACATAGGTAAGCCGCTCTCGGAAATACCCTGCCCTAAGGGATGCTGCGCCAGCTACGCCGACCATTTCCTAAATCCGTTCCTGAAGAGCATGGAACGGCTGGGCATCAAGCCCCAGGTCTACCGCGCCGATGTTCTGTACAAGGAAGGCAAGTACAACGAGGCCATCAAGACCGCGCTGCAGCGCAAGGACGACATCGCACGCATCCTAAAAGAGGTCTCGGGCCGCGACGTACCGGAGGGCTGGAGCCCCTTTGATGCCATCTGCTCGGCCTGCGGCCGCACCAACACCACCCACGTCACGGGCTTTGATCTGGTTGGGGAAACGGTGGACTACGAATGCTCCTGCGGCTCGCGGGGCACCGTCTCCATGAGCGGCGGGGGAAAGCTGGTCTGGCGGGTGGACTGGCCGGCTCGCTGGCCCATCTTCAATGTTACTGTCGAGCCCTTCGGCAAGGACCACGCCACTGCCGGTGGGTCCTACGACACAGGCAAGCGCATCAGCGAGGAGATCTACAGCTACCCGGCCCCCTTCCCCATGGTCTACGAGTGGATCCATCTCAAGGGCGTGGGCGCCATGCACAGCTCCACCGGAATTGTGGTCACCATCCAGGAGATGCTGGACGTGGTGCCACCCGAGGTTCTGCGCTACCTGATCATCAGGAACAAGCCTGAGAAGCATATCGAGTTCGACCCGGGACTGCCGCTGCTCTCACTGGTGGACGAGTACGACCAGAGAAAGGGCGACGAGAGGGCCATACAGCTCTCCAATATCAACAAGAGCGGCCCCTTCGAGATTCCCTTCCGCCACATGGTCACGGCGGTGCAGATTGCCCGCGGCGACGAGGGCGGCCTCTTCGTGGCCCTGAAAAGATCCGGCTACGACGTAATTACGAGGCGCGAGGAGATATTGGGACGGGCAAGAAATGTGCAGACGTGGCTTGACAAATATGCGCCCGCCTATGTCAAGTTCCAGGTGCAAGAGATACTTCCTGTTGCAGTCAAGAACCTCACTCCCGAGGAAAGAAAGAGCCTGGGCATTTTGGCCGAGAGGATAGAAGAGAAGACGGCGGCCGATATTCACGAACTGGTCTATGCCGTGGCTAAGGAGCAGGGACTCGACTCCAAGAAGTTCTTCCAGGCCATCTATCTGGCATTCCTGGGCGACCGGCAGGGCCCCAAGGTGGGATGGTTTTTGGCCAGCCTGGAGAGAGGCTTTGTGAGAAGCCGGCTGAAGGAAGCGGCTGCGGCTTAGATGTCATGGAGCACAAGATATACCTCTCCGGCCCGCTCTTCTCGAGGGGCGAGATCGCCTGGGGCGAGCGCGTCAAGAGATTCTTAGAGGACAGGCTGGATGGCATCCGAATAATATGGCCCCATGAGATCGCCCCTTGCTCTGGAAAGCCGCTGCAGGTCTTCCAGGCCAATTTGCAGGCCTTAAGAGAATGCGATATCATGGTAGCCATGCTGGACGGCCCCCAGGTGGACGACGGCACTGCCTGGGAGATTGGCTGCTTCTTCATGCAGGGCAAAAAAATCCTGGGGCTGAGAACAGACTTTCGCCGTGCCGGAGAAACTGATAATTCTAAGGTCAACCTCATGATCGAGTGCTCCTGCCAGACCGTGGCCGCAGGCCTGGAAGAGCTGGCACTGGACCTGAAGAGGCTCTTAGATTGATCTCGCCCGTCTTTGACGCGCCCCTTCTCCTGGCAGAGGGAGAAGAGCGCGTCCTGGTGGCCGCTGACCTTCACCTGGGCCTGGAGTATGAACTGTGGATGGGGGGCGTATCCATTCCCAGCCAGACCGATAAAATTTTGGCGCAGCTGCTGGGCTTTTTGGCTGAGACAAATCCGGACAGACTCCTGCTTTTAGGAGACATAAAGCACAACGTTCCCAGGACAAGCTGGCAGGAGAAAAGAGAGATCCCCGAATTCTTGCGCCGGCTTTGCGCCCAGGTTAAAGTCGAGATCGTGCCTGGAAATCATGACAGCAACCTTGCTGACATGGCCCCTTTGGGCGTGCGGGTGCGTCCGTCCTCCGGCTTTGTGCTGGACGGCGTGGGCTATTTCCACGGCCACACCTGGCCGGATGAAAAGGTTATGCACGCTGACAGACTGGTGGCGGGACACCTGCATCCGGCAGTAAGGCTCCCGGACCCGTTAGGCCACCCACCTTCCCGCCCCGTTTGGGCAAAAACACATCTGATAAGTGAGGCAGTGCAAGAGCATTACGGTTTTGCGAAGGATAGTGAGATCGTCGTCGCTCCCGCCTTCAATATTCTTTGCGGCGGACTGCCCATCAATGAGCCGGTCGAGGAAATGCGCGGGCCGCTCTTATCCATGGCCGACTGGGAGAAGGCACGCCTCTATCTGCTGGACGGAACCGACCTTGGCACCCTCGCGAAGATAAAAGCGGTCCAAAGAAAGCCAGGAGGAGCCGCAAGAATTATTACCAATGCTATTCTTACAAAAGAGGGCGATAAATAGTGAATAATAAAGATAGGCTTTTAGAATTACTAAAGGACAAGTCCCTTGAGGTGAGGCCGGTCACTCTGTCCTCAGGCAAAATCAGCGATTATTATATGGACTGCAAGCGCGTTACCTTAAGCTCGGAAGGATCCTACCTCACCGGCAAGCTGATGCTGGAGATGATCCGGCCGGAGGTATCAGCCGTTGCCGGTCTCACCCTGGGCGCGGACCCCATCGTATCATCCATCTCAGTTCTAAGCCATATTCAAAATAGAGGCCTTGCGGGCCTGATTGTGCGAAAAGAGCCCAAGAAGCACGGAACCATGAGCTATGTGGAGGGGCCAGCTCTGCAAAAAGGTGCGATGGTCGCAGTGGTGGAAGATGTGGTTACCTCGGGAGCATCCCTTCTTAGAGCCGTCGATCGCATTGAGGCCGCAGGCTATCGGCCTGTGCAAACGCTGACCATACTGGACCGCCAGGAAGGCGGAAGAGAAGCCATTGAAGGGCGAGGATTTGTGCTGCAAGCTCTCTTTACGCGCGACGATTTGGGAATAAAAAGAAAAAAATAGTAAAGTTGTATATTTTTAAGATTTCCCATCAGGACTTATTGATCCACTTGAGGCTGTTCTTCCTGATCAGGTACCTTATCTGGCACAGCTTCAGGAGATCCGCTATCGGGATTGCCGCCAGAAGGTTGCGTCTCATGCGGCGGTTCTCCGCCAGCATTGTCGCCACCTTGTGGCATCTGAGATGGGTCCGTACCCATCGGATTTGATCCATCCGGCACTGCGCCTGGCGTTTGCTCACCAGGCACCGGCTGAAGCTCGGGTGCCGCAGAAGCAGTAACCGTAAACGGCGCTTCCAGTCGAAGATTGCGCCATCTCCCCTCTTCCGCATAAGATATCTCAGAAACGATCCAGTAAGTCCCGCTCTGCTGTGCCATGAGAGGGTAGCTGATCTGCTGCGTGACTCCAGGGTACAGCTGTGTGCTCTGGACGCCCGCGTTTGCGACAACGCCAGAAGGAAGGCTGGGCGTTACCACAGCCTCAGTGGGTGTCTGTCCATTGTAGGTCAGCGATACGGTTACAGTTACCATCTGTCCGACATCAGCCGATGGCGCCAGATTCTGAAAGGCTGTAAGCTCTGCCGCCGCTGGCCCCAATAATAACCCCACCCCAATGAGCAGAAGAATGTGCCCAAATCCCAAATGCATCATTGGATCACTATTGTTCTGCCTGCGAGATTTAAAGATACCTGTCATACGAGATTGATATGAGATCTATTCGATGCATTGATACTCATTTAGGTCAAATTGCCGATACCTCGTCCCGTTCCATACATAAAATACTTATTTGGTTTGGTGATATCATCAACTGATGGACGTCTCATTCTCTGCCTGGCGGCATTCGCGAGAAGAGAGCATACAGCTCAAAGGTGAGGGCTTCTCCTTTCTATTCGATAGGCGCTACACCAATCGGCTCAACAGAATGAGCCGTGTTTTCTTCGAAGCCTATGTTGTGGCCACTAAAGAGCTGGCCGCGCAGGAGGACCGCTTCCCCAGCCTTAGCGAAATCGACGCCAAGATGGAAAGCGGGGCGGTTTATGCCTTTAAAGATCGTTTGATGAAGAATACCGAGTTCTTCGAAGAGGTCAAGATCTCCGGCGTATCCTACCTGGTTCCGCGCGCACTCAAGTTCGTGGATGTTACTGGTACGTATACCGATTTAATCTTGAACTTCGAGGAGGGCAGCGTGGTGCTGCCAACGCGAAGGAAGACCCCCTCGCACCCGGATAGCCCTATTCCTATCGAAGAGGATGAGCCAAAAGCGCCTCTTGCCGATGAGACAGTAAATAAAACACCCACAATTTCCGAAGAAAAGCAAGCAGAAGCTAAACCACAGTTTTATCCCCTGCACACACCGGAGGCTTTCGCGGAGATCTTCTCGGAAACGGATACATCAGATGCGACCCCCCCCAGCGAGCCTGCGGAAAAAATTGTAGTAACTGCCTTTTCCCCGGCAAAAGAGCCAGAAAAGCCCCCATTGTCCAAAAAGAAGAAGGCAATGCCGCCAAAAATAGCCACCTTGATTGGTGCGGCCGTCTTGCTGGCTCTTTTTGCCGTTATGTCCATCTATGGCCCAACGCTGGTACAAGCACCAGTACCGCCGACGTTCCTGGTCTTGTATTCTGCAAACCTTTCCAATTCCAGCAACGAAAGCTATCTGGGCCTTAACATCACCAACCCAGATGGAATGGCCAATGATATGGAAATAGCTCTACCCCCGAATATCGACGAGAGCATCAGTGCCAGAGGCGGAATTGTGACCATCTCCCATGGAGAGAATACACTGGTACGAATGAACTCCACTGGAGACGCCAGCGTGAAGATCTATCTGCAGGGCAACTGGACAACAATTCCTGTCGGCCTCAGCTTTTACGCGCCGGAAGGCTTCGACACCAACCTGCTGGTTCACGGACTGGCATCAACAGTCACACGCAAGAATGAGACAGCGGTCTTGATGTTCAACCTTACAGGAGTTGGGGTAAGCTTTGAGCAGAGCTACACCCGAAAAAATTAGACTGGCGGTAATAGCCGAGAAAAAGGACGCCGATGAGGCTCTAAAATGGGTAGTCTCTCTTGGTGTTTTGGATAAGAGCCGCAAGATAATAAAGATACAAAGCCATGTAGAGATCCCAGTCATCAGGTCGGTCTCCGGCTGCGAGATCGTCATGCAGGAGGACCCGGTCTTCTACAAGAAAAAGCCGGACCTCTTTCAGGCCTTGCAAGGAAAGATCCCCGAAAAATACATCCACCTTATTCCGCGCGGATGGTTCTTGCTGGGAGAGGTAATAGTGGTCAAGATCCATCCCGACCTGACTGCGTATGAACACCATATCGGCCAGGTTCTCTTAGATTTTTATCCTCGCTGCTGCACGGTCTTGGCCGACGAGGGCATCTTTGGCCCCTTTCGCGAGCCTGTACGCAGGACGATCATCGGCAACAAGACCCAGACAGTACATAAAGAAAATAAAGTGATATTCAATCTGGATGCGAGCCTGGTGATGTTCTCTCCCGGCAACCTCAAGGAGCGCATAAGAATGAGCCGCTTTGGCAAGGGCGAGTATGTAGTGGACATGTTTGCAGGTATTGGCTACTTCACTCTTCCCATGGCAGTTCATTCCCGGCCGAGAAAGATCACGGCCATTGAGCTGAATCCCAACGCATACCATTATCTATGCCAGAATATACGGGATAACCAAGTGGAAGAGATAGTAGAGCCTGTCCTGGGCGACTGCGCGAAGGTGACTCCGGATGGAGTCGCCGACAGGGTGGTGATGGGAATGGTCCAGGTAACCGACCAATACCTGCAAAAGGGCATTTCCGCACTGAAGCCTGGAGGCATACTGCATTACCATCAGACCATTGCCATCAGCACGTATCCTGCCGCAGCCATTCGAGATGTGACCAAAGCTGCGGCCGCTTTGGGCTGCCGGGCCGAGATCCTGGGCTGTGTGCTGGTCAAAAAGTACTCACCTGGGGTGGTTCATGCCGTGATCGATGCCAGGATCGGTAGGGATTATTAGCCGGAGATATTATTTGCCCATATGATTGTCACCTGGATGGGACACTCCTGCTTTCTTTTAAAGAGCGAAAAAGGCCTTTCTCTGCTCCTGGATCCTTTTCATGAGAGCGATGTGGGCTATGCCATGCCGATAACCGAGGCTGACATTGTAATCATAAGCCACGACCACATGGATCACAACAATGTCGATGCCGCGGGAAGCAAAGCTGAGGTGATCTTCGGCCCCGGCGAATGCATCAGCCATGGAATGCAGATCAGGGGCATAAAGTCATATCACGATGCTCAGAGAGGAAAGAAGCGAGGCACTAACACCATCTTCTGCTTCACGCTGGACGGTATAAGAATCTGTCACCTGGGTGATTTGGGGCATACTTTGAGCCGGACCCAGGTAAAGGCCATAGGTCCGGTGGATCTGCTATTTCTGCCTGTGGGCGGGAGATATACCATCGATGCAGCCGGCGCGAACGAGGTGATGAGACAACTGCATCCGGCGGTGACTGTCCCCATGCACTATCAGACGGGGGCCTTGGGCTTTGAGCTTGATGCTGTAGACGATTTTCTCAAAGACAAGGGTCCAGTAAAGCCGCAAGAAAAACTGAAACTGGCCAAAGAGGATCTCTCCGATGAAGGCGAGGTTGTGCTCCTTAGCTGCCCTGGGGCAGAAGGGCGCTAGCCGATCGATAGATTAATAACTACCTGATGCAAGGGTAGAGGCGAAGCCCGGTAGTGTAGCGGTCAATCACAGGAGGCTCTGGACCTCCCCACCCAGGTTCGAATCCCGGCCGGGCTACTTTTCTATATGAATAGATTACAATTTGCTTCTTCGCGGGCCCAGGTGCCAGAAAGAGAATCGATTTTGAATTGCGTTTCAGGGTTCGAGGCGATCTCTCTTCAGCTCGTCTATTGCATCAGGTGTGAGGGAGATTTCTGCTAATTGAATAGCACCCATTGAAGAGATCATCCTGGTCATCATCTCAGAGATGGAGCGTCCGAGATCCTCATCTTTGCTGGATAGAGCCATGGACAGGGCACATCCCAGGTTATAGGCGGTCCAGCTGGCATAGGTAAAATGGACCATAAGATCTTCCATTCCACCTTCAATCCAGGGGCCCTCCGAGTCAGGCCAGATCACCCTCGACCTGATACTCTTGAAGCTCTGGATCTTCGCCTCAAACTGAACCAAGCCATCGATCATAAATTCACATCCTGGCGGCGTTCAAAGCAGCACATCGTTCTTCCTTGCACAACTCCGGGCTTTTGTCGCCCTGACTACTATGACTAACTACTAGCATACTCGTCCCTATTTAAGATTGCCATAAAAGCCCGAAAACTAGATATATCTATAACG
This sequence comes from Methanothrix sp., assembly GCA_049663825.1. GTDB lineage: Archaea > Halobacteriota > Methanosarcinia > Methanotrichales > Methanotrichaceae > Methanothrix. The sequence goes on along the minus strand of JBATEC010000188.1, from coordinate 5,278 downwards.
AATATAATAGTAGTTTGTTGCGTAGTGTTCCTAAAGGACAGGGTTCATAAAGCCGATTAGGTCTGTCCGGCCAATCATCCTGGTGCAGGATGATCGATTTCATCCTCCATCTCAACTCGGATCAATAATCCGTGGTCGGAAGGCGCCGCGCAAATTTCGGCGTAGGTCTTCGGAGGTGGCGAAAATCGCCTTTTCAGGCGCAATATCAAGATCGCCATGAACCATAAATAAGGGAAAACGCAATGCAGGAATGTGTAGAGGATAAGGCAAGAGCAGGCCCCACATCGACTGATGATCGGGTCCCCTTAAAACGGGCGCTGTGCTAAAATTCCAGTGCTGCCTGGCCGAATACTTGCGCATTAGCCTTTGGCGAGATGAGGCGACCGCAATTTAGCGGCTTTGTCCCTCTGAGGGGGGCGCTGTGGATCAGCGTTTTTCTCGCCTTCTTTTCACCTGCAATTACTGTTTTCAAGAATGTTTTTTGTCGCGAAAACTATGGTCTGAACAAAAAATTTATATCCTAGCACTAACATAAGGTTAGTATAGAAAAGTGATCATAAGGTGACATAAAATGTGGGACAAAAGATATCCGTCGATATTCGACATATTCGAGAGCTTTGCCAAGGGCTTTCCTTTTGAGAAAAAGGATAAGTTCGAAGGGGACTGGTTCAAAGAGCCTTTCGAGGACATGATCAAAAGGTTTGAGGATGATATGCCAGCCGAGTTCAAGACCTTCGTGCGCGAAGAGGAGACGCCAGGAGGAGTCTCTCGGCGATATGGCCCATTTGTCTACGGCTTCAGCTATACGGCAGAGCCTGGAAAGGAGCCAGTCTTCAATGAGTTCGGCAATATCAAGCCGTCTCATCGGGGCATCGAGCCCAGCTCAGGGCGCGAGCCGCTGGTTGATGTCATGAACGAGAAGGAGAGGTACAGGATCTTCGTGGAACTGCCCGGCGTTGACAAGGACAAGGTAAAATTGGACGTGGCCGAGGACAGTGTAGAGATCAAGACCGATGACGATAAAAATTTCCACAAGATGATCTATCTCGACTCAGCCGTCGACACGGACAGCGCTAAAGCCTCCTACAAGAACGGCGTCCTGACACTGGAACTGGACAAGAAAGAGAAGAGAAGGGGAAAAGAGGTCAAAATTGAGTGAGAACTGATGGGCCGAGATGAAAAGGCCGGCCCATTATTTTCATATTTTTTGCAGCCGTCATTCACCGCAGGATTCATTTTTTTGATATGCATCGACGCATTGCGCATGATTATCCAATCATTGGAGAAATATTTTTGCAAATAATACCTACATAAGGCCAATATGGCATTCATATGATCTAAAATAGTATTTTAAGCCCTCATAAAACACCAATGTGAAAAATAGCTACTTAAATGCAGACCGCCCAGGTATGCTACATGCAAAAGATGAGTGGGGTTATGGAGCAAAGCCAGGAGGATAGAAATGAAGACACAAACCGCATAATGTCCCGCCTGATGGAGTTGATGCACAACAAGTACGGCGACATAATTCTTCTTTGCAGTGTGACTTTGGCATTCGGGATGCTATTGGCAGTCTCGGCATCCGGCTGAGGCACGACCTGTGGCAAATATGCCTCTTACGAGAACTATTTTTCCATAACAAAGATTAAATCACTCCCCGTGCTCTAAAATCATAGCGAGGATTGGCATGGATAAGAATGAGTTGGTAAATGAACTCGCCAGGAGGCGAGGCTTTCTCTGGCCCGCCTTTGAGCTTTATGGCGGAGCTGCGGGTTTTTACGATTACGGCCCACTGGGCGCGCCCCTCAAAAGGCGCATTGAAGACATCTGGCGGCAGTACTTCGTCATCTCGGAGGGATTTGCGGAGATCGAGGCGCCCACCATCGGCGTGGAGGGGATCTACCAGGCCTCCGGCCACTTGAGCGGCTTTTCCGATCCGCTTACCAGTTGCATGGAGTGCAAAGAGGTCTACCGGGCCGATCACCTCATCAAGCACATCATCGAGGTGCCGGATGCTCTGTCCAACGAGGAGATTTACAAATGCATTCGGGACAACGAAATAGGCTGCCCGGAGTGCGGTGGAGAGCTGTGCCAGGTATACGAGTTCAACCTCATGTTCAAGACCACGATCGGTCCGGGAAACAAGATGACAGGCTATCTGCGACCGGAGACCGCGCAGGGCATGTTCATCAACTTCCCCAGGCTTCTGCGCTACTTCCGCGATTCTCTGCCATTTGCCGCAGTGCAGATCGGCAAGTCCTTTAGAAACGAGATCTCCCCCCGCCAGGGAGTGATCCGGCTGCGGGAGTTCACTCAGGCTGAAGCTGAGATATTCATCGATCCGCGGGACAAGAGCCACCCCCGCTTTGCCGAGGTGGCGGACATCAAGATGAAGTTCTACTCCCAGGCGGCGCAGGAGAAGGGCGAGGAAGAGGAGATGACTTTTGCCCAGGCGGTGGAGAGGGGCATTGTGGCCCACCAGGCCCTGGCCTACTACGTGGCCCGCACCTATCAATTCCTCCTGGCTGTGGGCGTAGCCCCGGACAAGCTGCGCTTCCGCCAGCACAAAACTGATGAAATGGCCCACTATGCCGCAGACTGCTGGGACGCAGAGGTCTTTTTGGACCGGCTGGGCTGGATTGAGATCGTGGGCGTGGCGGACAGGACTGACTTCGACTTGAAAGCTCATGCACAGGCCAGCAAAGTCAATCTGAGCGTCTTCGTGCATTACGATCAGCCCGTAAAGCGGCAGAAGCTGGTCGTCAAGCCAAACTTCAAGGCCCTGGGGCCCAGGTTCAAGGCCCGCGCCAAGGCGGTAGGCGAAGCCCTCAAGGCTCTTTCCGCAGAGGAGCTGAAAAGCGGCGACATGATCCTTTTGACCATCGAAGGAGAGAATATCGAGATTGACGGCAGCCTGGTCTCCTTTGAGAGCGTGGAGGAGGAGATCCGAGGCGAGGAGGTCATACCTCATGTCATTGAGCCGTCTTTTGGCATTGACAGGATAATTTACACTGTCCTGGACCACTCCTTCTACGCGGACGAGGTAGAAGGCGAGACGCGCTCTGTGCTCAGGTTCAAGCCGGCTGTGGCCCCCATTGAGGTGGCCGTCCTGCCTTTGATGGACCGAAAGGAGCTGTCGGATCCGGCCAAGGCCATTTTGCAGGAGCTACGGGGGCGCGGCATGCGCGTGGACTACGATACATCCGGATCGATCGGGCGCAGATACCGGCGCAACGATGAGATAGGCACACCCTTCGCCGTCACCGTAGATTATGATACGCTTGAGCTGGCCACCGTTACCATTCGGGACCGCGACAGCATGGCGCAGATCAAGGTGCCGCGATGGCAAGTGGCCGACAAGCTTTCTGCATTGCTCGGCGGCCAGTTGAAGTTTAGGGATGCCGGAGATCTGGTTGCTTCCGGGAAAAAGGAATAAGCAGGGAGACGGATCGTGCCTGAACTGGCCTTAGAGTGGCGGTCCAAGCTGGTCAAAGAGGTGCGCAGAAAGGCCATTCACCTCTCCGGCCTTTCCGTGCCCTTGGCCCTAATCTTCTTGGGCAGGAGCATCACTGCGGGCGCGATCGCTCTGGTTTTGGCCGTATCTTTACTCATAGAGACGGCACGGCTGAATGGAAAGATCCGGCTGCCTGAGGTGCGGGATCATGAGAAGACGAAGGTTGCCGGCTACATTTACTACATGGCAGGATGCCTTCTCTCGGTCCTGCTCTTTCCGCCCGGCATTGCCATAGCCGCCGTGCTCTATCTATGCCTGGGAGATACGGTGAGCGGCCTTGCCGGCTCCATTTTGAATAACTGCGATGTGCGAGGCGCGGCAGCTCCTGCGGGGAGAGGGCGCATCAAGCCGCTGCCAGTTGTGGCCGCCATGTTCACAACCTGTCTTCTTATCGGCTACCTCGCCTCCGGCTTTACCGGGCTATCCTTTCCCGTTTACCTGGCAGGAGCGGCGGCGGCGACCTTTGCCGATGGCGTGGCTATTATCATTAGAGACAAAAGCCTGGACGACAACTTCTCCATACCGGTATTTTCAGGCGCTCTCATGAGTGCTGCCTCCATAATTATCAATTCCTCGCCGCATTAGAGCGGGCCTAGAAAAGGTTTTTGAAGTATGCCATCGTAGCATTTCGCGCTCACAAGCGGCAATTGCTGCTTGTTAGGAATCAGGAGGAAATGGAATGGATATTATTCTGATCGGTCCACCGGGATCCGGCAAGGGCACACAGGCCAAGATGATCGTAGACAAATACCATGTAAAGCACGTCTCCACCGGAGACATTCTGCGAGAGAACGTTAGGAACGGCACTCCTCTGGGCGTTGAGGCCAAGAAGTTCATGGAATCCGGCAAACTGGTTCCTGACACTCTTCTCATTGATATCATCAAAGATCGTCTGGCCAAGGACGACGTTAAGGGCGGCTGGATGCTGGACGGCTTCCCCAGAACCATGCCCCAGGCAGAGGCCCTGGATAAGATCCTTCCCGCTCTCGGCCAGAAGATCGATGTCGTTTTGAACATCGATGTTCCCGATGCAGAGCTGGTCAAGCGGGTGACAGGCAGGCGGATGTGCAAGTGCGGCGCCACATACCACGTTACTTTCAATAAGCCCAAGACCGAAGGAAAGTGCGATGCCTGCGGCGGCGACCTGTACCAGAGGGCAGACGACACTGAAGAGACAGTCAAAGAGAGACTGACTGCCTACCATGCCCAGACCCAGCCACTCATCGACTACTACAACAAGAGAAAACTCGTCGCCACCGTTCTCGGTGTGGGCGATATCAAGACCATTTTCGGCGAAGTAGTCAAGGCTCTGGATAAGATTTAGAGAACATTTTCAAACTATTTTTTCTCTTCTGGCCCTTTGAGTCCGTTTATTCTTAGTCTATTTCCCATCAAACTTTCATCCTAACTTATATAATTTGTTCATTAAGTTAATGCACTTGAACTTACAAAAGCGATATGCTCAAAACCGTTATCATTACTGCATCTCAATTTATGGCTCTATAATGGGATTGTATGTATTTAGTTCTTCAATAAACGCTTTAAAGATGCTGGTTTTGGTCAATTGATGCATGATGAAAAAAGAACTTGCACGGAATTAAAATTTTCACAATATCGCTCCCTTAAGAGAGATAAATTTTAAGATCGTACAGAAAACTTTAAATAATAAATTTATATATGAAGCTTTAGTGAAGGAGATTCAATAATGCCGACGAGATATTTGGAACCACCTCACCTTGTATTAACCATGAGTACCACTATAGC
>JBATEC010000187.1:0-9914 GCA_049663825.1 Methanothrix sp. | reverse complement strand
TAACTGTCTACTATCAGGGGTGCAGTCCAGTCGCAGTTTGCTGCAATACCAGAAAGAACTAAATTTCTTAATACTAACACTATGTTGATTGTGTATAGATTCGCGAATTAGCGCAAAATTATTTTGTAATGATATATGTAAATGCTCTCTGATTTAATCTGAGTGCATAGTGTTATTTTTACAGAGTTCTGTCATATTTCGAATACTATTATCTCTATTATAACTATCATCATTCTCTTGAATATCTATATGATAATTGCTTTCGATATGTTTATATCCCTTAAATGCAAATTCTTCATATACTCAATAGAGTATAGGGGTGAATTAGAATGAAGGGAGTAGTGTTAGCGACAGCTTTAATTCTAATGCTATGCTGTTGCACCGCATTGGCGAATCCACCATTGGTGCCGCCAGTACAGTACGAACAGTTTTGTGAAGCACAGAAGGTAGCCGGGACCGGTGTTGTGGATGTCAGTACCTCAATAGTCGATAAGAAGATCGCTCTGGAGTACTTCAACAATATGGCTGGAGATGGCGCTTTCGAGCTTGATCAGGAGCATGCTTACTCGCAGAATTCCGATAAGCTGCTGAGAAATATTTCCTCAGTCAACGGTGGAAATGAGTCGCAGCTCAATCTATTTGAGAAGACGAAGCTCACTTACGACAGCGACAACACGCCTCTTATGGGTTCCAAGTTCCTGCATTCCAAGGAGTTTTATGGCGGCATAGGTGCGAAGATTCAGGAGTCTTTCGCTGTTTATGAAATGGAGAAGGATCAGACCTCTTTCTTTGTCTCAACCACGCCCTATAATCCCAAGGAACCGGTAGCGCCTGTCAACCAGGACTACTTGCAGCTTCTGGCATTGTATTATCCACAGGAGTATGCTCAGTACATGGCACAGACCACGCACACCATAACTCCTGAGCAGCTTATCAAGGAGCTCAAGAATGCGGGAAGGGACACTGACCGAGTGGCTGCCCTCATGGGCAACAATGCGGCCCACGTGATCGGCCTTGAGACCAAGAATACCTTCAACGGCACATGGGGAACAGATGCTTCCATGCACAAGATATTCTACAAGGACATCAAAGCCCACGAGATGTTCTCAGGAACATTCGAAGCTGAGAAGACCATAAAGTTCCATGAAAATCCCGTGCCCGAAAGAGATCGCCCGGTTTGCGACGGCATAGACTGCTAGAAAATCGGCAATTTATCTCTTTTAATCTTTTTTGTATTAATCCTGTGTAAGCGGCGGACAGTCCGCTGATGATTCAATTTAACTGGACATCGAAAAAAGAGTGTAGGTTGCTGGCTATACATATCATTGGCTAATGAGGAGTTAATAAAATTGCATTTGGGCGGTTAATGAAGCCGGAAATTGTTGCATAGTACAAAATTCGGTTTCCTGCACCCATCTCAACTGCATTGCTTACCTTCTGGAGGTTTTCAATGTAACTGGCGCGTTCGCTGTCACTCATGCCCTTTGTCGCTTCTTTCAGATCCATGTTCTTAATTAGCTCCCACTGTTCTCTTTTTGATAATCTGTCCCATTCTTCACGGGTTGATTTCCCTTTTTGGGCGGGCATATTATCGTCTTGTGCTGTGGAAGGTATCACGATTTCATAACTCATTTCGGAAAGGTCACCTGGTTGCACTGCTACATGCTCATCAGCTGCACCAGTTGTCTTCGTACGCGTCGCTCTATAAAGTCCATATCTCACTATCTGATCTCCTGGCGTCCAGCAACCGTACCCTCTCCTTTTCGGATATCGAGGGCGGTCTTCTTTTTCATGACGCCAACCTCATATCGTCTGAAGTTGCACTCTTAAATACTTATCGTAGGCCGCTATAAGTTACATCTTCCTGAAATATATGTGTTATACGAGCGACCTGGTTTTAGAGGGGACGGAGATTACTGGCTGCATTCGTCCCGATTGGAGTGTCCGGCAAGCTCTGATGATTGTACGGGTCTTTTAATGGTTTGCATTTAAAAATTTTTATTTTGTTTTCTTTTTTAAATATTTGTAATTATATTTCTATAGCTAATATAATATTAGAAGGCAGAAACATCCGTTAGAGAAAATTGTTGATATTTTTATGTGGTGATATAGTTTTATCAATTATCTTTTTCAATCCGCTGGCAAAAAATAACGATAGAATACTCTCCCAGGAAATTCTCAAAGCGTTATACAGAAAAATTTATATATGATCAGCGATAAGTTTTAAGTGGATCCGGGATTTCTTAAGCAATTTTTAAGTCATCCATCCCCTCGAGATGAATAAACCCGGATCTTCCCCTTAAAAAATCTCAAGAAATGCAATCACTTTCCGATGCGTCTGGCTTAAATTCTCATCTTTCCAGGATATCTGATTATGATCGAGATTGAAACAGCGAAACCGGTAGATGTTCTTGATATCACAGATCATGTTGAGCAAGCTATGTGCGAGAGCAACGTGGAAAACGGCATCTGTCTGGTCTATTCCCTTCACACAACTACTGGATTGACTATCAATGAGGCGGACGGTGCTTTGATAAATGATCTCTTGAACCTACTGCAGAGACTTGCTCCCCAGGGAGCAGGCTACCAGCATGATCGGAGCGACGGCAATGCTCATGCCCATTTGCAGGCTACATTGCTCGGAAATAGCATAATAATTCCCGTTGAGAGGGGGAGACTGACTATGGGGACGTGGCAGAGGATACTATTCTTTGAATTGGATGGGCCCAGACGCAGAAGCGTTTTTGTTAGGGTACTGGCAGATTGATGCGCAAAACCAAATGAGGGAAAAATCCCTCAAGCCTTCTGTTTATTTGAATATGGTTGTGCCCGTGGACCTGGCCAGTTCTTTAAAGGCCGCCATGAGATCCTTTGTGATCTTTCCGGGCTTGCCGGTGCCTACGACCCTGCCGTCCACCTTGGTGACGGGCGCAACCTCTGCTGCTGTGCCTGTAACGAAGACCTCGTCTGCAGTGTAAAGGTCGAAAAGGCCTAAATCCCTTTCCTGGATCTCATTGCCGCCAGCTTTGGCCAGCTCCATGACTGCTTCCCTGGTTATGCCCTTGAGGTTGTTTATGGTAAAGGGTGTGTATATCTTTCCTTGTTTGACGACGAAAATATTGTCTCCGCTTCCTTCTGACACCAGTCCCCTGGAATCGAGGATTATTGCCTCATTGCCGCCTTTGATATTGGCCTCAATTTTTGCCAGGATATTGTTCAGATAGTTGAGGCTCTTGATGTTGGGCGGCACGGTGTCTGGGGCATTTCTGCGCACAGAAACGCTGATTGCCGTGAGGCCGACCTCGTAAAGGTCTCCATACATTGCCCCCCACTCAACGGCAATGATGATGACAGAAGCCAGGCTGCACTTATTGGGATCAAGGCCCAGGTCGCCATAGCCTCGGGTGACAATGGGCCGGATATAAGCATCACGCAGGTTATTCTTCCTCAGCGTCTCCAGGATTGCCTCGCACATCTCCTCCTGGCTCATTGGAACGCAGAGCAAGATGGCTTGAGCCGAGTCAAAGAGCCTTCGGACGTGATCCTCTAGCCGGAAGACGCGTCCTCCATAGGCCCTTATGCCCTCGAAGACTCCGTCTCCGTAGAGAAATCCATGATCGAAAACTGAAATCGCAGCCTGTTCCGCCGGAACAAATTTTCCATTAATATAAATTAGGTCCATAGAGCATCTCGTCATCTAATAATTGCCGAGAATAAATGAGTTTTGATCGTTAAGCGAGTCGACGGGTTTATTAGTGAAGGAAGGAAGGAGGTTGCCTACTTTTAGCGGGGTTTGGAGCTTATGGCAAGACTTGGTTTCGTCGTCTCGGAGTTCAATCGGGACATTACCTATCAGATGGAGCTTTTGGGCAGAGAGCATGCCCAGTTCCTGGGTGCAGAGGTCGCGACTGTCATTTATGTACCAGGTGTTTATGACATGCCCATCGTGGTGAAGAAGCTGCTTCGTCGTGAGGACATCGATGCGGTCGTGACAATCGGCTGCGTGATTCAGGGGGAGACTGCACATGATGAAATAGTGGTGTCGCAAGCGGCCCGAAAGCTGATGGATTTGTCTTTGGAGTATGACAAGCCGGTAACTCTCGGCATCACTGGACCTAAGATGTCCCGGCCTGATGCCCACAAGAGGGTGGATTATGCCAAACGGGCGGTAGAGGCGGCAGTCAAGCTCCTGCAGAGGATGGGGGAAGAATAGGCTATGGTCTCCTCGCGAATGGCATCTATCCACGAATCAACCACCATGAAGATCTCGGCTATGGCCAAAAAGCTGGCAGCTGGTGGCCAGGACATCATCGATATGGGTGTCGGCGAGCCGGATTTCGATACCCCCAAGCATATTGTCGAGGCGGGCTGCAACTCCATCAGAAAGGGCGAGACACACTATGCTCCTACGGTTGGAATTCCTGAGCTGCGGCGGGCCATCGCCGATAAACTCGTCCGGGAAAATTCGCTCCATGCAACGGCAGATGATGTCGTTGTAACTCCCGGAGCCAAGATGGCCGTGTTTGCCGCCATCCAGGCGCTCCTTCAGGAGGGCGATGAGTGCGTTCTCATCGGGCCGTCCTGGGTGAGCTACGAGCCCTGCGCGGCCTTTGCCGGAGCCAGCGTTGCCTGGGGAAAAGTGGATGACAATTTTATGCCCCAGGATCTGGCGGAAACAATCAATCCCAAGACGCGGCTCATCATTGTTAACTCTCCATCCAACCCCACCGGATCTGTTTTCGACAGGAAGGTGCTGGAGGAGATTCGCGATTTAAGCGTGGATCACAACCTGTTTGTCATATCCGATGAGATCTACGAGAAAATAATTTACGACCGCGAGCATATCAGCATAGGCTCGATGCCGGGAATGGAGGATAAAACAGTTACCATTAACGGTTTCTCCAAGGCTTATGCCATGACGGGATGGCGTCTGGGGTACCTTACCGGCCCCAAAGAGGTTATGAAATGGGTAACCAGGCTACTTTCTCATTCCGTCTCTCAGGCCACAACTTTTGTACAGCGCGCTGGAGTTGTCGCGATGCAGGCACCGCAAGATGAGATCGCTTCCATGGTGACGGAATTTCGGGCGCGCCGGGATATGCTGGTCGCGGGTCTGAAGGATTTAGGAATACCCTGCAGCGTGCCCGGTGGGGCCTTTTACGTATTTCCGGATGTATCCGGTTTAGGCGGAGGGGATGCATTCACCGATAAGCTGCTCAAAGATGCTCTCATCGCGGCCACGCCTGGGTCGGCCTTTGGGCCGGGAGGCGCAGATTATGTCCGGCTCTCTTATGCCACGTCGCAGAGCCGAATCAAGCAGTCTTTGGAAAGGATAGAAAAGATCCTGCGCTAGAGTGAATCAACACAAAATCTCTATTTTTTGTTATACAATAATTCCGGCTGCTATATTAATATCATTTGCTATTAATATCCATTATATTTCATTGCTACTTTTTCCAAAATCCAGTGTCTCCATGATTATCTGATACTTATCTATAATACTGATCATCATACATGAATAATCTATATATACCTCCGGGGAGTTCATTTTATAGCTTTAAACATTGGGAGGGATTTATATATATATATCTTTAAAAATCTATGTACCCTGGGTGAGGATATCTTGTCCTCAAAGAGTTCATTTTCTATGTGTATTCTAACAATATCGTTGATTCTATTAGCTTGCCCGTTGGCAATGTGTGCTGATATCAATGCAAGTTTGGCTGGAGGAAATGATCACGTCTCTGATGCTCATGCGATGCAAGTTCTCATAATGCCATCTTCGGCTCAGGTCTCTTCAGGAGATGTCCTGAATATGACCTATCTGGTAATCAATAATGGAAATTCAACTATGATGAATGTTTCTTTGCTTACTGATGAAATGGGACCTGTCGAACTTAACGTGTCCAATCTTCTTCCAGGCCAATCGGCGGTCGGTAATGAGAGTATTCCTGTGGGTGACGATAATTTGCCTGGCACTATCATCCGAACAGCCAAAGCCAAGGCCGATAATTCTCTTGGCGAGAGTGTGAGTGGAGAGAATTCCACATCCATAGGTTTACCGACTAAAGGAGCTAGCTGGTGATTTGTGATCGGGATTGGTAAATATGAATACTAAAGTCTCTATGCGAGATCACAGCAAGGTCTGTCAAGCTGCCGTCATTATTTTAATATCACTGTTTTTTTTAAGCATTTCAGCCCTTGCAGCCCCTTCATTAACTGTAGTGAAGTCGGTTTCTGTTGTGCCTAACTCGGGTGGGAACGCCTATCAAGGATCGTCTTTGACCAGCTCCTTCTTAATTACAAATACAGGAGATGTCAATTTTGATGATGTTAAGGTAGTGGATGTCAGGAATTATCCTTATCCAGCCGGCTCCACTGATACCATTGATATCCCAACAGGTCTGACAGCAGGCGCTTCCACAACAGTTTACAGCACCTCTCCTTACGTTGTAACAGAAAATGATGCCACTTATCTATCGGGTCTGTCAAATACTGCTACAGTCACAGGGTATGTTGGCGGCGTCTCTCAAGCTTCCCAAATAGCCTCTCAAAATGTAAATATTGATACTGTGGCCAGCATAATAGTTAGTAAGAGTACCTCGCCCAACAACAATTATGCCCATATAGGCGAGGACGTCACCTATACTTTTACGGTTACTAATATTGGATATATAAGCCTACATACCGTCACTGTGAGCGATAATCCGTTGGGGTCCATTGCTCTCGTTGCTACTGATTTGATACCGGGGGCATCGACCACCGGCACTGCTCATCATATAATGACGCAGGCCGATTATGACGCAACAGGCGATCACACTTACTTTAATCGAGCCACAGCCACCGGCTATACTCTAGCCTCTCCTTCCCCTGACAACCCTGTCACTGGACAGGGGACGCATAGACTGACTATTATCAAGCCCAGTGTAGCGGTCACAAAGGACTGCGCTCATCCTTATGGCGCTAAGGACGATCAAATAGAATTCTCGATGGTTGTATCCAATAGCGGTGATAGTAGGCTAGATAATGTTGTGGCTACGGATGTACTTCCTGTGGGCCTATCCTATGTGTCTTCAAGTATTACACCTACAATCCAATTAAATACACCCAGCCCCGGCGAGACAACCTTAACCTGGAATATAGGGCAGATTCAACCCGGCAATCCTGTTCCAATAACTCTAACAACAGTGGCCAACGGCGATGTCTATGGCTCAATAACCAATGTCGTTGATGTTACCGCCAAAGACGTTACTGCGACGTCTGTTACACCAGCTCACGCTGAAAAGCCTGTGTTAATTCTCGATTTCGACTTTACGGCTACACCTACGTGTCTGCAGGCTGTGTCATTAGTAGCTACGGGTCCGACTTATGGGACACCTCCTTATACCTATTCCTGGAACTGTGGCGACGGTAATACCATAATCGGGACTCCTCAAACCCATACATATGCAAGCTCTGGAGTTAAGACCGTAGTCTTGACTGTAACCGATAGTAACGGCGTCAGCGGTACGCGCACCCATACGGTCGAAGTTCCCACCCCCGTGGTGGCTGATGCCGGCTCCGATCATGTAATCAAGAAGGACGGCACTCCGTTTACCATCGGTGGCGCTTCTGTCGGCAGTGGTGGAGTCCCTTCATACACTTATTCCTGGACTCCGACCGCTCATCTTGACGATGCCACCAAGGATAAACCCCTATTCACGCCCGACACGGATGGAGTCTACACCTACACGGTCGAAGTCACTGACAGCATGGGCTGCAAAGATACCGATCCTGTAACGATAACCGTCTCGAAGGTCGATTTCTCAACGGTTATCAAATGCGACCAGATCGTGGACTTCACCGGCACCGCTTCGTACCTTACCAATCCCGTCTACGACTGGGATTTCGGCGACGGCTCAGCTCATGGTTCCGGCGATAAACCCTCCCATACCTATGCCGCAGGAGGCAGCTACTCGGTAGTGATGACCGTAACCGAGAATGGCCAATTAATCGATACGATCACCAAGACCGTCGAAGTTCCCACCCCCCGTGGTGGCTGATGCCGGCTCCGATCATGTAATCAAGAAGGACGGCACTCCGTTTACCCTCGGTGGCGCTTCGGTCGGCAGTGGTGGAGTCCCTTCATACACTTATTCCTGGACTCCGACCGCTCATCTTGACGATGCCACCAAGGATAAACCCCTATTCACGCCCGACACCGATGGAGTCTACACCTACACGGTCGAAGTCACTGACAGCATGGGCTGCAAAGATACCGATCCTGTAACGATAACCGTCTCGAAGGTCGATTTCTCAACGGTTATCAAATGCGACCAGATAGTGGACTTCACCGGCACCGCCACGTACCTTACCAATCCCGTCTACGACTGGGATTTCGGCGACGGTTCAGCTCATGGTTCCGGCGATAAACCCTCCCATACCTATTCCGCAGGAGGCAGCTACTCGGTAGTGATGACCGTAACCGAAGGAGCCTTCACCGGTACGGTTACCAAGACGGTCATCGTTCCGACGACCTTAGTCGCAGATGCCGGTCCCGATAAAACAATACTCTCGGGCAGTTCGGTTGACATCGGCGGCAGTCCCACAGCCAATTATGGGGTTCCACCTTACGCTTATCTCTGGACTAATCCTGCCTCGCTTGACGATGCGACGAAAGCCAATCCTAAAGCCACGCCCGCCATAACCACCACCTACGCGGTCACTGTCACGGACAGCAAGGGTTGCACGAAAACGGATTCGGTACTTGTTACTGTCTCTGAGATCGATTTCGATGTGGATGTTCAGTGCCTTCAGACGGTTGAAGTAACTGGCTCGGTTTCACAGAACGTGGCTTCTCCTGTCGTCTATACCTGGAACTTTGGCGATGGCACAACAGGCGTCGTCGGCCAGAAAGTCAGCCATATCTATGCAGCAGGTGGCAGCTATACAGTAGCGATGACTGTAACCAATCCAACCGGCATTGTCGGTACGATCACAAAGCCGGTTACAGTTCCAACTTCTGTAACTGCTGATGCCGGTCTCGATAAACTCATAGTCAAAGGCGGCTTCGCTATTATTGGAGGCAATCCAACAGCCAGCAATGGTGTACCGGATTATACCTATTCCTGGACTGAATCGGCTACATTAGACTCAGGCACGATAGCCAATCCCAAAGCCACGCCTCTCGCGACCACCACCTATGAGGTCACTGTCACGGACAGCAAGGGCTGCACGGCTAAGGATCCGGTAGAGGTCAAGGTCTCTGAGATCGATTTCAGCTTCACGAACAAATGCGACCAGAATACTGCATTTTCCGGCATCACCCCGTTCCTCAAAGAGCCGGTTGTTTTCATCTGGGACTTTGGTGACGGCTCAGCAGCCGGATCCGGTCGAGATGTTGAGCATCTTTATGCGGCCGGCGGCAGCTATAATGTGATCATGACCGTTACCGATGCCGATGGTATAACCGGCAGTAAGATGAATACCGTCAGTGTCGTCGACGCTCTGAAGGCAGATGCCGGTCCCGATAGACTCATAGTTGTCGGCAGCTCGACAACGCTTGGCGGCACCCCCAGCACAGCCTCGAAAGGCGTCTCGCCTTACACCTATCTCTGGTCCCCGGCAACAGGTCTTGATGATGCTACCAAAGAAAAACCAACAGCTTCACCGACCACAACAACGACCTACAAAGTTACTGTCACGGACAGCACACGTCCTGACAAGCCGCAGTTATGCCCCGCCACTGATACTGTAGTTGTCACAACCTATAACGTCTTGATGGATGTTGATAAAACCGCCATCCCAGATCGTGGTGCAATCGGCGCTTCCATCGACTTCCCACTAAAAATAGATAACAAGGGTACAGCTAAACTTGTCATCGTCAAGGTCACAGACACATTACCTAAAGGCCTGACCTATGATGCCGCCAAGAG
>JBATEC010000186.1:0-5862 GCA_049663825.1 Methanothrix sp. | reverse complement strand
TGGCATTCAGGATACCAATTCAATGATATGCGTACACGACCAAAAAATTAACAATACCAGTATTTTCATAGGAGCAGAAAATCGGTTCATATTCTTATCCCTTCTTATTGGTATATTAATTGTAAACAATGATATATAAATTTATTCTTGATGAAAGGCAGAGACGAAACAAAGTCTTAAAGCCGACTTGGTCCATGGTCAGATATATTAGTATCATTATTAAGATAACAATCAATATTAAAGAAATCGCTTGGCATGCTAATGTCAAACATTCGGTGTCCGCAAGCTTGCACTGCTTTCTATGATAATCCAAGATACCGCAAAGTATATAACCGCCATAGTGCGTATCGTCATTTGCCGTAAAGTGGGCGGCGTTCAGCGTCTTGGTTGCCAAGAATGAAGTATGATGAATGAATGAAAATACACATTTAGGAGGCGCTATATGAAATATTCGGGAAAAGCAATAATTGCAGCCCTTTTGATTGCCTTGATAGCACCTGTTCTTGCAGAATCCCCGTCGGACGCGATAGATCCTAATCGTGATGCATTAAATGAATCGGTCAACAGGACCATAATAAATCCAATGGACCCAGGATATATTTGGGGAAATCCGCTTGCCATCGATCTGAGCAACTTGAATCCAGGAATATTTGAGAACACTGCATTCAAAAAGAATCCAGGAGGCTTGATGTCTGATATGTTCACTGCTAGCATCAACAACTTCAGGAACGCTGATCCTAAGGCAGGTGCCAGCAATGCAACCAGGAGAGCGGCAAAGGTGGGACTGGTTCATTGGCCATGAGATTATCGTGTTTTCATCCTATGGCCTTCCGGGCCACAGCCATGAGAAACACCGCCACATCCTCGGTGCTGTAGATTTCCGTCAGATTGCGGTCGAAGAGCATGCTCGCCTCGGATGGCAGCTCTTCGTCTCCTTTCCAGAAGACCAATCTGACGAAGACATCAGGAAAAGCGGCCAGCTCCACTGCCACATCCCCGTCCTCCACTCTCCTGCCTGCCAGGCGCTCCAGCATAACCCGGATCAAGCGCTCTGGATCGCTCTGAAAGCTCTGCAAAAGCGGCTTTATGGCGCTCTCTCTAAAGGCGGGCCAGAAGAGCTCGCCGCCCTTCGTCTCTTTGAAGGATATCCACTCGCCCCGGGGGTAGTAGCCGTGCTTCAATAGGCCGATCAGGTAGTGCAGGATGAGCACGGCATGCATTTGCTCCGCTGGAGAACCGGAGGGCTGCAACACAGCTCTTTCGCTTGCTCTCACCTGGTATTTTTCACCCAGGAAAGAGACGGCAGCATCCTCTAAAGAGAGCATGCCCAGCTCATCCCAGGCCCGCTCCAGCGACGCCTCGTATCCCATCAAAATCCTCGGCTACTGGCAAGGAATTTCCAGTCATCCGTGCTATTTGTATTTCGTCCATCCGGGTCTCGGGTCCAGGCGAGCTCGTTATCCTCTTCGTCGCTGAGAACGGCCGTCCGGTCCACCTCTGCGCTGGCATCATCGGTCAGCACCAGAACCTCGCCGGTTTGAGCCAGCCATTTGGACCTCACATCCAGCACGTAATAATCCAGGCCTTTTATGACCGTACTCTGAGGAAATGTTATCGATCTTCCTTCCGAGTTCGTTGCGCTCCATCCGCTTATATCCACATCTTTATCATCATTATTATAAAGCTCAAACCAGGCTGTTATAGTGGTCTTGAAGGCGCTTTCATCTCCCGCCGGATTTGCCTCCATCTCATTGATAACCACCTTGCCTTGGGCCGCTCCCAGCCAGATGATAGCCGTGGCAAAGAGCAATGCAATAATTATGCCGCTATGAAATCTCGTTTGCATCACCTTAATCATCGCAGAGATCTTCTGAATCATATCTTTATCGGGTAAACATGTGTAAGATGAGCATCGATGGAATAAAGATCGTCATCGATATCCATAACGATATTTTCCATTATTGCCAGGCTCTTGCCTGCAAAGGAAGTAAGGGAAAAGCTCCAATTTATGGCAAGATTGATGCCATACCTGCATGACTATTGCCTGGAAAAAGTCAACGAAGGCAATTTCACCAGCCCAAGATTTATTTCAATCCTCTGGAAAATCAAATGGGTGCCTGTGGACGAGTATCCGTATCGAGACCGTCGACGCGCCCAAAATTGAAACAACACCAAAAATCAGTAGTGTCCTCAAATGGATGCACAAGATTTGGCGAGCATGCCCCTGTTGATTCAGGGCAGTCCGGTCCAGACGGATGGACTTGATGGGACGGAGAACGTCCCGTTTTTCTGCGCATCGAGGTGGTGTCTTGCTCCTGTTATTTGCCATAATCAATCTATTCTCCGGCGTTTTTGACCATGCGAACAAATTAATATGAGCAGAACCAATGGTACAATATTAATCGTGAGTTATGCGAGGGAGCGATCATGATCAACCTATTTAAAAAGGATGCACCGAGCACGGCAACGGTTGCTAAAAATAAAGAGAAACAAGAGGCCCGAAGGCAAAAAGCGCAAGCAAGAGGACAAAAGCCGATAAAATAGTAGCCTTTTTCGTTTTCCATGTGAGAGTTGGAAGCGGGTCCTAAATCCATTCGTAATGCGTCAGAACTTCCGGCACAAACTCGTAGAGCAGGCTGTTTTCCACATACCCGAAGAACAGGCACCCTTCGCACTCCTGGACGATTTCCCTGCGTCTCTCTTGCGACGACTGCCACACCTTTGCCATTCCCTCGGAGACATTGCCCAGCGGCTCCTGGTGCACGCGGCAGCAATCCACGCTGCCGTCCGCTGCCACATGCAAAATGATGTCGCTTGCGTGGCAACTAAATTTGGGCTCCAGGTCTCTTATCATTTTTAGGTAGGTCACGGAGTTGATGATAGGCGCTCCGCTTCTCTTCATCTCTATCAGCCGATCTAACGCCGCCTCGTATGCAGGAATATTGCATATCCTCAAAGAGCCCCACACCTTCTCCTCGATGCCGAAAGACTCATGCATGGGCTCAAAAGATATCCAGCACCCCAGCGACTCGGCCAGGTGTACCAGATCCTCCAGCTCACCCACATTTTTGCCGGATATGACGCAGTTCATGAGAATCTCGTGGCCCGCCTGCTGCGCCGCACGAATGCCCGCTAAAACGTCCTGCAGATCGATGCCCCGCAGCTCTTTGTAACTATTGATGCCGTCCACTGAGACGGAGAGATGGTCAAGATCAGCAAGCTCTCCGGCCCTTTTGAGCAGGAGCAGGCCGTTAGTGATGAGCGAGGTTGTCAGGCCCAGGGACTTGGCATGGCTGAGAATTTTGGGCAGATCATCTCGCAGCAGCGGCTCCACCGTCCAGGCATTATAAACTCCTATGCCGAAATCGTGAGCTTCATCCAGCATTTGCAGGATCTGTGGCGTGCTCATCTCTTTGCCGGGATGCCTCCAGTACTCGCAAAAACGACAGCTCAGGTTGCAGCGGGCATTTATGCCGTGGGAGAGCACAAAGGGCCTCCTTCGCACCCTCATCTGCCAGAGCGCCCGGGCGGCCACGCGAGGCGAAAACGATCTCATGGGAAAGTAATCCTATATCAATGTCCTTTTTTCTTCTGCAAGCCTTGCTGGGTAATAAATCTCACGCGAAGAACCGAAAATTATAAAGAATCGTTAAGCGAATTCCAGATTACTGAAATAGGATTTGATAATGCTCGATCTACTTCTGCAGACGCTCGACGATACCGTCTCCACCATGATAACCGTCTTTATCATGCTCTTTCTCACCGGCGTCATGGTGGAGATGAATGCATTCTCGCGCATCTCCCATCTGGCCAGGCCGCTGGTTTGCATATCGCACCTGCCGGCCGTGTCTGCCTCAACCTTCGTCATCAGCCTGGGCTCGGCTCTGGCGGCCAATACAGTGATCGCCAGATTGAAAGCGGAAGGGCAGATGAGCGAGCGCCAGGCATTCTTAAGTGCCATAATGAACAGCGTTCCCGTCTACTTCCGGGAGCTTTTCACCTACCAACTGGCTTTTGTTATTCCGGTTCTGGGCATCTTCGTGGGCGGGGCTTATGCCGTTATCTCTATCGCTACCGGACTGATGAAACTGGCACTGGTCCTTGTCCTGGGCCGAGCCTATCTTCCCGCAGGTTTATCCGCGTCTTCAGTCTCTCCTGCTTCTTCTGCCGCGCCGCTGCAGCCGCACCCGCCCCAGACACACAAAAACTTAAGGCAGGCAGCCATAAAATCACTGAGAGGACAAAGCCGCATATTTCTCAGGATCGCAGGGCTCTACTTTATTATGACTTTCCTGGTTTTGTATTTAAGCCAGGAAGGCATTCTCCAATCGCTTGATGTCATGCCCCTGGCCCAATTTTTCCAAGTTCCCCCGGAGACGGTAATCCCGCTCACCATTTATGTGGCCAGTCCCAAGGCAGGCATCGCCCTGCTGGGGCCTCTGATCCAAAACGGCGGCATATCTGAGACAAAAGCCCTCATCGTCCTCATGCTGGGCAGCCTGTTCATGCTTCCCTTCTACTCTCTCCGGTCGCTTCTGCCTAATTACACCTCGGTCTTCGGCATGAGGCTGGGCCTATCCCTGGTGATGATATCCACAGGCATCAGCGTGGCTGTAAGGCTCTCGGCGCTGCTGATGCTGCTCATAGCCACCTGATAGAAACTATTTTCTCTTCATGCAGTTAATCGAAGCTCCGGCAAAGGCCGCCCCTACCACAATGTTGGAGAAGTAGGTGACGACACGCCAGAGTATCACCAGAGGCCCCAGTAGCGCAGGCGGCACAAACATGGAGTAGAGATAGCTCATGGACAGCTCGGCCACGCCGCTGCCACCTGGAGTCAATGGCAGGATGGCAATTATGGCAAGGATTATCTGGGATGTAATGGAAAGAAGGAATTTAGGATCTGCCCCCATGCCGATAAGCAGTGATGAGGGGACCAAAAAATCACACATCCAGATGATGGCGGTGAGACCAGCCATCACCGGCGTGCGGCGCAATGTTTCTTTGGCCAGTTGAATTCCCGCTTCACGAAATAGCCAGATCTCCTTCTCCAGAGAAAAGACAATTGGTCTGTTGCCGGTCTTCTTCTTCAGCCACAACATAAACCCGGCAATCCTCTCCGGCCGGCTGACAAGCTGCCAGAGAAAGGTCAAGAGCAGGACGAGAAGGACGAAGAAAAAGGCCCCTATCTTCAGGCCGAAACCTGTCAAAAAGTTGGAGAAAATGAGAAATAAAGCCAGGGAAGCTACAAAGAAAATGCTGTCCAGCAATCGCTCGCCTACTGCCACGGCCGTTGCACTGCCGTAGCTCATGCCGTCATCTGCCAGAATCTTGATGCGCAACGGCTCGCCTCCGGCAGAAGAGGGAGTGATGGCGGCAAGAAAATTTGAGGCCAGTGTCGATACAAGCGACAGGCGAAAGCTTATTTCATGTCCGGCGAGTGATGCCAGGAGCTTGAGCCTGACTGCATAAAAGATCCAGGAGAACATGTGCAGGACAAGACCAAGGATTAAAAATCGCCCCTGGACAGCGGAGAGCATCTTCCAGCTTACATTGGTTTCTGTAAATTTTAATATGATAATAATCGATGCCAGGCTCATAAAAGTTGCCAGTAACGCAGCCTTTACCCTTTCATCTTTAAATTTAAATCTTTCTAGCAAATTCCCTCATCCGCCAGTCCTGACGATTGGCGATGAATCTTCTTTCCTTTCAACCTTTCGGCGGGAAAACATACCTGTAGAGTCCCGAAACTCTTGACTTTATATACCCATCAAAAAGGCATGGGAAAGAAGAATAAGGTTGTAAAGCTAACAGAGAAGAAGATCAGATATATCATTCGGGCCAAAAAGAGGGGCGAGAGCA
>JBATEC010000185.1:0-5538 GCA_049663825.1 Methanothrix sp. | reverse complement strand
CAGGAGAACACCGCAGGTTACTGGTTGGAAAAGGGCTATGAGCTGAGTGCGAACGATTCTAATGAGCAAGCTGTACAAGCATTTGATAAAGCAATTTCATTAGATCCCAAGAATGCCAATGCCTGGCTAAGCAAAGGGGAAGCTCTCATCAATCTGGCCTTGGTCAAGAATGAGGGATTTGATGATGCCATCAAAGCCTTTGACAGGGCGACTGAGATAAATCCTCGATATGCAGAAGCCTGGTTCAAAAAAGGCGACACCTTGCTTTTTATAGCCCTATCTAAACATGAGCCAGACAAATACAACGAGTCAATCAAAAGCCTTGACAAAGCTATTGAGATAAATCCAAAGTATGTAGAGGCTTGGGTAGGCAAAGGCAGCGTCTTACTAGCTCAACAGAAGTACGTGGATGCTGTTAGAGCACTTGATAACGCTATCTATATCGATCCAAAGAATAGAGGGGCTTGGATCTCCAAAGCCGATGCCCTTGCAAACCTGCACAAATATAACGAGTCCCTTGAAGCCTATAACAAAGCTATCGAAAACACTCGAGCCAATTCGACCAAGGAACTGGCATCCGTATGGTTCCAAAAGAGCGAGACTCTTCTGATGGCAGGTAGAGCTGACGAGGCTCTGAATGCTTCCAACAGAGACATAGAGTTGAATTCCTCTGATGCCTCGGCCTGGAATGAAAAAGGTCGGGCTCTATTGGCATTGGGACGCCAGGTTGAGGCGGAATCAGCCAATGCTCGGGCGAAGGAGCTAGGTTACATGCTAGCTCCAGTTGGTGAGAAGAACACAACCGCAGAATACTGGATGAAAAAAGGCCATGATCTATCGGAAAGCGGATCTTTTGAAAAGGCCGATAAGGCTTTCGATAAAGCCCTGGAAATTTACAATCGGTCCATCGATGCGAATCCCATGGATTCAAAGGCATGGCTTGGCAAAGGCAATGCCCTCTCGGATTTTGGCAGGAATACGAGCCAATTCAACCTGTCTCTTGCAGCATACAATAGAGCCTTGAGGATCGATCCAAAAAATATTGATGCCTGGATAGGCAAAGGCCGTATTCTATGCAATACGGGATATACAAAAGTGGGCGGCGTTCTTTATGATGAAGGCAGGCATAACCAGTCTCTCGCTGCTTTCAACCATGCCCTGGAGATATATCCAAAAAATCCCAATGCATGGGAGGGCAAAGCATTTGCTCTGAGCGTGCTGGGCAGGATTAACGAATCTCTGCAGGCCTTCGATATGTATATTTCGCTCTTGCCGGCAAATAAAACCGATGAAATCTCATGGGCATGGGCAGCGAAAGGCGATATCCTGCAGTATGAGTCGAGAAGGCAGGAAGAGGCGATTGCGGCATTCGACAGGGCACTTGAGATAGATTCTAAGAACTCCAGCGAGATGGTTCTCATTCTCAAAGGCAATGCCCTCAAGGCCCTCGGTCGCACCTCAGAGGCGGATGTTGCCTTCGCCAAGGCCAAAGAGCTGGGATACAAGGCTCCTACAAGGGCACAGGAGAACACTACGGATTATTGGTACAAGAAGAATGAGCAGTATTTTAATAACGGCTCTTTGGAAGAATCCGTTCAAGCCTTGGATAAGGCACTGCAAATAGATCCCAGAAATGCTACTCTTTGGCAAACCAAAGGCTGCATCTTAGCCCTAATGTATAAGAAGGATGAGGCCAACAAGGCTTTTCAGAAAGCTATCCAAATCCTCAATCAAAGCATCGAAAGGAGTCCAAAGGATGCTGAAACATTATTATCCAAAGCCCAAGCCCTCGAAGGCATGGGAATGAGTGAGGAGGCTATCAAAACTTATGATAAGGTTATCGATCTGAACTCTGAAATGAAGATATATACTTCAGGCGCCCTGGTAAACAAGGCAGGCATATTGAACCAATTGGAGAGATACAACGAATCCATTGAGACATATAATGAGGCCATTGAGCTAATACCCGCCAACGATACTAGGAGGCTGACTGGTATCTGGCTCAGCAAAGGCTCTGTTTTTTATAGTGCAGGTAGATACCAAGAGGCCGTCAAGGCCTATGATAAGGCCATTGAGTTATCTTCAGAGTCCGTACCTACCCATGCAGCTGCCTTGGAGAGTAAAGGCACTGCCCTCATGAAGCTGGGCAAGCCAGAAGAAGCCCTCAAAACCTTCGATGAATCCATCAAGACGGACCCAACCAACTTCGGAGGCTGGTATGCTAAGGGTCTTGCACTCAGAGCTCTGGGCAGGTACAACGAATCCCTGGAGGACTTGGATAAGGCCGTAGAGCTTCTTCCCAGCGATTCTCTGATCTGGGTGGATAAGGGCGACGTCCTGCAGAGTTTAGGCAGGAAAGAAGATGCTATGGATGCATACAGGCAGTCCTTGAAGTTCTATAATCCAGATCCTATGACCCTGTATAAAAGAGGTCATGCCCTACAGGCATTAGGCCGCACATCCGAGGCAGAGGAAGCCTTTGCCAAGGCCAAGGAGCTTGGGTATCTGGGATGAAGCTTGCTAATTTTTTTGTGGATATTATCTAAAGGAAAACAAAAGGAGAGTGGGTAAATTGAAAAGAAGGAACGCCTGGAATATGGTAAAAGAAGCAGATGGGCCGTTAAAAAAAGTAGCCGGAGCGAAATTTGTTCTTGCTCTGCTGGCTCTGGCAACACTGTGCGTCTGCGCTCTGGCGCAGGAAAATACTACAGAATACTGGATAGACAGAGCAGATGAATCCATGAACAACGGCTCAATCGAAGGGGCCGTTTCCGCCTACGATGAGGCCCTGAAGATAGATCCCGATAATACAACCATACTGATTCACAAGGCTTTGGAGCTAAGCGTATTAGGCAGAGTGAACGAATCCTCTGAGACCTACGAGAGGGCGCTCTCCCTTTTGGATGAAACCCTGTTGAAGGACCCCAATGATGCAAAGGCCTGGCAGTGGAAGGCTACCGTCTTGGGAAGCATGAACAGACAAAATGAGTCCCTTGCAGCTTATGAAAAGACTCTGGAGGCATTCAACAGGCGCATTGAGACTGACTCAAAAGATGCCGATGCCTGGGTCGGCAAGGGCAATTCCCTGATGAACCTGGGGAAATGGGAGGAGGCGCGGGATGCCTACAACAGGGCCATAGAGATCGATCCTCAGGATTACCACACATGGGGAAGGAAAGCGGAAGTCATAGGCAGAATAGGTGATCTCAACGAATCGGTGGAGGCCTACGATAGGACTATCGAGCTGATACCCTCCGGCAATACTCAGGAGCTGTCAGGTTACTGGATGTCCAAAGCCGAAGTGCTGGCAATCCGAGGCCTGAGCGATGACGGCCCGAGAACAGATCTGCTGGAAGAGGCCCTGACGGCCATCAACCATTCCCTGGAGCTGGACCCCAAGAGCAGCTCCAAGTGGCACTTCAAAGCCACCATCCTGTCGGAACTGGGCAGGAAGGATGAGGCGGTAGAGGCATTTGATGAAGGCCTCAGGCTGAACCCCGAAAATGCTGACAATTGGCTGTGGAAGGCCAATCTCCTTGTGGAGATGAAGAGGTACAACGAATCCCTGGAGGCTTATGATAAAGCCATCGAGCTGATTGCAGAGAACAATAGCGAAGATCTGGCGCTCGACTGGTTCTCCAAAGGATGGGCGCTTAATAAGACCGGCAGAACAGATGAGGCAAAAGCGGCCTTCCAGAAGTCCCTGGAGTTTTACGAAACGGTCATTTCAAAGAATACAGGAAATATCCGTCTGCTGCAACAGAAGGGCCTGGTTCTATTCGAACTGGGCAGATACGATGAGGCTATCGAAGCTTATGACCAGATTCTCAAGAAATCTCTGAGCCTCGAGTTTGATACAACAGCTGTTAGCGCATGGATAGGCAAGGGCGATTCGCTGCGCTTGCAGGGCAAGAATGAGGATGCTCTGGTGGCCTACAATAAGGCCATCGATTTAGGGCCCCATTATAGCAATGCCTGGCACGGCAGGGGAGAGGCGCAGAAGGCCATGGGTCAGGTTGGCAACGCCGGCTTATCGTTTTTGGTGGCAGATAAGCTGGGGTATGAGGAATGAACCTAAATCAATTTTTGTGAGTCCTAAGAAAAGAGGTGATCGTATGAAAATAGCGGGAATAGCAGGAGCAAAGCTCGCTCTCACTTTGCTGGCTCTGGCAGCGCTATGTACTTGTGTCACAGCACAGGAAAATACAACAGACTACTGGATGGACAAAGCAGAAGAGCTTGCGTATAACAGCTCCTTCGAAGAGGTCATTTCAGCCCTCGATGAAGCCCTGAAGATAGATCCCAGAAACGAGACTATTCTGATCCGCAAGGCTTCGTACCTCAATATAGTAGACAGGGTAAACGAATCCTCTGAGACCTACGAGAAGGCGCTCGCCCTTCTGGATGAAACCCTGTTGAAGGACCCTGATGATGCTGATTCCTGGCAACGGAAGGCCGCAGTCTTGAGGAGCCTGAACAGGCAGAATGAGTCCATAGAAGCTTATGAAAAAACTCTGGAGGCATTCAACAAGCGCATCGAGAAAGACCCGAAAGATGCCGATGCCTGGATCGGCAAGGGCAATGTCCTGACGAACCTGGGGAAGTGGGATGAGGGCCGGGATGCCTACAACAAGGCCATAGAGATCGATCCCCAGGATTACCGCGCCTGGGGAATGAAAGCCGAAGTCGTAGGCGGAACAGGAGATATCAACGAATCGATGGAGGCTTACGACAAGACCATCGAGTTGATACCATCCTCCAATACTCGGGAGCTGGCAAGTTACTGGATGACCAAAGCCGAAGTGCTGGCATATGCAGGCGGTAGATGGGAGGAGGCCCTGACGGCCATCAACCAATCCCTGGAACTGAACCCGAGGAGCCGCGTGAATTGGCACTTCAAAGCCGATATCCTGTCGGAGCTGGGCCGTAAGGATGAGGCGATAGAGGCTTTTGATGAAGTCCTCAAGCAGAACTCAGAGGATGCCGAAAGCTGGCTGTGGAAGGCCAGTCTCCTGGTAGAGATGAAGAGATATAATGAGTCCCTGGAGGCTTATGATAAAGCAATCGAGCTGATCCCAGAGAACAACACCGAAGATCTGGCGCTCAACTGGGCCTCCAAAGCATGGGCGCTCAATAAGACCGGCAAAACAGATGAGGCCAGAGCAGCCTTCCAGAAGTCTCTGGAGTTTTATGATCAGGCCATCTTGAAGAACGCCGGAGATATCAGCCTCCTGCAGCTGAAAGGTAAGGCCCTCTTCGAGCTGGGAAGATACGACGAGGCCGTAGAGGTTTATGATCAGGTTCTCAAGGACTCTCCCGATATCAAGCCCTCCACCACCAAGACCAGCGCCTGGATAAGCAAGGGAGATGCCTTGCGGGCACAGGGCAAAAACGAGGAGGCTCTTGAGGCTTACAACAAGGCAATAGAGTTGGGTCCCCACTACAGCAACGCCTGGCACGGAAAAGGAGAGGCACAGAAGGCAATGGGCCAGGTTGGCAACGCCAGCTTATCGTTTTTGGTGGCGGATAAGCTGGGGT